>QHZE01000057.1 GCA_003225335.1 Acidobacteriota bacterium
TCCAACTGTGAAAAAAACAAAATCCGCCTGGCACCGGGCAATGCCACGAAAGTGGTATGAAAAGATTACGAATTCCGGGGATTCATTTGCGGTTGCAGTCCGTTACTCTCCACACAGGTGCGCTCGAAGGGCACGAACGAATATCAAGGAGGCGCGGACTGCAAAGGTTTTTTTCCACATTTCCGGGCGGATGGCCTTGCGTGGGCCTGCTGCTATTGCGCGCCGCCGTTGGGCTGACGGCGGTCATTCAAGGCGGATTCTTTCTGACGGACCGTGGCAACCAGACACTCACGAACTGGGTAATCGGCCTAACAGCCGTCGCAAGCGGCGCCTTGCTTCTAATTGGGTTTCTAACCCCAATTGTTGGCAT
>QHZE01000058.1 GCA_003225335.1 Acidobacteriota bacterium
TTCTTACCTGTCCAAGTAGCCCGATCATTTCTCTCCATCGTTACCGCGTGATCGGGTGCAATTAAAAGTGGGAGTCACGGTGCCGCGGGATGAGCGCAAAAGACGGGCAAATAACGAGTCCGATATGGAGTGCGGCGACTTGTCGCCGCTTTCGTTCTGACGCCGGGGCCATAGCGGCGGCAAGTCGCCGCACTCCCAAAAGAGCTGGTTCGTCTGCAATTGACCAAAGCGGCACCTGAGGCGACTCCCACTTCTAATTGCACCCCGCGCGATCCACCGATTACCACGATAGTGTTATTCCTGCATACAGCTACAGTGGTTGAGAAAAAACACTCAATCTCGGGATGCGCTCATGGCCTCGATCCTACATAGTGTGATCCAAGCGAGACGAAGGCGGCACGGTGGCAGACGAGAAGACGGCAAATCGTACGATTCGCGCCCGTACGGCAAGGGAAGCAAGGATACGAACCCTATGTCACGGGTTTGGCCGCTTATCTCCGGTTGTCGTTGCCCCCCCGGGCGCCGCACGCAAAAAATCGAGACGACTGGCAAACCAGCGCCTGGGAACGAAGGGCAAGTTTCACCGCCAACTTGCGCCACCCCCGACGACGAACATCTCTAAGGAGGCGATCCAGTGATTCGACATTTCCTTCTTATTGTCGTGCTGCTTGTCCCTGCCTCTGTATCGGCGCAGGGAAATCCACGCAGCCCAACCGAGGTCTTGAGCTTGGAGCAGGCTGTGGCTCTGGCTCTGGAGAACAATCGCACGGTTAAAAACGCCGGGCTGGAGGTGTCAAAAGCTGAAGACCGTCTGGCCGTAGCTCGCACTCACCGCCTGCCTTCCGTTAGCTTTAATGCTTTTAGCTCGCTGCTGTTGCAACGGGTCGACTTCACGTTCAAGCAGGGCTCTCTGGGGGCCTCCCCATTCGGCACACCCAATCCCGCGCAAGATGCCACGATCAGTACGCCCAGAACGTTCAACTTATTTGCTTACGCCAGCGTCGACCAGCCGCTCTCTCAACTTTATCGCATCAACCTCTCGGTTCGACTGAGTGAAGTCGGCCGGCAGCTTGCCGGCGAGGATCTTCGCGCCCAACGCCAGTCGGTGGCCAACGACGTAAAGAAAGCCTACTTTGACGTCTTGCAAACTCAAAGTGCTTTGGAAGCTACTGAAAAGGCCATTGAGTTATACCGTGAGCTCGACCGGGTCACCGGAGAGTACGTCCTGCAGTTGGTCGCCCTGAAATCTCAGGGGTTGGAGGTGAAAACCCGGCTGGCCAAGGCGGAGTATGACGCACTCACCTTTCAGAATGCTCTAAGCTCACAGAAGGAGCGTCTCAATCAGCTTTTGGGCAGGGCTATTACGACCGAGTTTCGAGTGAACCCGATTCCTGAGATGAGTCCGTTCGAGATGGACCTCGCAGCAGCGCAAGGGCGCGCTCGGGAGCAGCGACCCGAAGTGAGGGAAGCTCGACTCAAATTGAAGCAAGCTGAACTGGATCGGCGGGTCAAGAAGTCAGAATTCATCCCCGATATTAGCCTGTCTTATCGCTTCATCTCTCCATTTGGAATAGAGTTTCTTCCGAAAAACATTTCCGCTGCAGGTTTATTTCTTAGCTGGGAGCCCTTTGACTGGGGAAGGAAGCGGAGGGAACTGGCCGAGAAGGCGAAGACACAAAAGCAGGCGGACAACGGCGCGGAGGATGCGGAGGCCCTGGTGTTGCTCGATGTTAACACCCGGTTCCGCAAGCTTCAGGAAGCACGGGCCTTGCTGCGTATCAATGAACTGAACCAGGAAACTGACCGTGAGAAACTGAGAGTCACCTCGAATCGATATTCGCAAAAGGCTGCGTTGCTAGACGACGTTTTGCAGGCCCAGGCGGGCTTGGCGCAGTCCAACAATCAATATCGACAGGCGCTGGCGACCTTCTGGACGGCCAAGGCCGATTTTGAGCGCGCCGTTGGAGAAGATCAATGAATCGACTGAACAGACTATTACTCCGCAGCTTCGCGATTCTTCGTGTCTTCGCGCCTTCGTGGTGGATCGGAGTCAGGGTTTACCACGAAGACACGAAGACGCAAAGGCTCCCCAGGCTTCACGGCCCGGGGTGTATTACTTGGGCTCTTTTGCTGATTTCTCTGACGTCCTGCAGCCATGAAACACGAAAAGCGGAAAAGACCGCTGTACCAGTCCGTGTGGCCGCCGTCGAGATCTTCACGCCCAGGGCCGGCGAGCGCTACTCGGCCTCCATCGAACCTGCCCGCCAAGTGAACCTTGCGTTCCGTGTGAGTGGCATTGTCCAGTACCTTCATCAGATCCGTGCGGCCGACGGCCACATGCGTTCTCTTGAACCAGGGGACATGGTGACGGCTGGCACCGTGTTGGCCCGGCTTCGGCAAGAGGACTACGACATTCAACTCAGACAGGCGCAGGGCCAGCTGGATGCTGCTCGTGAGAACGAGAAGGCTGCGCGGGCGCAAGTGGGCCAGGCTCAGGCTGCAAGCGCCAGGGCCGAGGCAGATTTCGCGCGAGCGAAGGCGCTTAGCGAAAGCCAAAGTCTGACCCAGCCTGATTTCGATTCCGCCAAAGCCCAGCACGATTCCACGCGGGCGCAGGTTGAGGCCGCGCGCGCACAACTGGAAGCGGCCGCCGCCCAGCTCCACTCTGCGGATGCGGCTCTTGCCTCCGCACGGCTGGCGCTGCAGGACACTTCTCTGGCCGCCCCTTTTTCCGCGGCCGTGGTGCAGAGGAGCATTGAGCTCGGCGCTCTCGTCGGACCCAGTCTGACTGCAATGTCTTTGGCCGACCTGAGCTCCGTCAAGGCCTCCCTCGGCGTTCCCGACTTGGTCGCGGTTCATCTCAAGCGTGGAGAGGCATTGTCGATCTTTGCAGAAGCTCTGCCGGAACGCGAATTCCGCGGCGTTGTCACCGCCGTTGCCGCCGTGGCTGACTCCAACACCCGCCTCTTCCAGGTTCAGCTAACTCTGCCCAACCCACAGGCCGCGCTTAAACCCGGAATGATCGCGACGCTCTCGCTGGGCAGCCCGATCAAAGCGGAACCGGTGCCGGTCGTACCTCTCAGTGCCGTAGTCAGACCTCAGGAAGGCACCACGGGCTTTGCGGTTATGGTGATTGAAGAAAACCAGGCCCGGCGCAAGCCGGTAGTGCTCGGAAACACCTATGGAGACCGGATCGCAGTGGTTCATGGATTGAAATTGGGTGAGCGTGTCGTGGCCTCGGGTGCGACGCTCATCGCAGAAGGTGACAACGTGGAGGTGATTCCGTGATTCACCCCAAAGATGACGAACTGATCAGCAAAACTCATAACACCTCCCGCTTTTGCGTGGAAAACCCGCAGATCACCTGGGTCCTGCTGATTGGCACGGTCATTTGGGGTATATACGGCTACTCCCATATGCCCCAGCGCAAGGACCCTGACATTCCCCCAAAACAGGCGATGGTCATCACGCCGTGGCCTGGCGCCAGCGCCGAAAAGGTTGAAGAACTTGTGACGCGCAGCGTAGAAAAGACCATCGCTTCGAACTCGAATGTCTCGCGCATCGAGTCTGTCTCCAGAAGCCATGTCTCGACGGTGACGTTCACGCTCTCGAACCGGCTGAAGGAAACGGGTCAAGTTCTGGATGACATCGGCGGCCGCCTGGAGGCAATTGGTGACCTCCCCCAAGGCGCCGGCCCTATCAATTATGTACGGGACTTCGGCGACACCGCCACGCTGCTCCTCACGGTGGCGAGCCCCAAAGCCGGCGAAACCGAGATCGCGCTCCGTGCCCAGTCGATCAGGGATGCGATTCTGGCGGCGCGGCCCAAGAACTCGGCCGGACGCATGGCGCTCGTGTACTGTTTCCCGCCTGCCGTGGACAAGCGTTTGATCGTGCTGGGAGTGACTCAGTTTGCCGAGTACGCGCGCCGCCAGAACACCGCGAAAGACATTCGGATTCTTGACGGCCCGGGTTTTGTCGGCATCGATGGCGAGGCCGCGGTAGACGACAAGACCGCGCTCGATTTCCTTCACGCCTTCCTCGCCGAGCGCTATGGGACAATGGATATGCATCCCGACGCTTGGGAGCCCTTCGTGGTTCGTGACCCCTCCGAAGTTCCAGTCAAGTTGGTTGCCGTTGCCGGTGAAAAGTACAGTTACCGGGAGATGGATGATTTTACCGACACCATGGAGAAGGCGTTGCTCGCCACGGCCCGCACCCCCGACGGCCCCCCCCTCGTCGCCAAAGTGGTTCGATCGGGTATCCTGCCCGAGAAGATTTATCTCTTCTATTCGCAGCAGCGCCTGGCGTCCTACGGCCTCAAGTCGGAGATCCTCCCCAATATTCTTCAGGCACGCAATATCACCGTGGCCGGCGGCCAACTCGAACTTAAAGACAAGAGTATCTCTATCGATCCGTCCGGCGAATTTCGCAGCGAGCATGAAATCGGAGATGTCACCGTGGGCATCTCACCGTACGGATCGCCCCTCTATTTGCACGATTTCGTCGATACCGTTCGCGCTTACGACAGTCCACCGAGGTATCTGAGCTACTACTCGTGGCGCGACCCGCAAGGCCGCTGGCAACGGACGCGTGCCATTGTCCTCAGCGTTCAGATGGGTTCAGGGCAGCAGATCAACCGCTTCGCGGAGGGAGTCGATGCCACCCTCGCCGACCTCAAGGTGCGTCTGCCGAAAGATTTGATCGTCACTCGCACCAGCGACCAGCCACAGCAGGTCGAGGAAAATGTTGAGCTGTTCATGAACAGTCTTTACGAGGCGATTGTCCTGGTGGTGGTCGTTTCGCTCATCGGTTTTTGGGAATGGCGGTCGGCGCTCCTGATGGCTATCTCGATACCGCTGACCCTGCTGATGACGTTCGGCATGGCTTATGTGCTCGGCATCGACCTCCAGCAAGTCTCCATCGCCAGCCTGATCATCGCGCTGGGCCTTCTCGTGGACGATCCCGTAGTGGCAGGCGACGCGATCAAGCGTGATCTGGCGGCCGGGCATCCGTCTCGCGTCGCCGCCTGGTTGGGTCCGACCAAGCTGGCTACGGCGATTCTGTACGCCACCGTCACCAACATCGTGGCTTACCTGCCGTTCCTGGCTCTCGGGGGCAATACGGGCCAATTCCTCTACTCCCTGCCGGTGGTGCTGACGTGCTCGTTGGTCGCCTCGCGGATCGTATCCATGACCTTCATACCGCTGCTGGGTTACTATATTTTGCGCCCGCGTCACGAGCCGGGCATCGAAGAACGCCGCGGTCGTGGCTTTGCGGCCAGATACTACCATGCCGGACAGTGGGCCATCCGGCATCGCTGGCTCGTGTTGATGGCTTCCTTCGGGATTCTAGTTGCCGGCGGATTGATCGGAACAAATCTGAAGAAGCAGTTCTTTCCGAAGGACCTGTCTTATCTAGCCTTCATGGACATCTTTTTGCCTGAGGATGCGCCTTTCAATCTGGCGAACCGCACGGCCCAGCAAGTGGAGAGCATCGTGCAGCGGGTCTCTGCCGAAGAGAAGCGGCCGCTCGAGTCCCTGAGCACCTTCGTCGGCGGAGGGGGTCCCCGCTTCTGGTATTCGCTGGCGCCGGAACCGCATCACCCCAACTACGCCCAGATTGTCTTGCTCTTCAAAGACAAACACGACACCGGACATTTACTCCCGCGTTTGCAGGAGCGGCTCTCGCGTGAGGTCGCGGGCGCCCGGATCGACGTGCGGCAACTGGAGACCGGCGACGCGGTGGGGCTGCCCGTGGCCATTCGTGTTTCCGGCGAGAGCATCGAAGCACTCCGTGCCGCCGCGGATCGTGTGAGGGCGATTCTGAAGGCCAATCCGAAGGCCGCGCGGGTGCGCGATGACTGGGGAGAGGATCGGTTCAACGTGCAACTCGCCATTGACCCCGACCGTGCCAACCTCGCCGGAGTGACGAATCGCGATGTCGCCGCCGCCTCGGCCACAGGTGTGAGCGGGTATCAGGTGACGACGTTGCGTGAAGGAGACAAGCAGATTCCAGTGGTGACGCGCCTGCGCATGGACGAGCGCGCCCGGCTGAATGACATCAATGACCTCTATGTATACTCCAGCACCGGCACGCAAAGAGTACCGCTGCGGCAGATCTCGCGGATCGAATACAGCTTGCGCAACGAGGTTATCCGGCGGCGTAACCAGTTTCGCACGATCACGGTCTCGGCTTCACCCCGGGAAGGAATACTAGCCTCGGAAATCATGGAAGACATCCGGCCGAGCTTGCGGACTGTGACGGCCTCGCTACCCCCTGGCTATCGCTTGGAAATCGGCGGCGAAGAGGAAAAGCAGGTCCAGGGCTTTGGCGAGCTGGTCGTGGTGCTCGCGATTTCGGTTGTGGCGATTTTCCTCGCGCTGGCCTTTCAGTTCAAGAACGCCGTCAAGCCATTCATCGTGTTCGCTGCCGTGCCTTACGGGGCAGTCGGCGCCCTGGCGGCACTGTGGGTTATGGGAGCGCCCTTCGGCTTCATGGGTTTCCTTGGGGTCGTTAGCCTGGTCGGCGTGATCGTCAGCCACATCATCGTCTTGTTTGATTTCATCGAAGAAAAGCACGCCGAAGGCGAACCCTTCGAGCAGGCAGTGCTCGATGCCGGCATCATCCGCCTGCGCCCCGTGATGATCACGGTGGGCGCAATGGTGATTGCCCTCTTCCCGCTGGCCGCACACGGCGGCCCGCTCTGGGAGCCCATGTGTTACGCGCAGATCGGAGGGCTCATCTCGGCCACTTTCATTACTCTGCTGCTGGTACCCGTGATCTATTCGATCTGCGTTCTCGATCTCAAGTGGATCAAATGGGAAACGACAGGGGACCGACAGCAGGCCCCTGAGGCAGAGCCAACAATGACGTAACGAATGCTCGGCAGGCAATCATGGATTTTCTTCAAATCTTGGCGGGCGTTTAGGAAGGAGAACGATGACCTCTCGACGCGATTTAATTAAAGCGGGAGCAATGGTAGCTATGGCAGGAGCAGTACCATCGTCGGTCACTCTTGGCGACCCTATGCCCGAGCAACACAAACTTGCGGCACGCACCTTCTGGCCGGACGGCGCTCGCATGGTCATTTCCGTCTCTATGCAAATGGAGGCCGGCGCACAGCCGGCCAGCGGAGCCGAAAGCCCTATGCCGAGGATCGATTCGAAGTACGGCGCACTTCCGGGGCAGGTCCCCGTTACCACAATAGTGATATCGCCAGATGAGTCTCCAGTGGTAGGAAAAAACCATTCTATCTCGTGATGTTTTTTTTCGCCGCGATCCTGCAAAGTAAAAGAACCGGAGTAACGAGGCTCCACTGAACTGGGGCCGCTTAGCGCCTACGGTGCACGCCGTCCCTGCGAGAACAGTGCCATGAGCAACGAGCTTCCTGTTATTTACCTGGCCCGTCACGGCGAGACGGCGTGGAGCCTCACAGGTCAACATACGGGGCTTACCGATCTGCCGCTGACCGAGCGCGGCGAGCAGAACGCCCGGGCGCTCGGGGAACGGCTGATGGGACTGAATTTCGGGAAGGTGTTTACGAGCCCCTTGCAGCGCGCGGCACGGACCTGTGAGATGGCGGGCTTCGGGGCTGTCGCTGAAGTCGATCGCGACCTGGTCGAATGGGACTACGGTCAATATGAGGGTCGCCGCACAGCGGAAATCCATGCGAAGCGCCCGGACTGGCAGCTGTTCCGCGACGGCTGCCCGGGCGGTGAATCGCCGGACCAAGTGGGCGCGCGGGCTGACCGCGTGCTGAGCCGCGTGCGAGCTGTCGGAGCGGATGTGCTGTTTTTTTCCAGCGGCCATTTCCTGCGAGTGCTCGCCGCCCGCTGGCTGGGGCTCGAACCGCCGGCCGGAACATACCTCCTGCTGAGCACCGCGAGCCTGAGCGCGTTGGGCTATGAGCATAACCTGTGCCAGCCGGTGATCCGTCTGTGGAATGACACTCGTCACGCAGGCACTTGACCGGATCCGGTTTGAGATTCACCGAGGTTCAATTGCAAATTAAGGAAACTCCAATATGCGCACAAAAAGTGGGATAGAGACTCCGGCGTCAACCCAAAGTGACACTATTTCGGAACTCCGCAGTCAATACGGGTGCGGCCCGATTGAATTCGCGGGCACGGACAACGCGTTGTATGAACGCCACCTTGTGTTCGACAACGTCGTCGATCTGGCGGCTGTCAGCCCACGTGAGCGTTTTGAGGCTATGGCCCGTTCCGTGCGGGATATGCTGTCGCAGCGATGGATAAAGACTGAGAACACATACACTCGCGAGAACCCCAAGCGTGTCTACTACCTCTCGATGGAGTTTCTCATTGGCCGCTCGCTCGCCAACAATGTGACCAATCTCTTGCTCGATCCGATCGCGAGGCAGGCTGTCAAAGAAAAAGACCTCGATTGGCTCGGGTTGCTCGAACAGGAACCCGATGCCGGTCTGGGTAACGGTGGACTCGGGCGCCTGGCGGCCTGCTTCCTCGACTCAATGGCGACGATGCAACTCCCGGCTGTTGGCTACGGCCTGCGATACGAGTACGGCATCTTCAAGCAGGCCATCCGTGATGGCTGGCAGCAGGAACAGCCGGACAACTGGCTTCGCCGTCAGGACCCGTGGGAGGTTGCGCGGCCGCACGAGAAGGTTGAAATCAAGCTGAATTGTTCCTTCCAGGTGCGCGGTGGGAGCCTGCAAGCGATCGTTGGCAAGCCGTCCAGCTTGTTCGGCGTACCGTTTGATCGGCCGGTAGTCGGTTATGGCGGCAAGACCATCAACACGCTTCGCCTCTGGGCTGCGAATGCACCGGACTACTTCGACTTTGAGGTATTCAGTCATGGTGATTTCGTCGGTGCGGTGGCTGAGACGCTCACGGCCGAATCCCTCACGCGGGTGCTTTACCCTGACGACTCTACGAGCATGGGGCAGGGGCTGCGCTTCCTGCAGGAGTATTTTCTCGTGGCCTGCTCGCTGGCTGACCTCATACGGCGCTTCCGGCGCAGCAACACGGACTGGACTGCACTTCCTGAAAAAGTCGCCGTCCAGCTCAACGATACGCACCCGACAATGGCGGTCCCCGAATTGATGCGGATTCTGCTCGACGATGCACACCTGGACTGGGACAAGGCTTGGGACCTCACACAAAGGACTCTGGGGTATACGAATCACACGCTGCTACCCGAAGCCCTGGAGAAATGGCCGGTCGCGTGGTTTGAGGCGCTGCTGCCGCGTCACCTGGAGATCATCTATGAGATCAACCGGCGCCTGCTCGATTCGGTTCGGGCTCGATTCCCGGGCGACGAGGAACGTGTGCGGCGCGTGAGCGTGATTGAGGAAGGCCCGGCCAGGCACGTCCGCATGGCCAACCTCGCCATCGTCGGCTCACACAGCACCAACGGTGTAGCCGCGATTCACTCCGAGCTGCTGCGCACGATAACGGTCAAGGACCTGGCCGAGATGTTTCCCGAGCGTTTCAGCAACAAGACGAACGGCGTCACGCCCCGCCGTTGGTTGTTGCTGGCAAACCCGGGGCTGGCGCGCGTGATTACCCAGGCGATTGGCGACGGTTGGATCACTGACCTTGGCGAACTGAACAAGCTGAAGCCGCTTGCCGACGATAAAGGCTTTCGCGATGGCTTCAAGAAGGCCAAGCGTGAGGCCAAATCTCAGTTTGCAAGTTGGCTCAAAGCCTCATCCGGCCAGACAGTGGACCCGGACACGATCTTTGATTGCCACGTCAAGCGCATCCACGAATACAAGCGGCAACTGCTCAATGCGCTGCGCATCGTGGTGCTCTACAACCGGCTGCGGGAGAACCCGAAACTTGAGATGGCGCCACGGACGTTTTTTTTCGCCGGCAAGGCGGCGCCGGCCTACCAGCTCGCCAAGCTCATCATCAAGTTCATCGAGAACCTGGCCGGCACAATCGACGGCGACCCGGCGATGCGAGGTCGCATTAAGATTCTGTTTCTGCCCGAGTACGACGTTTCACTGGCGGAGCGGCTGATTCCCGCCAGTGATGTCTCGAACCAGATCTCAACCGCCGGCTACGAAGCCAGCGGCACGAGCAACATGAAGTTGATGATGAACGGCGCCTTGACGATCGGCACGCGCGATGGCGCGACCATCGAGATGGCGCAGGAGGCGGGCGAGGAGAATTTCTTCCTCTTCGGCCTGACGGCGGAACAGGTGGCCGGCAGTCGCGGCTGGTACAACCCGCACTGGCACTATGAACACGAGCCGGAGACCCGCGCGGCATTGGACTTGATCTTCTCCGATTATTTCAGCCGCAATGAACCCGGTGTCTTCGCCCCGTTACGCGACACGCTGTTGACACACGGAGACCACTACATGCACCTGGCCGATCTGAAAGCCTACCTTGAGGCCGACCA
>QHZE01000420.1 GCA_003225335.1 Acidobacteriota bacterium
TCTTGAACCGTAAAGAGAGGGATCTTGTCCGTATTTCGCAGGATGGCAACGATGACTTCATCAAAGATCTTCGCGCTTCGCTCAATTAGATCCAGATGACCGTTCGTCACGGGATCGAAGGTTCCAGGATATACGGCTCGGATCTTCATGTGCTCATGGCGGGTCTGATGTACACCCCAAACTCCGGCACATGCAAGCCGGGTCATTATAGGCGGGCACCAGAGGGACTTCAAGGAGTTGGTGCAGTAACGGTATCTCCTCGAAAGTTTTCTGGCCGGGTCCGGTTTAGCCTCAAGGGAACTTCAGTTTAGCCGGGGCCGAGGGTCCGAACAGTGATAGCCCCGCGCGTGAGGGCAGGGACTCCCATTTGAAATCTCAAATGATCCCCGGCCTCAGGGCCGCGGCTAGGTGCTGTTAGTGTGCCTTGCGTTGTCCTTTTCGGTGCGGCTGCCAAGATCATGCCTGAATCGGAAAAGGTCCCCCTGTGCAATCTCACAGCGGGGAGACTCTATCACTTTCTCTCGGTACCAGTGCCGCTGCTCTGTAAAACAGCGCTGATTTCTTAACCTCTCGTTTCTAGGCGCTCGATCTGTTCGAGGGGTGCCAGGGCCTCCCTCAGACGCTGGCACAGCTGCAAAGCGCTGTGCCGAGCCGGGAGGTGATCCGGCCCCGGGAGAAGCCCCTTCAGGGAATCCAGAACCTGGAACCACGCTTCATGCGCTTCCAGCCCGGTCCGGCGCCGGACTCGCAGTTCTCTCAGCCATCGATGTATCGTTCCTTCCACCTCGCGGTAATAGCGCAGGCGATCGAGGGGCGTGGCCTTGGACTCGGTCGCGATTGCCACGGCGAGACGGCTTCTGGCCTTCTCCAATGAGCGCAAGAGCTCTAAATAGATAGCTCGATATCGGTCTTCAGGAAAATCGTTCACTGCCCACCCCAATCCAAAAGTGTCTGACCAGCCGGGTCAAGCGGAGCAAATGCACATTTGCAGGAGCGCAGAGCCAGATTGTGTGAAATACACAGACCACATTGGAAACATTAATAGCGTGCCGTTCATTCTAACAGCAATCGCAAGATTTAGGTTAAGAAAATAAAATGCCGCCTCAAGATTCTTATAGCTCAGACGTGGCCGGCGTGATCGCCGACCTCATATGCAGGCACGGAGACAAGTGGCTGCGATTTGTTACGCGTCTTGTTGCGGAAGATGCCGAGGATGTTATGCAAGAGGCGGTCCGCCGCGTCCTGCTGCGCAATCGGCCCTTCCGAAGCACTGAGGAAGTCCGGCTATATCTGGGACGGGCGATTCGCAACACCGCTATCGAAACTTACCACATTCGAAAACGGGACCGCGCCCGTCACCTTCCCTTGCGAGAACAATGGATTCCTTCGCAAGACAGCAGGGATCCGCACAGTAACCTGGAATACCTGGAGCAGTCGGACGAGACGACACGGCTGATGACGCTATTGGAGGAAGGGCTGGCACGGCTTCCGCAAAAACAGTGCGAAGCCGTCCGCCTGACGCTGCTCGCGCCGGAATTCACCTCCATCCGCGAGGCAGGCGCAGAGCGGGGCATCCCGTACTCCACCCTGCGCCATCGCTGCGTCCAGGGCATGCGCAATTTGAAAAAGTACATTAAGAAAGCCCTGCGGTCCAAGCCGATCAAGTTGCTTATGGCGTGAAAGAAAGACTTCAAAATTCTCCGCGCTTCTTTGCGTCTTCGCGTCTTTGTGGTGAAAGCAGGATACGCCGCACTCACCGCTAAGACGCAAAGAATCACCTAATAAGATTCTCGGTTGCGGCTCGGGCGAAGCCCCTTGGCTATGTTTTTAGGAGGACTCAAATGCCCGGAGATTTAAACCCGTAGAAGCTGAGGCATTTGTGACCCTGGCGTACTGTGCGCGCTCGATGATAGTCGTCCCCGTCCTCGGGCACCTCGGCTTTGCGATCGTGTTCGATCACGACGCGTGAATTCCCGTGCGCCAGACCCGTCCGAAAGCAGACTTCCAGAAGGTCCCGATAAGGCCGCCATTGGTAGGGAGGATCCATGAAAAGAATATCGGCGGAAAAGCCTTCCCGGACAAGAAGGCGGAGCGCGGTGAAAACGTCAGAGCTGAGGAGCCGAAAGCCACTCTCTATGCCGCACAACTCCAGATTCTCGCGGATCAGACGACAGCCTTCCCGGCTGGAGTCCACAAATACCACTTGCCGGGCGCCGCGGCTCAGGGCCTCGATCCCTATCGCTCCCGTGCCTGCGAAGACGTCCACGAGGACAGTTCCCTGAATGGACGGATCAAGAATATTGAAGAGGCTCTCTTTAAGGCGATCTCCGGTGGGACGGATCTCCGCGCCGCGCGGCCCCCTGAGTTTTCGCCCCCGAAACTGCCCGGAAATCACTCGCATATCGATTGACGAATGACGAATGGGAATTGAGGAATGCGGCCACCATTCCCGAAACGAACCTTGAATATTGACTTTTCTAATGAGCAACCCTCGTCACTCGTCAATCATCCCACGAGGGCCAGGCCGTAGCGGTCCTTCCACTCTTGCTGAATTAGACTGGCGATCTGACGGCACTCTGGATCGGGCTGCGCTTTCAGCCTTTTCACAAAACGATCGGCCTCGGCGCGCGCAACTTCAAGAGCCTTCCGGTCGCGCACCAGATTGGCATACTTGAACACCGGAAGGCCCGATTGGCGAGTGCCGATGATCTCTCCAGGCCCGCGCACCTCGAGGTCCACCTCGGCAATGCGGAATCCGTCATTGCTTTCGCACAAGATGTCCATCCGCCGCCGGGCCTCCGGACTGCCGCGCGCGTTGGCGACGAGAATGCATCGTGACTGCGCGGCTCCCCTGCCCACGCGGCCTCGGAGCTGGTGCAGCTGAGCGAGACCGAACCGCTCGGCATGCTCGATCACCATGAGTGTGGCGTTGGCGACGTCTACGCCCACTTCGATCACCGTTGTGGATACCAGAATCTGTACTTCGCCGGCGGCGAAGGCCGCCATGACGCGCTCCTTGTCGGCGCTCTTCATTCTGCCGTGAAGCAGGCCGATACGCAGGCCGGGGAACACCTGTTCCTGGAGGTGCTGCGCCATCTCCGTGGCCGCGCGCAGATCGGACTTTTCCGATTCTTCCACCAGAGGATAGACGACGTAGACCTGGCGCCGGGCCGCCGCAGTTTTGCGCATCTCTTCATACACCTTCCTTCGATCCTTCTCTTCGAGCCACCAGGTGTCGATCGGCCGGCGGCCCGGCGGCATCTGGTCGATGACGGATACGTCCAGATCCCCATACAAGGTCAGGGCCAGCGAGCGCGGGATAGGGGTTGCCGTCATTACCAGCATATCCGGCTCGTTCCCCTTTTCTTTAAGAACATTGCGCTGTATCACGCCGAAGCGGTGCTGCTCGTCGATGATGACGAAGGCCAGATTGCGGAATTGCACCCCTTCCTGGATGAGAGCGTGAGTGCCGATGGAAATCTGCGACTCTCCGGTGCGGATCTTTTCGAGGGTCTCGCGCTTCTCTCGGGCGCGCAGGCTCCCTTTCAACAAGCTGATGCGATATTCGAGTGGGGCCAGCAAGCGGCGAAAGTAGAAGTAATGCTGCTCGGCCAGGATCTCGGTCGGCGCCATGATGGCCGCCTGATAACCGTTTTCGACGGCAATAATCGCAGCCTGGGCGGCGACGATGGTCTTCCCGGAACCCACGTCGCCCTGGAGCAGGCGACTCATAGGACGGCGAGAACACAAGTCGTCTGCAATCTCCTTCAAAACTCTCTTTTGCGCCTCTGTCGGGTGGAAGGGGAGAATCTTTTTGATGGCCTGCCGCACATTCTCGCCGAGCCGGATGCTTCGATCCTTTTCTATCCGGATACGATGCTCCCGCACCATGCACAGACCCACCTGAAACTGAAACAGTTCCTCAAAAATAAGGCGTTTGTGTGCAGGAGACACGCCGCGATTGAGCGCTTCCAACTCTCTGGCGCGCCCCGCAGCTGTGGTGGATTGGAGTTCTGGAAAGTGTATCCGGGCAAGGGCCTGGCTCCTCGGGAGGAGCCGAAGTTGGGCGCGCAAGTACGACGGGAGGGGGTCTTTGCTATCTTCGGGAAGTTGTGAAACTACAAAGTGGATGATCTGGCGCAGGGCGCGCGCCCTTAGCTCTCCGAGCTTCCGGTATATCGGCACGACACGGCCGGTGTGAATCGACTGGCCTGCCTCTCGATCCAGGATTTCGATTTCCGGATTGTGGAAGCAAAGTGAGCTCCGGTGATACTCGTCCCGCCGGACCTGTCCGTAGACGACGATCTCCGCACCTTCGCCATAGACCTTGCTCAGATACGGTTGGTTGAAGAATTTGACCAGGATACTTCCGGTGCTGTCCCCCACCAGCATCTGGAAGATGGAAAACCCGCGCCGCCGTGTCTGGTAATCCTGAATGCCTTTGACGCGCCCGCGCGTGACGGCCCATTCCCCCTCCCGCAGAGAATCGATGGGCCGAAAATAGGTGCGGTCTTCGTAACGAAACGGCGGATATTCGAGGAGATCTCTGACCGTCCGGACGCCTTGGGCTGCGAGTTGCTCTGACCTCCGGGGGCCGATGCCCTTCAGGTACTGCACCGGCGTGTCGATAGAGAGTGCCCGGCGACGCGCCTCGACAGCAGAATTCGGCATGGACTTCATTCTGTCCTCAAGGTTTGAAGTTCAGCCTACATGATTTCATAAATACGCGGCTTGTAAGTAAGGATTCGCGCGGCCTGTTTCGCCACGGAGTTTCTATGATCCTACGGCTCGCCACTGCGAATGAAAATGGCCGTAGGGGTGCCGCCCAATCGTAGGGGCGGCCCTGTATGGCCGCCCGAGCTTCCCACGCAGGGGGCGCCGCTACGGATTGATGAGGGGCTGGAATTTTCATAGGGGCCGCCTTCGGCCGCAACCAAAGGCCCTACCGCAAAGGCGCAGGACGTGAGAAAAAATCGTAACGCCGGCGTCTCGCCGGCATGGAGACTGGACAACTCCTTTTGCGTCAACGGCACCTTTGCCGGCTGGAAGCCGGCGCTACATTTTCTCTTACGCACTGCGGATGAAAACCGCTCGGAACGGGAGGGCACGACTTCAGTCGTGCCGCGAGAAAGACGCACTTCAAGAGGCTTTAGCCTCTGAGGGCTAGCAATGTTCCGAGGATGCCCTCAGGGGCTAAAGCGTGTCACTGAGACCCTCTCCTGACGGCACGACCGAAGTCGTGCCCTCCCGCAGCAACCAGTCATCGAAAAGCATATCTTCACGAGGGACACTTCAAGCTGCACGCTAAGGCTTGAACTTGGGGGCGCCTTCTGCTTTCTGCCCTCCTAACTGATGGGGGATAGCTCATTATACTCACCTCCATTGCGCCGGCTTACCTCGTTTGCTATATATTCCCTCCGATGCGACGTGAGCCACGCGTGGCCTGTGTAACCTTCTTCTGTTTTCTTCCCCTCTTCCTAACGAGCTGCGGCGCCAGATCGCTAAGCAAAAAAACAGCTCGAGATGTGATTGCAGATCTCGACCGGGACGCTTTCCAAAAGGAGTCCATTTATATCGATTCGGTGAACCAGACCGGCCAGAGAGATGCCGTCGCCGAAACCACGCTGCACGCCACATTCCGGTTTGAAAAGGTCGATGGCAAGTGGGTCATCCGCGAGGTGCGTTTGGGCAAGCGGCCCTGGGAGAAACTCGACGATATTCTGCGCGCGCTCGAGCAGGTCAAGACGGAGCAAACACGCAAGCTGCTCGAACAGGTTGCCGCCGCGATCGAGAAGTATCGGGAGGCCAACGGAGCGCTCCCGGATTTTAAAGACTACGTTTCTCTCTCAGACACTCTCAGTCCGAAATACATGAATCCGCTGATCCGAGAGGACGCGTGGCATAACCCCCTCGCCGCCTCCAGGAGCGCGCCCGGCACCGTCCGCCTGCTCTCCGCCGGCCCGGACGGAAGGACCGGCACGCCGGATGACATCGAGCTGGTAAAGACCTTTGCGACAACCCGTTAGTTTAGCCACAGAGCCACGGAGACACAGAGAAAATGGAGGATAGAGGAGCGAGGATGGCGAAACAGTCTTTTCGTGAAAATTCGTGGAATTCGCGGCGGTTTTTATTGGCTGTGAATTTCACGAAAACGATCACTGGGATTTGAAAGTCATGGGTTTGATATTGCACAGGACGCCAACAGGACAGTAGCACACCGCGCGGGAACCCAAGTAATATTGAGCTTCTCGAGGCAGCAATGACGATCACACCCGAGTATCACCGCATCCCTCGAGGGGCCATCAAGGTACCGGTCCCTGACACCACCCAGCAGACCGATTACTCCTGCGGGGCATCGTGTCTTGAGGCGGTCTGTAAATATTACGGCGTGGGTCCGAATGACGAGTGGGAATACGTCCGGGATCTCCGGATGGACAAGCGCATCGGCTGCCATCCGCACCAGATCAAGCGTGCGGCCAGGGAATACGGCCTGCAGTTCCGGGAGCATTGTCCCATGACTCCCAGACAAATCGTGGTGTATCTTCGCCGGAGAAGACCCGTGATGCTCATGATCCAGGCCTGGGGGGAGCACGAAGGCAGGCGCGGTTACCCGCGGAGCTACACCGGCGTCTGGAAAAACGGGCATTGGGTCCTGGCAATCGGCTACGATCGCACGGGCATCTATTTCGAGGACCCGTCTCTGCAGGCCGTGCGCGGCTATCTCTCGCACGCCGAGCTCGAGACGCGCTGGCGTGATACGGGTCCCTACGGCAAGCGCCTCCATCAGTACGGCCTGGCGATCTGGAAACCTCGCTGGTCAGGCCCTTCGGCCTACGTCACGCGCGCCGAACGCATTGGGTAAGCGGTTGTGGCAGGGGAGCAGAGGGGCAAGGGAGCAGAGGGGCGGAGGGGCGGCGGAGTCTCCTCCGCCCGAAGTTGCCATTCGATGGGAGGGCACGACTTCAGTCATGCCGCGAGGGGAACGGCGAGGAAGGGGCTTTGGCTGAAGACTGCCTGGCGGAGGTCATTCTGCCTGCCCTCTTGCCCCTCTGCCCCTCTTGCCCCTCTGCCCCTCTGCCCCTCGCGGTTCGGCTTCTACCGCTGAGATTGCGCCGCCTCGCAAATTGAAGTCACGTTGCCGACCTGGGCGGGCGGGAAGAGAAGCACGACGCGCCGGTTGCGCTCGCTGGCACCGGGGACGTCCTCTACAGGCTCACGCTCCCCCTTGCCCACGACAGTCTCACCCAGCCCTTTGAGGAGCTGTTCCCGTCCGGACGCTCCGCTCTTATAGCTGGTCGCGAGGAGTTGCCGCACGTTGGTCAGGCGTTGATCGGCGGCGGCGAGACCCCTTTGATGACCAAAACTATCCTCCAGAAAGTAACGATACACGGCCAGGGCGCGCTGCTCGGAAAGCCATTGGTTGAAGTTGTCATCGCCTAACCGGTCCGTGTGGCCTTCGTAGCGGATATCGCCCTCGGGAAAAAGCAGCAACCGAAGGACCGCGAGCTTCGCCAGATTTTCACGGGCCACAGGTTTCAATTCGTAGCTCCCCAAATCGAAGAGAATGTCCGAGGCGAGCGTCAAGACCATGTTCCCGCCTTGCTGGGTCAGCTGGCCGAGGGAAGCAAGCTGGCGCCGCAGCTCCTCGCAGATCTTGTCCCGGTCCCCGCGCAGCCGGTCGTTCTGGTCTTTGGCCTGCTGGAGTGACTGTTCGAGCGTCCGCCGAAGCTCGGCAAGGCCTTTCTCGGTTTCCGCGGCGCGGGCGGTTGCTTCCAGGCCCCCCTGCTTGGCGTTTTCAAGTTCCGCCGAGAGCTTCTCCATGCGCTCCTTCAGGGTTGCCATCTCCGAATTGGTCTGCTGGTTCGATGCGGCCAACTTCTCCCTTTCAGCGCGAAGCTTGTCCAGGTCCCGTTCCATCTGGCGAACGTAGATGCCGCCGACCGCGCCCAGCCCGAGAGCGCGGGCATTCTCCGCGACCTGGGCGGCTGTACGTGCGAACTGGGCCGCTTCGTGGCTGGTGCCGGAGCCGTAGGCTTTCTCGGCCTGTTGCAGGTATCCCCGAGCCTGCTCGAGCGTCTGCCGCGTACGCAGTTCGTCCGGAAGCGGTTCCTCGCCCTCGCGAGCCGGCGAGGCGAGGACACCCGCCTTGGAAGCCAGCTCGACCGCTTTGCGGGCCTGGAGAAGTTCACTGGGGGTCTCCGGCTGGAGGGCGCCCGGTGAGGTGTCGTATTGGCTGTAGTAGGTGTAGTAAAGGAGCTTGCCGGGCACGGCGAGGCCCTTGTGGCTGGTTTCGATGGCGTTCTGGTTGACGCTGTACAGGACCACCACCGGGCTGGGATCGTTGACGGCGTAGTCAGGCTCGGCGGTCAGCATGAGCCAGAACGTCTGGTACGGAGTCGTCACATCGATGCTTACCGGCTGGCCCGATTGAAATGTGATCTCGCCGAGGTTCATCGCTTCGCCATCTACGGATACGGCCCAAAGCACGTACGTGTGAAAATCGTTGCCGAAGCGCCTGGCCGGCTGGAGGCCTTTGATTTCCCCGGCATTGATGTCGATCTCGGTGAAGCCCGGACGGCTTTGAATCTTCATCCGGGTGGAGGCGCGGGGCTCGAGCTTCGTACCGCGCATCTCGACCACGGTCGCGCCGGCCAGGTGGTGAAAACTCAGTATCTGCCCTTCCGCTTCGTCCACAGTAATAGCCTGAACACATGTCCGCCCGGCGGATTTACTTGGTTGCTCCCCGGCCGCGGTGATGGGGAGAAGCAGCAATATATCCATTGCTACGATTTTGTAGTGTTGACTGATGTTCATTTTTTGTTTCCCGAAGTTGTTTGTGCATGGTCTGAAGTGCGATCATTTCAATTTCGGATTGCGGATTATGGATTGCGGATTTACAGAAACCTCGTAATGGGCAATCCGAAACCCGCAATCGGCAATCCGCAATTCCAAATTGACCGCCTGGGCAGATGGGGGCCTTCCGTCCGTAACTTTTTAGTTCATCGGACGATTGACCGCTCTAGATAAGCAATTTCGCACGACGCTCAGGATTGAGTTCAGCCTTCAGGCTGCGGTGACTTCGAGCAGGCTAAAGCCTGAACTCCGAACCGACGTTTGGAGTTCAGCCTTCAGGCTGCGGTGACTTCGAGCAGGCTAAAGCCTGAACTCCGAACCGACGTTTGGAGTTCAGCCTTCAGGCTGCGGTGACTTCGAGCAGGCTAAAGCCTGAACTCCCATGCCTGCTTCGGAGGTCAGTCCAGAGTTCAGGTATGGAGTTCCCCAAACAATAAAATTTGGTTAACTTTTCCAGGCCCGACGGTGTCTAAACCCGTATAAGATCTTGGGGGTTCAACGAAATGAGGATCCGCGTGATAGGAATGTGCGCGCTTCTGGCAGGATCGGGACTGGGGGTCGGAGTCTGGTTCTCACGCGGCCGCGACGCCACAGCGGATGAGCGCGCCTCAAGATCGGTCCGGGTTCAGAAGGAGCGGTTTGTCCGCTCGTTGCTCGTTTCTGGCGAGTTGGCAGCGGTACGGGCCGTCCGGATTACGGCACCCCCATTCCGCGGACGCGGTCCTTTTGGCATCAAGGGGCTGGCACCCGAAGGCTCCCATGTCGAACCGGGCGACCTCCTGTGCCAAATTGACAATTCCAGTCTGGTAAGCACCCTGCTGACGGAGGATCTCAACCTCGAGAAAGCGGAAAATGACCTGGTGAAAAAGGAGGCGGAGTTGGAGGTCCAGATCAAGGATCTCGAGATTCAGCTTGGCCAAAACAAGCTTGAGCTGGACAAGGCAAAGCTGAAGGCCGATATCGAAAAGTCGCTGCTTTCCTTGCGAGACTGGCAGGATTACCAGTTCGCATTCCAGAAGGCAAAGAAAGAATACGAAAAGACAACCAAGAGCCTTGAGCTTGCCAACAAGGCTGCCCGGGAGGAAGTTGCCCTGTTGAGGCTGAAGCGAGAACAGACCGCCGGACGAATCGCACAGCTCAAGGCCGACATCGAAGCATTGGAAATCCGCGCCGATCGGCCCGGCACGGTTCTATATGAGATTTTCCCGCCTTCCCGCTGGAACGGGGAGGTCCCCAGAAAAATGCAAGTAGGGGACCAGATTTTTTGGGGATGGACGATCCTGAGCCTCCCTGACCTCAGAGAAATGGAGGTACGAGCGTTTGTAAGCGAGGTGGATGGGGGGGCGTTGCGCCCGGGTCTGCGGTCACGTATCGTCGCTGATTCCTATCCCGGCGCCGAGTTCGGGGGAACTCTGGATCACATCCCGGAGCTCGCCGAGCGCCTTGGAAAAGCAACTAACGTCCGGGTGTTCACCGCAACGATAAAACTGGATCGAACCGACCCCAAAATCATGCGTCCGGGAATGTCTGTACGGGCCGAGATCATCCTGGACGAGGAAGAAGGCCTGGTGCTTCCGCGGAGGGCCGTCTTTGAGGAAAACGGAAAGTTCTACGTCCGGTCTGCGCAGGGCGTCAAAACTGAAGTTCAGGTGCGGGCCCGCAACTCGGTTTCGTGTCTCGTCGAGGGTCTTGCCGAGGGGACGGAAGTCAAGATATGAGGCGCTACATCCGCATGTTGATCAGGCAGAGAGCGTTTTGGATGATCCTGGGCGGGATCATCGCTGTCGCGGTGGCCGCTCTCTGGCCGGTTCATCGCTCGAGCACCGATACGTCTCACCGGGGCGGCTACGATGCAATTGTCCGCCGGGGGGACCTGACCGTAGAGATACCGGCCACCGGATCCCTCGTCGCCAGCCGGGCGGTGGATATCGGCCCGCCGTCAGTGGAGGGACTATGGGACTTCAAGATCGCGCGATTGGCCGATGAAGGCGCCCAGGTGAAACCTGGAGACTTGCTTATCGAGTTTGACGGCCAGGAGGTCAACCGCCGGCTTACAGAGCAGCAAGCCGAGCGGGACAAGGCCCAGGAGGAGTTGAACAAGCGCAAACTCGAATATGACGTCCAGCTTCGCGACCTGCGGATTCGTGTCGAAGAGGCCAGGGTCAACCTGGAGAAAGCCCGGCATAAAGCCGAAGTCGATCCCTCGCTGACCTCCATGCAGGATTTCAAACAAGCTCAGATCGAGCTGGAGCTGGCTGAAAATGAAGACCAGCGCTTGAAAGAAAAACTTCAGGCAACCGAGCGGATGATGAAAGCAGAGCTGGCGGCGCTCGAGAATACCCTGGACAAGACACGCCGGCGTGTCGCGGAGCTTGAGGCGCAGCAGAAAGCGTTGAGGGTCCTCGCACCTGCGGCCGGTGTGGTGATCTTCAAGAGAAGTTGGAACGGCGAAAAGAAGCAGGTCGGGCAGTCTGCCTGGCGTATGGAGATCATCATGCAGATTCCGGACCTGTCCACGCTTCGGCTGGAGGCGATGGTCGAGGAGGTCAGCGCGGGTGGCGTCAGCCCCGGCCAGAAGGCGCGCGTTCGAATGGACGCCTTCCCGGAAATGCAGTTGAAGGGAAAGGTCGCATCCGTCGGAACGGTTCTCCGGACGAAGCGGTGGGACACCCCGATAAAGGTGGTCGATGCCATAATCGAGATCGAACGCAAGGGCGAAAAGCTTTTGCCCGGCATGACCGCAACGGCCTTGGTCGAGGTGGCACGAATCCCCGGCGTCCTTCTGGTCCCCGTCAAAGCGGTCCGTGAAAAGCAGGGGCGGGTCGTTGTGCTCGTGGAAAGCGCGAACGGAAAGGTCGAGGAGCGTCCCGTCCGGGTAGGGGGGAGGAACTCCGAGGCGATTGAAATCAAGGAGGGTCTGAAAGAAGGCGAGAAGATCCTGTTATGAAACATTGGGTCGTCAATGCCTCTGTCTTTGTCCTGTGCATGGTGGCCGGAGTGTGGGTCTTCGCCGACAGATCCCTACCTGCATGGCTCTTGCTTCGCGAGTTGCAAGCGTCCAAACCGATCACCTACACGCCGAAGAAAACCTCCTTTACGGTCGAAGCGCCTGCCTTCGGAGAGCTTCAGGCCGGTTCCTCAACCTCCATTTCCGTTCCGCAGGTTCGGACCGGCGGGCTGAAGGTCTTCTGGATTGTCAAAGATGGAAGCGCGGTCAAGAAGGGGGATACCCTTGTCGAGTTTGACGCGTCCGAGCTGATCCAGCAGACGCAGGAAACCAACAACAGCCTGGAAGCCACGCTCCGCCAGCTCGAAATGACGGTCTTGCGGGGGAACTCCGACACCGGCCAGGTGATCGTGGATCGCGAGATCGCCGGCATGGAACTTGAGAAAGCCACAACTCAGGCGCCCAAAGATCGCGACATCTTCACGCGCAACGAAATCATCGAGGGGGAGTTGAACATCGACCTTTCCAATACGAAGGTGAGCGAACTGGGCGGCAAGGTGGAGACCAAAAAGAGTCTGAACAACACCTCGCAGCGCATCCTCGTCATCGAGCGGAAGCAGCACGAAAGCAAGCGCGACATGCTGCGGCAAAGCCTTGGATCGCTCAAGATTCTCGCGCCTCATGACGGCCTCGTGCTCCAGAAGAAGGAGGGCTGGTGGATGGACCAGGGCACCAGTGCCGGAGATACCCGATGGCCCGGGACCGTGATCCTTACAATTCCGGACATATCGACGATGAAAGCTCGTGTGTATGTCCTGGAGTCGGATGCAGGTAATCTGAGGATCGGGCAGACGGGCCACATCGTAGTGGACTCGCATCCGGGCCTCCGTTTCAATTCCACCGTTGAGCGCATGGAGACGCTGGCCCGCCCGCTGGAAAAGGAATCACCGGTCAAGTATTTCGAAGTTCTCTTGAAAATTGACGCCAAGGACAGTCAAGTCCTGAGGCCCGGCAAAATGGTGCGCGCCCGAATTACCGTCGCTGAGCTGAAGGACGCGCTGGTCGTCCCGCGGGGCGCATTGAGCGAGGAAAACCGCAAGTTCTTCGTCTGGGTGGACCGCCCCGGAGCTCCCGAGAAAAGAGCGGTGGAAATCGGTCCAGGTGATGGTGCGAGAATCGCGCTCCTCTCCGGGGTGCGCGAAGGAGAGTCGGTCCTTTTGAATCCTCCCAAAGCGGAGATCCAAAAGAAAGATACGAACACCGCACCCCAATTGTCGAAAGGCATCGGGCCGCGATGATTGCGGATTGCGGATTTCAATCCGCAATCCGCAATCCGCAATTTCACCATGAACGTCCACGAAAGCATTACCCAGTCGCTGGATAATCTGACGAAGCGCAAGTTGCGTTCGCTGCTCACCATGCTCGGAATCATTTTCGGTGTGGGCGCGGTGATCTCGATGCTTTCCATCGGCGCCGGGGCCGAGGACCAGGCCCTGCAGTTGATAAGACAAATGGGCCTGCGCAACATCATCGTGGAAGGGAAAGAGTACGATCCTGAAGACCTCCGAAAAATCCGGGAAAAATCGCTAGGGTTGTCGCGCCGCGACGTGGAAGCCCTGCTGGCGGTGACTCCGAATCTCAAGCGAGGCGCCGGAAGGAAAAACATCAAGGCTTATCAGGTCTTCTCCGGCGACCACAAAGTCGAATCGAGAGTGGTGGCAGTCGATGCGGCATACTTCTCGATGGGCAATCTGCAGTCGCTCGACGGCGCCTTCTTCGATCACGAGGATGAAGCTCTCTATAACCAGGTATGCGTGCTCGGCGCATCCGCCAAGCAAGGGCTGTTCGGTTTCGAGAGCGCGCTTGGAAAAACAGTGAAGATCAACAGCGCCTGGTTCAGCGTCGTCGGAGTTATCGCGGACCAGACTCTGTCGCAGGACGAGTTTCAGGGTGTAAAGCTCCAGAACACAAACAATGACATCTACATCCCTCTCTCGACCGCGCTCAAGAAGCTCGAGGTGAAAGCGCTGGAAAGCGAGCTGGATGGGATCGTCCTGGAAGTAGAGAGCGAGTCGAAAATACAGTCAACGGCCCTGGTAGTGTCCCAGCTCCTGGAAAAGCTGCACAATGGAGAGCCCGATTTCAGCCTTATAGTGCCGGAGCAGCTTTTCCGCCAGAACCAGCAGACGCAGAAAATCTTCAATATCGTAATGGGCTGTATCGCCGGTATCTCGCTGCTCGTCGGCGGCATCGGCATCATGAACATCATGCTGGCCAATGTGCTGGAGCGGACGCACGAGATCGGAATCCGGCGGGCCATCGGCGCCCGGCGGCTGGACATCCGGCTGCAATTCCTGATCGAAGCCGTCACGATCAGCATCGTGGGCGGCATCATCGGCGTCGCTCTCGGTTTTGCCATCGCCGGGTTGGTGGTGTATTACGCCGGCTGGTCTACAATCATCACCACCTGGTCGATTGTCTTAGCCTTCGGCGTGTCGGCGGCGATCGGCGTGCTCTTCGGATCCTATCCTGCGATACAGGCCTCCCGTCTCAGCCCGATAGAGGTGCTCCGCTACGAGTAAAGTTTGGAGTTCAGCCTTCGGGCTGCACTGCGCCCGTTCGGGCTAAAAGCCTGAACTCCCAACAAAAGCCCGCGAACTCACTTGTCCTTCCTTGCATCAACCGCAAATGAAACCAGCGATGCGAAACTCAAATTTCCTATCCTCACGGTCCAGGCCTGAAGGGCCGGCATCCTTGTGGGACAATTCGTTCCGGCTAGCATAGGATATTACAATTCATGAAAGCTCCCGCGAGAGGATTGAAGCGTGTTACCATCAGGGCGCAGAATTCCACACTCCTATGAGCGACATAGAGCTTGGCGTCCGGTTAGCGTTGTCCCTGCTGTTCGGCACGGTCGTCGGCATCGAACGACAGTGGCACCATAAGAATGCAGGGATCAAGACAAACACTTTGGTTGCGGTTGGTTCGACTTCTTTCGCGCTGGTCTCACAGCACGGCTTTGGCCCAAACAGCAATCCGGCGCAGATCGCGGCAGGCGTGGTAACCGGCATCGGCTTCATCGGAGCGGGCGTCATAATGCGCCGGGGAGGAAGCGTGCAGGGAATCAATTCAGCCGCAACTCTGTGGGCGACGGCAAGCATGGGGCTTGCCATCGGAGAAGGGTATTACAGCCTTGCTCCCCTTATCTTGACCGCCATTCTGATCGTCCAAGTGACGCTTCACTGGTTGACGACTTGGGTAGATAAGCGTTCGGGCCTCATTACGCCGCTCGTTACATATCACGTGCAGGTCAACTTCAACCCTTCTGCCACCGAAGAGGTTCGCGCCGCCTGGTCTGCCTTTGCAGCACAGAACGGCGTGTCCGTTACAAGATACAGCGAGACCTTGGACAACTCTTCAGAGGCGACACTCGAAGCGTCCTTTGGCCTATCTGAAACCCGAGCCGGCGAGTTGCCTTCGGTCGGACAGAAACTCGCCAAGATCCCCGGAGTGACAAAAGCTCGGTGGTCGCAGACGACCATACCGGAAGGCAACGGACATGAGGAGGGTTGAGACACTTGAAACCGGGAGCGCATGCATCCTGTTCACCACGAAGACACGAAGACGCGAAGAATCGCAAAGGATTTCTTCGCGTCTTCGTGTCTTCGTGGTGAGATTTTTTGGGTTGCGGCTGGCCTGCTCCGTGTTCATCTGTGGTTTCCTCTATGCTTTTGGTTGCGGCTCCGCTGCTTCGTGGAATTCGCGGCCAGGTTTTTCAGTTGGTGCGATATTTCTTATGAAGGCGTCCAATTCGCCCTGCGTGATAGAATGTTTCGCCTGCAGTCTTCGGGGCGTCGTACCCTCGATTAGATGCAGCGGGTGAGTAACAAGCCGAACCAAAGATGTACGTGTCCAAAACGCAGACTCTCCGCCTGGCCTCAATCTGTGTGGCGCTCTTTGCCGTTGGGACTGCCTCATACATCTTCTGGGACGCTTCCCGCGCGCTGCGGCATTCCACAGAGCGCGTCTCCTCCGAAGCCGAAATCGCTTTCACGTCGACTGCCACGGAGCGGCCGGCGCTCCCCGGCCCGGAATGGCTCAGCGCGCCTTTGGCCTTTTCCGACGCGAGACTATTTCAGGGAAACCTTTATATCTGCGGGCCGGCGGGCCTCTTCCAGTACGACTCGAAGGGAACGCTCCTGAAGCAGTATCGTCCCGGGCTCGAGCTGCCGTCGGTTCCGTTGAGGGGTCTTGCGATCGGCCAGTCCGCGGGTGTCAATGAATCCGAGTTGTTTGTGACGACGTCGGGCGAGGGGCTTCTGGCATTCAACGGCCGAACCTTTCGTCACATCCGGCCGGAGCAGGCGCCCTACCGCAAGCTCACGGCCGTGCTTCCCCTGCCCACGGGACGAGTGTTGCTGGGCACGGAACAAAAGGGAGTCCTTCTCTACGATGGGAAAAAGATCACCCGCTTTCACCTGGCGCTCTCCGACATGCATGTGACAGCCCTCGAAGGCGACGACTCCGCCGTCTGGATCGGAACCTTAGACAGAGGGCTGCTTCTCTGGCGGGCAGGTCAGGTAAGCCGCATCGGCGATCCCGGCGCCCTTCCGGATCCGCAGATTCTGTCTCTGGCGAAGGCGGGGGAAACAGTCTTTGCGGGCACTCCTATGGGAGTCGCCGAGTTTCAGGGAGGCCGCTTCGTCCGAAACCTAGCCTCCGGATTCTTTGCCCGGTCTCTGCTGGTGCGAAATGACACCCTTTTCGCGGGCACCCTCGAGGAGGGGCTGATTCAAGTTCCGCTGGTTTCCCAGGCGCCGCACGCTCCGCGGCCGCGAGGCGAGCCTCTCCCGGGATCTGTGGAGCGTCTCTTCGAAGTGGACGGGTCGGTATTGGCGCTCACGGAAGAAGGGTTGTACGCAGTGGACGACCGCAGGGGGGAGTGGCGCCAGATTCTCGCGCATGACAAATCCCTGTTGACCGATCGGAACATCTCTGCGCTGGCCGTCGACGGAGCCGGAAGAGTGTGGGTCGGTTATTTCGATCGGGGCCTGGATATTCTTGATGCCGCCGGCAGACGCGCAGCCCATTACGAAAACGAGAATCTTTTCTGCATTAACCGCATCGTCTGCTCTCAGGACAGGAATATGGCTGCCGTGGCCACCGCAAACGGTCTCGTGCTCTTTGACTCCGGGGGCAAACCGCGACAGGTGCTGGGGCGCCCGGAGGGATTGATCGCCAACCATATTACGGATGTTTCGCTCGATCCCGAGGGCATGACCGTGGCCACGCCGGCCGGGCTCACCCTTATCGACGCAGCCGAAATGAGGAGCCTGTACGCCTTCCAGGGCCTGGTCAACAACCACGCCTACGCGCTGGCGCGCTCGGGAGACCGATTGCTCGTCGGCACCCTCGGGGGTCTTTCCGTTCTCGAAGGCGGCATCGTGCGCGCGAGCTACACTACCGAGAATTCCGCGCTGCGGCACAACTGGATTACGGCCATCGCGCCTGTCGGCAACGAATGGTTTGTGGGAACCTACGGAGGCGGCATCCTTCGATTGGATGATTCCGGGCGCTGGCACACGTTTCCGGATCTGGGCTCGAGGTTCGAAGTGAATCCGAACGCCATGGCTGCGACGGACCGCCACGTGTGCGCGGGCACGCTCGGAAAGGGCCTTTACGTCTTCGATCGGGCCACGGAGCGCTGGACCGCGGTTTCGGCTGGACTGCCTTCGCTAAACGTTACCGCCCTGGCTGCCAGGGACGGCTATCTGTATGTCGGAACCGACAACGGCCTTGTGCGCATCGCCGAATCCGCTTTCTGAAAGCCGCAGTGGCAGGAAAGCCACGGAGACACAGAGACACGGAGTAACGCGGCACAGCAGAGATGGCAAACAAACAATGACAGATTGCACCCGAGGAACGAATCAGTGAAATGACAAATGAGAAATGACAAATGGCAGTTCGTTGTCCGGACTCCCACTTCTATTTGTCATTGGTCATTTGTCATTGGTCATTTTTGACCGAAAATTTGCGCAACATGAACGTTGCTTCGAGCTGGAAAAGAAGTAGACGATTTCCGCGAGTCTCCGTGTCCTTTGTGTCTTCGTGGTTCGTTTGCGCTCTCCTTTGTCTACTGGCCAAGAGTGCGCGGGGCGATGCCGGGGTTCTGATCCCCTCGAACCGCCCGCAGCCCGATCCTTCCATCCTGTCCCTCGACGAGATGGCGATAGATATCCTGATCGACAGCGGGGACGCGCGCGTTCAGGTGCTCCAGATTTTCGGCAGCCATACGGGCGAGGTGCTCGAAGGGAACTATATCTTCGCGCTCGGGGGAAGAACGAGCGTTTCGGACTTTGCCGTCTGGGACGGAGTAACGCGCATTCCGGGGGTCATACTCGAACGGCGGCGGGCTGGAGAGATCTATAACGATCTGAAGTGGCAGGCCATCGATCCCGGTCTCCTCCAAATGGGGGAGCGCGGCGCCGACGAGGCCCGGCGCACCGCCGTCTTCACCGCGCGCATCGTTCCCATTCCGGCGTTCGGCACCAAGCGTGTTGAAATCGAGTACCATGAAGTCATACCCGTCGAAGATCTGAAGTCCTTCTTTGCCGTTCCCTTGCGCCCCGATGCGTACCGCGCGCAGGCAGCGGGACGCCTGGAGATCACGCTGGAGTTGCGCTCCGCCCACGCGCTGCGCGATTTCGAGCCGGTGAGCAAACTCTATCCGATCCAGATTGCCGAGCGCGCGCCGCATCGGATCCGGGCAACCTATGAGGGCCGCAACGTCTCGCTGGCCGAAGATTTCGCGATCCGTTACTCTCTGGACCCGGCCCGCAGCGACAGCCTGGAGATCCTGGCCTATCGCGATCCCTCGTCCGGCACCCCGCTGCCCACGGAGGTGTCCCCGGCGCCCGTGAGGCCGGAGCCCGGCTTCTTTCAGGCCGCGGCGCTGCTCTCTCCCGCGGAGGCGGATGCCTCGGCGAAGAGCGAGCCTCGCGTCCTGACCGCGCTCTTCGACACTTCCCTGTCGATGCAGTGGGAAAAGCTGGAACGCAGCTACCAGGCCCTGGAGACGTTGCTGCGCGCCCTCCGTCCCTCGGACCAGTTCAACGTTCTTCTTTTCAACACGGAGGTCGCGCCGTTTTCTCCCGCCCCGGTGGCGGCCGAGCCGCAAAACGTGGAGAAGGCGCTGGCCTTTGTGCGAAGCGGTCCTTTGCGCGGCGGCACCGATCTGAAGTCTGCGCTTGCAGCAGGGCTCGCTCAAAGAAGCAACGGCGAGTCGTACCTGGTGCTGCTGGGGGATGGCGGCGCGACCCGCGGCACGATTCACAATGGGAGGCTGGCCGCATGGTATGCGCAGAAGTGGCAGGAATTAGCGGAAGCAAGCCGGCCGCGCACCTATGTCTTCGCCGTGGGCGACGATGCCAACATGCCTCTGCTGAAGATGCTCGCGCGCAACGACGGGCTCCTGGAATGGGTCCGCTCCACCGAGCCGATTGAATTCAAGCTGAACGCCTTCATCGCCAAGATCGGCCGCCGCCCGCTTCAAAACATGCGCCTGACGGCGGCGCCCGATACGAATTTTGATCTGATTTACCCGCTGGAGGACAGCTGGTTCTCCGGCTCGATGGCTTCGTGGATCGGCCAGTACAAGCAGCCCGCGCAGGCGGTTTTCAGGGCGCGCGGCCTGCGCGGAGGCCGCTCGGTCGATTTGCAGGCGACGGCGGCGCTGCCGGAGCGCAGCCTCGAGCATCCGCACCTGCCGCGCGCATGGGCGCGGGCCCGGGTCGACGCCTTGCTGGAAAAGATCGAACGCGACGGTGAAGACCGCGCCACGATTGACGAGATCGTGGGCCTGGCGCGCAAGTACAAGTTCGTGACGCCGTACACCTCGTTCCTCGCGGCGCCGCGGGCGCTCCTCCGCCCGCGCGTGATCCGGCCCGGGGACCCTCTGCTCCGAGTGAAGACGGATGAATCGATCGTATCCGTCGTGGCCCTCTTCCCTTTCGGACTGATCAAGAAGCTGCGTTACCTCAAAGGAGAAGACATCTGGCAAACCCGATTTCTGGCGCCGCTTGAAATGGCCGATGGGACTTACAGCGTCCGTCTCATCCTGCGCGACCGCATGGGCCGCGCGTACCGCGAGTCCAAGACATTCGTGATCGCGAGCAAGCCGCCGGTCGTGCGCGTGAAACTCGACAGGGACCGGTACCACCGCGGCGACATCGTTCGATTGCGCGCCGGCGCTTCGGAAAGCACGCGGAGAATTCTGGGCCGGATGTACGGCGTGGCCCCATTTCAACTGCGATGGAACCCCGGCGCCGGCTCGAACACGGGCGAGTTCGTGATTCCGGCGCACCTGCCCGCGGGAAAATACAACCTGACAGTGACCGCCGAAGACATCGCCCACAACATCGGCAGCCGGGAGGTGGCGATTGAAGTCCTCCCCTAACGGATTGCGGATTTGGGTTTTTCAATCCGCAATCCGCAATCCGCAATCCGCAATCGCGAGCGGCATCGTCCTTGCGTTGTTCTGCATGGCGATTGCCGTGAGGGCCGAGCTTCAGGAGTGGATGCAGAATGTCGATGCCGCCAGCCGCCTGAATAACGTGTTCTTCCAGAGCCTTCCGATGCCAGGGGGCCCCATCGTCGCCCCGCGCTCGCCGAGAGAGATGCGCGCGTCTCTGACCCGGCTGATCCAGAATGCTCCGTCCGATGCCGAGCTCTTTCAGATGCGCGCCCGAGCCGCAGAGCAGCAACTCCAATTTGCCGCGGCCGAGGCGGACTGGCAGAAGTACGCGGAGGTCTCGAGCGACAAAGCCGGCGCACAAATGGCACTGGCGGATTTTTATCATCGCCGCCTTCGCCCCGTCGAAGAGCTGCAGTCCCTCTCGGCGGCGGCACGGCTTCCCTCTCCTCAATCCGAGCGCCTTTTGCCGGCGCAGCAGCAACGGTCCTGGCTTGCGTTTGAGCGCATCTTCTCGTTGATCCAGGCGCACGCCCTCCCCCTTGCCGAATCGATGGCGCAGTACCAGGCCTGGACCTCCCGGTACCCCGGCGAAAGCGGCATCTATACGCGGTACTTCGAGTTTCTGCTCGACCGGAAACAGTACGCGCCCGCGGAGAGACTTCTGGAAGCGTATCAAAAGGCCTTTCCGGATGACGCCCTCTTCCCGGTGAAAGCCCGCGCCGGCCTGGAACGCCGCCGTGGTTCCCTGGAACGCGCTCTCGCGGTTTATGAGCGTTCCTTCCGCCCGCTTTGGCCACCGGAGCTGGTCAAGAGCTATTTCGATCTCCTCAAGCAAACGCGCCGCCTGCGCGCCTTTCTCTCGCAGGCGCGGGCGTCCGCGGCTTCAAACCCGGAGGACCTGGCCGCAGCCGCACGCATCTTTTACTACTACCAGCAGCAGGGAAACCTCCCCGCGGCGGAGCGCGCCCTGGCGGAGCTCCGTCTGCGCAAAGAGGCGCGCAAGGCCGCCTGGAATGCCGATGAGCTCTGGACCCTGGGCCAGCTGCTCGAAGGGATTCACAGCTATGACGAAGCCTCTCGCCACTACTATGCCCTGTACAGCCTCCCGGGGAACGACGCTTCCGCCCCTGAAAAGGCGCTTGCCGGCTTGATCCGTCTTCTCCTGAACGCCCCGGACGCGCCCATCCGTTTTGGTGCGGGAGACCTTTCGTTCTACCGCGATGTGGCGACCATGGATCCGTATCCCGGGTTCCTGAACGGCGTACTGTCTCTGCTGCTGAATTCCGAATCTCCGGCCGCACGTTATGCCACGCAGGAGCGCGCTTCCGTGGCCTACTTCCACCGTGCGCGGGCCGCCGAGCTCCTGGCGCTCTTTGATTCCCGCTTTCCGCGGAGCACGGAGCGAGCCGATCTCCGCGCCGCGCTTCTGGAAACCTACGCGACTTACGGCGACGACGATGGCGTGATCCGCGAGGCGCGAGCCTTTCTTGCGGCTTTTCCAGCAGCCGCGCAGCGCACGCGCGTTTCTCTGCTCATGGCCGAAGCCCATGCGCGCAAGAACCAGGCGCGGGAAGAATTCGCCGCTTACGACGACCTTCTGAAGGAGCTCGCCTCCGGCGCGAACGGTTTGCCTTTGGGTAGCGCGACGGGAGCCGCCACCGCCCCGCAAGACGGAACGCCACGACGTCGAGGCGGGGCAGCCCGCGTGGCCGCGGCGCAATTTCCGCAATACGCATTGGTGCTGGATCGGTACATCGCACGGCTGGTATTGATGAAGCAGATCCCTCAGGCTTTGGATCTCTATCGCCGGGAGATCGACCGCAATCCAAACGATCCGGAACTCTACGAGCGCCTGGCGGCCTTCCTGGACCAGAACCGCCGCGGAGCGGAAGTGGAGCAGGTCTACCGCCGCGCCATAGGCCAGTTTCCCGACCGCTCCTGGTACCAGAAACTCGCGCGCTGGTATCTCCGCCGCCAGCAGGCCGCGGAGTTCGAGCGTCTGGCGCAGGAAGTGGTGCGCATCTTTTCGGGCACCGAGCTCGAGGGCTATTTCCGGGAAGTGGTGGGACAGGGGAACGTCGATCCGATTCTGTACAGGCAAGTGAATCTTTTTGCCCATCAGCGCTTCCCTCACAACCTGACGTTCGTGCGCAACCTCCTCGCGGCCTACATGCGGAGGGAGACGTTTGACGCGGCGGCCTGGGAGCAGCTGCTGCGCAACCACTGGTATCATGATGAGGACCTGCGCTCGCGCTTCTTCGAGTTTCTCTCGCGCAGCGGGAGGCTGGAAGCGGAACTGCAGAGCGTCCGCTCGTCCGATCCGGCGGCCGGATCCGGCAACTGGCCCGGTCTCGTCTACTCAAACCCGGCGGCCACACGGTTCGTGGCCGAGGCCGAAGCGTGGCGCTCGCATTTTGAGCCTGCGGCGCCGGTGCTCCAGGCGCTGGCCACGGAATACCCCGGCGACAGGGAGCTCGGTCAACGGGCCGCCGCCGTCCATCGCTCGCTGGCCGCCTACGATCCCAAACACGTACCGGCGGCTGTTTCCATCGAACAGAACCTCCAGCTCCGCGACCCTCGAGACCGCGGAACTGTGACTCGCATCGGCGAGATTTATGCCGACCGTGAAATGTTTGCTCGTGCGGGTCCTCAATGGGAGCGGCTTGCCCGACTGGAGCCGGGAAAATCCCAGGGGTACCTCGAGGCAGCCACCGTGTACTGGGATTATTTCCGCTTCGACGACGCCCTTCGTGTCATGGCCGCGGGAAGGAAGCAATTTGCCAATCCCACGCTCTACGCCTACGAGGCGGGCGCGGTGTACGAAAACAAGCGCGAGATGCGGAAAGCCGTGGAGGAATACGTGCGCGGGGCGCGGGCCGCCGCCGGGCGCTCGCCCGCCCGCAGCCGGCTTCTCGAGCTGGCGCGCCGGCCCGAGCACCAGGCGCTCGTCGAAGAAGTCACGGCCGGTCTGGCTTCCGGGCGCAGCCCGCGAGAGTCCGCCATTGCGCTGCGCGTCGAGATTCTTGAAGCGCAAAACCGGATGCAGGAGCTGGAGACCCTCTTGCTTACGCTGGCGAATTCCGCGGGAGCGCTCGAAGCGCTGGAGCAGGTGGAGCGCTTGAGCGAGAAGTACGGCTTTGAGGGCGTCCGCGAGAAATCGCTGGAACAGCAGATAAACCTTGCGGGCGACCCCGTGGACCGCATGAGATTGCGGCTGGCGTTGGCGCGCTTCCACGAAGGAAGAGGTAAAACCGATCTCGCACAGGGCGTCCTGGAAGCGTTGTACAAGGACCAACCGAGCGTGCTCGGCATCGTTCGCGCCACTGTCGACTTTTACTGGCGCAACAAGATGCCGGATCTCGCCGTGAACCTCCTCGTGCGCGCCGCCGGATCTTCGTATCCGGGGCTAAAGAAACAATTCCTCTTCGAGGCCGCCCGCAAATCCACGGAGGCCCGGCAGTACGCCCGGGCCCGGGAATTGCTGGCGCCGTTGCTTCTCGAGGATCCCTTTAACGGCGAATACCTGGCCGCACTCGCCGACACGCACGCGCGGGCCGGCGAAGACCAAGCCCTGCGGGACTTCTATGCCGCGAAAATCCAGGAGATGCGGTCCGCTCCGCTCTCCGCCGAGGACCGGACGGCGCGCATCGCTGCCCTAAGGCGGGGATTGATCCTCGCGCTCACGCGCCTGAAAGATTACGCCGCGGCCGTGGACCAGTACGTCGAAGTCGTCAACCGTTATCCCGAGGACGAAGCGCTGGTGCAGGAGGCGGCGGCCTACGCGCTAGAGCACCAGCGCCAGCCGCAGCTGGCCGGCTACTACAGAAAAACCGCCGCGGCTTCTCCAAGAGACTTTCGCTGGCCGATGGTACTGGCTCGGCTGCAAACCCATTTCGAAGATTTTCCGGCGGCCATCGAGGCCTGGACGCGCGCCAGCGAAATCCGGCCCGAGCGCGCCGAATTTTATTCGGCCCGGGCGCGGCTGGAAGAACGCCTGATGCGCTTCGAAGAGGCCGCTGCGACTTACTCCACATTGTATGAGCGGACGTATCGCAATCCGCAGTGGATGGAAAAGATCGCCGAGGTCCGCGCCCGGCAGGGGCAGACCGACGCCGCCGTGCAGGCGTTGCAGCGGGCCTTGGTCGAAGGCCGTCCGCAGCGTCCCGATATCTATTTCCGGGTCGCGGGAAAGCTGGAGTCCTGGAATATGCTCGACCAGGCGCGCCAGTTTGCGGAGCGCGGTCTCGACCTTGCCGGCAAAGATCTGCTCGTCGACCAGGACTATGTCCCCGGCGCCCGGACGTACGGGGCGATCATGACGCGTTTGCGCCGGCATGAAGACGCCTTCAAGCGGCTCAGGACAGCGGCCCGGGACTCCGGGGCCGAGCACGCCCGGGAAGGCCTTCGCACCGCGCTCCAACAGATGGGAGCGGTGGCGGAACGTTATTTCACTCCGGAAGAAAAATCCTCATTGGCTGATTTTCTCGGGCGCGAGCGGTCCGCGGCCGGCGCGGAAGAAGTGACGCAGGTTTTCATCCCGCTGGCGGAAAGCGCCGGTCTTTCGGACCTTGAAGTCCGTTGGAGACTCGAGCAGATGACGCTCCAGCCGGAAAGGCCGGAGAGCGTCTTCCATATGAACCGCCTGATCGACTTGCAGGAGCGCCGGATGAAGTTTGAGGAGCTGGCTGCCCAGATCGAGCAGTACTGGCGCTCCTATCCCGAGAAGGAGGACAAAGACTCCATTCTGGACCGGGCGGCGGCCGCCTATCGTCACGCCGGAAACACTCCGGCGGAAATACGAGTCCTTTCTTTGCGCTTCCAGCGTTCCGGCCTCCCGGGTAATCTACAGGAAAGGTTGTTCGAGCTGCTTCTGGCAGGCGACACGACCCGGCTGATCTCCATCGCGCAATCAGGAAGATCCAGCGGATTGCGCAACTCAGCGGCCGACTTCGCCGTAGCTAACAGCAGTCCCGAAATTGCCCTGAGAGCCGTCGCAGCGTGCGGCCAGTCACTCCCGCCGGTCTGGAGCAAGGTTTACACCGGCCTGGTGGGATTGCATTACCGCGTCCCAACCCCGGAGATCCACGAGGCCTTTCTGGCAGCCTTGGGAAAAGGCGCCGTGGGGGATCGGATCGGGAAATCTGTGGACCGGAACCAGCAGCTCGCCGGTGACCTCTGGTTCTATTACGGCACACGGTATGGGGAGTTTCTGAGGCTCACCGGCCAAGGGAATCCTGAAGACTATCTCCCGGCGGAGCTCGAACATACACCAGGCCGCGCGGCTGCCTATTTCGCTCTCGCCGAATATTACGAAACGGACAAAGACCTCGACAAGGCTCTCGCCGATTTCGCGAACACCCTGGAGCTCGACCCTCTGCGCGGGGATGCGCACGACCGCATGGCCAGGATACTCTGGCGGCAAGGCAAACCAGAGGACGCGAAGCAGCACTGGAAAGCGGCCCTGGAGGCGTTCGCGCGCGTTCAAGGCCAAAGAGTGCCCGAATCGTTCTGGGAGAACGTGCGGGTGACGCTCGAAAACATTGGCCGGGCGCAGCTGACGAACCAGTTGCGGCAGGAAGCGGACAAATTGCTCCGCACCTATGTCCGGCGCAACGGCTCCTACCGGGTGGAGCCTCTTTTGCAAGGAGCCCTGGCAGCTTCGGCCGATACGCCAAGCGGTGTGGCCTGGATCCTGGATCTGGCCCGCGCAGCGCCGAACGAGACCGAGCTCCTCGGCAGCATCGTCTCGGCCCAGTGGATACCCAAGCAATATAGGGAACCAATCTTCCGTCGTATCGTGGAAGCCGCCCGAGAGCAACTCGCGCGAGCGCGCGGGGAGGCCCGCGGTTACGCCCAGCAAACCGTCCAGCAGTGGCTCGTCCAATGGATCGCTTATCTCCTCGAGGTCAAACAGCCGCGCCGCGCAAGAGAGGCGCTTGACGCTCTTACGCCCGAAACACGACAGGCGCTGGCGTCTGAAATCGCGCCTCTGGAAATCCGCGTGGCCGCACAGGAGAATGCGCTGGACGCGCTGATCGAGCTGTACCGGCGTGAGCCGGAAAGGACACCGCCTCTCCAGTTGCTGCGCCAGGCCGGCGCCGTGTTGCAATCGGAGGGCGACGCCGCCTCAGCCCGCCGTGTGCTCGAGTTTGTGTACACGCGAGAGCTCGAACAGCAGAACCTGATTCCCGCAAATTTCCTCGCGCTTGCGGAGATAAGGCTGGAGACCGGCGATGCGGCTGCTGCCCTCGCTCTTCTCCGGCGCATGGTCCTGGTAGCCGGGGAGCCCTTCGAAAATCTGGAGCAGGCGGCAGACCTCCTGGAGAAAAAAGGACGCCGCAAAGAAGCCGCCGAGTTTCTGGGGGCGCGGGCGCGCGCCGTCCCATGGGATGCGCCGGTCAGAGAGCGCCTGGCCGAAGCGCAGATCGACCCTCGATCCATCCAGGAGTCTGTAAGCGCGCTTGTTTCCATCGCTCAAGCTCCGGCCGCGCCCTATGAAACCCGTGTCGCCGCAGCCCTAGCGCTGCGGCGCGCGCGGCCCGGCCCGTTGAAGTCCGCGAGCAAGGAGATCGATCAGCTTGCCGAAAGCGTGAAGAATCCCGCCGCGGCGGAGCAGCCTTTCTTCTGCCAGGCGCGCTTCGAAGCCGCAAAGGACGCAGGTGATCTCGCAGTGCGCACGCGCCTCTTGCTGGGCGCGCTCGCCTTCAAACCTGATGCAAGTGCGGCCCGCCTGGCCCTCTTCGACGCGGCCCTCGAGGCGGGCGCCCCACAGCTTGCGGTTTCTTGCATGAAGCCCCTGCTCGGGGGCAACTCCCGCTATCTGTGGGACCGCATGGACACACTGGCGCCGGTCCAGGAGGGCCTGAATGAAGGAGAAGACCACGCTGTCGAAGGGTTGCTGACTGGGAGCCCACTGGACCAGGAGGCAAGAAAGCGCGTGGCGCTCGGGCTGGCCGAGTCGCTCTTGAAATTAAAGCGCCCGCACTTGGCTGCGTTGTTTTTCCGCTTAGCACTCCGGCTGGAAACTTCAAAGGCGCAGCAGGAGGAACTGTCGCGGCGTGTGGAAGCGGTCAAGACAGAGCTCGCGCGCAAAACCGAAAACGCCCGGCGGAGGCCGGTGATCACCGAAAATCTGGAACAGGATCATCGTGTACGTCCCAGGTTAGAAGATTGATAGACAGAGAGAATGTAACCACAGTTTCAGACCTCAGACCTCAGGGGTCAGACCTCAGACCAACCACTCCTTGAGGTCTGAAGTCTGAGGTCTGATGTCTGAAGTCTGAGGTCTGATCCGGGGGCTGGCTGTATGAGAATGTTTATCGCGATACCCGCCGGCATTTTGCTACTCGCTGCCACGGGCGGCGCTCTGATCCAGGTCTCGCGTGCGCCGGGCCGGGATCTCGCGGAACTGGCGCCGGCCGGGCCTCTGCTGGTGCTCCAGGCCAGGGATTTTGCCTCGCTGCTCCGCGACTGGAATAATTCTCAGGAAAAGAAGATCTGGCTCGAAAGCGACACGCTCAGGGCTTTCCAGCAATCCCGCCTCCACCTCCGGCTCGATGAAGCGTATCAAGAATTTGAGAGCGCTGCCGGCTTTTCGCCCGGGATGTCGATGCTGGAGCAGGTCGCGGGAGACAACTCCATTCTCGCTCTCTATGACATTGGCAAACTCGAATTCCTTTACCTGACTCGATTGCCCTCTGCGCGCGCCGTTGAGAGCGTCCTCTGGAGTTCGCGCGGCAACTACGAACCGCGAAACGCGGCCGGCCTCCCATACTTTGTCAAAGTCGATCCCGCCACGCGGCGTACGGCTGCGTTTGCCAGCACCGACGACTACCTGGCCATTGCCACACGTGAAGACCTGCTGGCGGGAGCCCTGTCCCTCATCGCAGGACAGACGCAAGGCTCGGTGACCACAGACGCTTGGTTCGAACAGTCCGTTCGAGCCGCGGGACAGGCTGGAGATCTGCGCCTGGTCCTGAATTTCGAGGCCCTTGGCCGCAGCCCGTACTTCCGCTCGTACTGGGTGCAGAGAAACGTCGCGCAATTGAAACAATACCAGGCCGGTGTCTCAGACATCCACCGCGGCGCGAAGGAGATCCGCGAGGAACGCGTATTCCTGCGGTCGCAACCCGCGGCGGCCAACGCCGCCCCGGCGGTCCTCGGAGAAATCTTGCGGCTCATCCCCGAAGACGCGGGCCTCTATCGCGCGTGGGCCCAACCGCCGGTTGAGACGGCGCTGGATCTCCTCGAGCGCAAACTTCTGGCGCCGCGCACCGGCCCGCCGGAGCCTTCGAAGTCCGCGCCCGCCGTCTGGCTTTCCCAAGGAATCGTTGGAAGCGAAGCCGACCTGGAGGTGCGCATCGACGAAGAGCCGCCGGCCCGCGCGACAGCCGCGTTTGCTCCCGAGGCGCTGCGCAAGATTTTGCAAGGGACAGGTCTTGAAGCGGCGCTGCAGTTACAGTCCAGCCGCGTGCTGGACGGGAACGTTTATGTAACGAATCAGTCTGCGGTCGTTCTCCTGGGTTCCGCCGACTGGGATGGTAGCGCCGCGCGGGCGGCATTGCTGGACGCCGTGGAGGGCCTGTGGACCGCCTCGAGGCTCGGTCTCCGGTGGGCGGAACGGCGCAGGAACGCGCAGGAATACCATGAGCTCGACGGACTGGCGCGGCTGGCGGTGGCAGCCCGCGGCCGGCTGCTCTTCGTGTCCGACTCCGCCGATGCACTTCTGGCCTTGGTGGAAAGGCTCTCCAGCCCCGCCCTTCCGGTGACCGGAACTTACGCAGCCGGATTTCGACACGCGCGCGAACGAGTGAATTTCGAAAAGATGATGCGCCTCATCGATTATCCCTCCGTGCAACCTCCGGCGCCCGGGGCCTCTCCGGAAGCCCGCGCGCCGCATTTCTTCTCCGAGAACCTTGCCGGCCTGAGCCGCGCGCTCGCTCGGGTTGAATCGGCTTCGATCGTCGCGCAGGATGCCGGCCCGCTGGTCAAACAAACCGTGACCTATCGCCTGAGCCAATGACACTCTTCGCCGCCTTTATTCTTGCCGTTTTCGCGTGTCTGCCCGATTCGCTGTATGAACAGTCTCTGTCGAGGCTCCTGGAGCAGGAGTTCGCGGAAGAAGACACAGCGTATCTCTTGCTGGATGTCCGAACGGGAAGGATCACCGCCGCGCGTTGGGACGCGCCGGAAAAGGCAATCCCGATGGGCTCGCTGGTGAAGCCTTTCGTGGCCCTCAGCTACGGGGCAACACATGGGTTCCAATACCCGGCTTACGGTTGCGCGGGGGCGGCAAGCGGATGCTGGCTCGACAGTGGGCATGGCACGGTGGGCATCCGGGAAGCTATCGCACACTCGTGCAATGCCTACTTCCGAAGACTCGCGGCAAACCTGCGGGCCGGGGATCTTGAAGTCGTGATGCGCCGATTCGGAGTCCAGGCCCCCAAGGAGGACGTGGGTGTGGATACGCTGATCGGGATGGGCGCTGGGTGGAGAATCAGCCCGGCCGCCCTGGCTCGCGCTTACTGCGAGCTTGCGTCTCGCTCACTCGAACCCGGAACGCGGGAGTTGCTGAGCGGCATGGCGCTTTCAGCGCTGGAAGGGACGGGACGCAAGGCGGGCGCAGCCTTGCGGGGAGTCCCGGTGCTGGCCAAGACCGGGACGGCCCCCTGTGATCATGCGCGTAAGAAACCGGGCGACGGCTACGCTCTCGTGCTTTTCCCGGCCGAGCAGCCCCAGCTCGCGCTTCTTCTGCAGAAGCACGGCTCACCCGGAATGGAAGCGGCAGCGGCAGCAGGCCGCCTCCTGCGCCTGATATTGAAACGTGACCAATCCGACTGAGTCCATTTAGAAAAATGCAACCACCGATGAACACAGACCTGGAGCCGGGACGGCCATGCCACGAAGCCATCGTGGCACGGGCGTCTCGCCCGTGAACGGCCCGTTTGGAGTTCAGGCTTTAGCCTGCTCGTGCCTGTGCAGCCTGAAGGCTGAACTCCGAACCTGCGCCCGCCATGAAGCAAAATTCGACCATTTTGTGAACTTGGTGGCTACCTTGCTTACATGCGAGGGAGCCTACCGTCCAACCATTTGCTGCGCACCCCCGTTTGGAGTTCAGGCTTTAGCCTGCTCGTGCGCACCGCGGCCTGAAGGCTGAACTCCAAACCTCCCGCCCGGTCGCGAGCATGACGGCCGTGATACAAATTTGACCCTTTTGTCAACTTGGTCCGCAGCAAGAGGCTCTAGCTGCACCACTGCTTCACCACCTTCAGGGCAGCGGAACCGCATTTTCATGTGCTTTGGGTGTGCGCCGCACATGAGAGACCGTGGTGAGGTTTTGGTTGCAGCTTTGCTGCTTCGTAGCACTACGCCAAGAATCCTTCGCAAACTGGCAAAGGATTTTCGTCTGCATAAACTCCACAAAATGGAAAACACAGATGAAACGGCTGCGCACTTGACATGTGTATGATGTCTTTTCAGTATAGACATTGCGGATGGTGGGCAAACTGGAACGCGTACGATGGCGTGAGGAATTTACGACAGCAAGACCCCGCCACGGGCCACACGAAATCTTTTCGTGGAATTCGTGAAATTCGTGGCTAGGTTTTCTGGTTCTTATTGAGGACTACGAATTGATTCTTGCCGCTTTCCTTCTTGGTCTGACCGCTTTCAATGCGGATGACTCAACACTGCGGATCGGAGTGTTCGTCCTCTTTCGCCCCGCAGACCTTGTTCTGAGCCCGAATCCAGGGGGTCTGATCGAGCTGGAAACCGACGAAGGCAATTTTGTCCTGGAAGGGTCCCAAAGCGCTCGCCTCCGCCTCTCCGGAAGTCTGGTCCAATGCCTCACCGGCGAGCGCGTGATCCATTCCCGGATGGTGCGCACGAGACCTCGCGTCGGCGCTGTTTCGGAATTCACGATCGGCGTCCCTGGCAAGATCGAACGCCGGTTCCGTGGAGTTCTCGAGGTCTCACCCGGAGCCGGGGCGCTGATTCCTGTGGTCGTAATGGACCGGGAGACCGCCGTGTCCTCGGCTTTGGCGGCGGAAAGCCCGCCCGGCGCTACCATGGAGGCCCTCAAGGCCCAGGCTGTGACCATGCGCTCTTATTATGCCGCTGAGCGCGGCCGTCACCAGAGGTATGACTTCTGCGACACGACACATTGTCAGTTCCTGCGCGAGCAGCCGGGACCCGATTCGGTTTTTTCGCGCGCGACGGAGGCGACGCGCGGCCTGGTGCTTGCGTACCGGGGCGTGACGATTCCCGGTTTCTTTGCGGCAAGCTGCGGCGGCCGCACGCACAGTCTCGAACAGGTGGGAATGCGCGCCGAAGGATATCCTTATTACTCCGTCGAGTGCGCATACTGCCGTCGTCACGCTCGCGAGTGGGAGACCCGCCTTCCGGCGGCGGAAGCAACTGCGCGGTTACAAGAGGGGCCTTCCGAAAAACTGCGCCTTCGGATAACGCGAGAGCTCGGGTGGAGCGCGATCCCGGGAAACCATTTCTCGGTTTCGCCCGACGGCGACGCGCTTGTGGTCCGAGGCAGAGGCGCCGGTCACGGCGTCGGCCTGTGCCAGCAGGGCGCCGCCGGAATGGCGCTCTCGGGCGCCAGTTTTCTCGACATCCTGCGCCATTATTTCCCCAACACGCAACTGGCAGCTGTCCCGTCAGGTCCTTGAGAATTGTACCCGGTCCACGTAGCACGGGCGTCTCGCCCGTGAATGCTTCGGTCGCTAACTCTAGAGAGCTTGAATACGTATTCAGCGCGGCAGCGTGCCTGGAACGACCACCGGCACGGCTTCCGCGAGAATCTTTCCTGGCTGAAGGGCACGCACATGCTGCGGTTCGGAGGCACACTGGAGCGCTCGGGCGTTCTGTTCTGGCGCAACGACGGAAACGTCACGCTCACTATGAGGCAGGGAGTGGCGAAGGTGCCGCGGAACCCGAGGCAGTCCCGCTGTTCGAGGAACCTCCTTCACCTACTGCCATTCCCCTTTGCTTACACGACCGGCGGGGGTTGCTGATTAAGCTCTATACGGGACGGATCAATCACCGCGGCTCCGTGAGCCGTGGGAAACCAGAGCCTGCCGTCGCGCCCCTTCCAACCCGCCGGCTGGCGGCCGCCGTTGCATTCCAGAGTGAGCAAGCCATCGTTTTTTCCGCAAGCGACCGAAGTAAGCCAGCGAGCCTTTCCATTGGCAAAATCATTCAACTCTTGGCGCTTGACCCGATAGATTCCCCTGTTGCAACTCATCCAGAAATAACCGCGCCCATCTTCCAGAATCTGGAACACGCCGTTGTTGAAGAGACCATTTTTCGTGGTGTAACAGGTAAAGCGGCTATCCTTGAAGCGGCCGAGGCCACCATCATAAGTGCCGATCCAGAGAATCCCGTCAGCATCTTCATAGAGCGCTCTGATGTGATCGCTCGCCAATCCATCCTGTTCGGTGTAGGACCTAAACTGGCTCTCAGCGTAGCGGGTGAGTCCGCCCCAGGTTCCGAACCAGAGTTGGCCGGCGCGATCCTCCACAATTGCTTTCACCTCATTGCCGGCCAGGCCGTCCTCCGTGGTATAGCGAGTGTAGCGGCCACCCTCATATTTGATGAGACCCTTACTCGTGCCAAACCAAAAATGCCCTGCCCGGTCCTGGTGAATGACCCAAACTGCGTCACTGAAAAAGCCATCGGGGTCGGGATATGCGGTCAACCGGCGGTTCCTGCCGGAGTTGCGATCGCAATCGGACAAAAAATATCGGTTGAAGCGACACAGGCCTAGAGTGGTCCCGATCCACATATAGCCCTCACGGTCCTCGTAAAACGTCGTGACAAAGTCCGAAGCCAGACCGTCTTTCATCCGGTAATGAGTAAAGCAGCCGTCTTTATAT
>QHZE01000421.1 GCA_003225335.1 Acidobacteriota bacterium
TCTCTTGCGTCATCACCTTACCGGATCTCAGCTTGGTTTCCTGAACAAACACCACCGAGTCCCCTTGGATCTTCTTGACATATCCGTCGCGCAGGCGTTCTCCTTCCCGGAGGAAGTAGGTCCGGCTGTCCTTACCGCGAAGGACAGCTGTGTAGGTCCCCTCGTGCAGAGAGGTGCCGACGAATGCAATTTCCGAGATGCGCATCCCGCCAATGCCTGGGACGGCGGCCGCCTCAACTACACTATCCTCATCCGTCCTGTGCCGGAGCGAGCCAAGATTCAAGAAAGGGTCCTGATGGCCCGCAGGGTCGTAACGGGCTCCGGCAATTGCACTCGGCTTCACATCGGCTTTTGCTTCGCCCTTCAGATTGGGTTTCGCTTCAGCCTTCACATTGGTCTTCGTCTCGGCCTTCACATCGGGTTTCGCTTCGGCTTTCACATTGGGCTTCGCTTCCTGCCCTTTGGTCTTGCCGGTAGACTGCGCTTGCGCGTTCAGGAAGTTCCCACCTAGCGCGCTCAAAAAAAAGAAGACCAGAATTCGCTCTGCTGGGCTCATGTACTTTTCTCTTAGTTACCTGTTCCCGTTTCAACCTGTTCTTCACGGAAGACAAAAGTTGTCGCCGTGCATACGGCGGACACAGTGCGCGCGGCATTTGTGCCGGTCTCGAAGGTCTTGATACCAATGTTGTCTACGTTGATGATGCGGCCGTATTGGCTGACCTTTTCAAAAAAGCGTCCGAGGGCGTTATAGGATCCCTGGACTGAGACTTCGATAGGCCAGTCCACATAAAAGTTTCGCGGCACGGTAGGCTTGGGGACAAATCTCATGATCTTCAGGTTGCTGGCCGACGCCATGTCCAGGACGCTGCGCAAGACTATAGGAGTTTCTTTCTCTGAGGGAAGGATCGTGCTCAGCTCGGCGAGACGTTCTTCGAGTCTTGCAACCTCCTCCTTGAAACGCGGCAACTGGCTCGCCACAGCCTGGGCCTGGGCCACCGAGGTTTCCAATTTCTTGATTTCGTCCTGCAGAGCGGTTCGCTGATCGATCATTCCTTGAAAATAAAAGGAATAGACGATATACGACAGCGCCACAGCGACGCCGAGGAACAGTAGGATTTGAGCAGAACGGGGTAGATTCTCCAGCCGGAAATCCGCAAGAGCCATTTTCTTTACTCCGTGGTCGCCTTTTTCTTCTTAGTGTTGCATGTCAGAGAGAAGCGGGTCGCGTCTCTCTCTTCTTCCATTAACTCCAGATCGACGGAGTTAAAAAACCCCGTTCGCGACAGATTCGTCATGAAGTCGGGGATTGTTTCGCTCGCGAAGGCGTATCCTACTACTTGTACGTGATCACCTTTCTGATCCACCGAAGTCAGCCACAGCGCGCGCTCGCGGGGAACGCTCTGGATCACGTGATTGAGAAGCAGGACCGGGCCGGTCTGGGAATCTCTAAGTTTCTCGATGATCTCGATGCGGCTCTGCCGCAGCTTCTTGAGCTTCTCGAATTTTTCGACTTCTTTCTTGAGAGCCTGCAGTCGCTCGTTCTCTGCCTTGAGGGTGTTGCGCGTTCCGGTGAACCTCTTGATCTCGCCGTCCAGGTAATACCAGTACCCACCCAGACCGAGTACGGTAACCCCCATAATGGCAAACACTATCAATCCCGTCCGCGAAACCTCGGGTTTTACCGTGACTGCAGCTTTCTTGATGTGCGCTGTCTGATCTCTGAGGAGGTTTACTTTAATCATAGTTGACCTACTCCTCGGCGCTGCGCAGAGCCAGCCCGACGGCCACAGCCAGGTCCGGGGAGCGATTGGCGATTAGTGAAGGCGGAAAACGCTTGGAATCGTACGTGACGTTTTTGAACGAATCGAACTTCTCGGTCTGAATGTCGAATTTCTGCGCGAGAGTCTCCACGAGGCCGGGGGTATGGGCTGCTCCTCCGCTAACGAGCATCCGGTCGATACGCTCTACCGTCGTGGTCGTTTTGAAAAAGTCGAACGTCTTCTGAATTTCGAGGCAGATGATTTCGTTGACCGATTCTATTATGTGCCGGGCTTCAGAAGGCTGAATCCCGTCCGCCGGCTCGCCATGTTTGAGCGCCTGAGCCTGAGCAAAACTGAGGTTGAACTCTTTCTGAATAAAGTCTGTGTACTGATGTCCCCCTACGCCGACATCGCGCGTGAAGAGAAAATCATGTCCCGTGACAATGTTGATGGTCATAATGCTCGCGCCAAGGTCCAGCAGGGCTACCGTGGATCGAGTGCTCGGCTTGTAATTAACCTCGTACGCGTTCTGCAGGGCGAAGGCATCCACGTCCACTATAACCGGATTCTTTCCGGCCATGCTTATCACGCTGGTGTGGTCTGTGATCTTCTCCTTTTTGACCGCGACGAGAAGCACGTCCAGGTTGCCGGTGGCGGCGCTTTCGCCCAGAACCTCATAGTCCAGATTCACGTCGGCAATGTCGAAGGGGATGTACTGTTCCGCTTCCCAGCGAATGGATTCCGAAAGCTCTTCCTGCGTCTGGGTCGGCAACGCGATCTTCTTCACAATGACTGAATGTCCCGAGACGGATGTGGCAACGCGCTTGTTCTTGACATTCTGCTGAGCGAAGATTCGACTGATCGCATCGGAGACGGGAAGCTTGGAGATGATTACGCCGTCGACGATGCACTCCGGAGAGAGGTCTTCAATGCCAAGGCTGACCAGTTCATAGCCACCCTTTCGCACCGGACGCAATTCGGCCATCTTGACGGTGCTCGAGCCGATATCTAAGCCAACTACTTGCTTGCTGCGGGTTACGAAGTCGAACGCCATGTCAGATTTTTTTGGAGCGTCAGATCTCTGTTTTCGCTTCAGCCAGGTTTGTGAGGGCCATCGGCACCATACGAATCTGAATTAAGTCTGAGGAGCGTTTAGCAGAGACCGCCGCTATTGTCAAGGGGTTTGTCCTGAATAACATCAGAAACGCCGCCGGATGGTTCACGGATTTTCTTATCGTACCGACCTGCGTTTTACGTTCCTTTTTTTTTAGGTCCATTTTCTTTTTTTTAGGCCCATTCGATTTGCCGGGTCTTAACCTTAAAGTAGGCCCGCGGCAAATTGCAATTGCAAAACAGTGTTCTATATTGCTCAAATCCGATTCTTAGCCACAGAGTTTCATGACCCTGCGGCTCACCACCGTGAACGAAAGTGGCCTTATGGGCGCGCGCCCAATTGTAGGGGCGGACCTTGTGTGACCGCCCGAGCTGCGGCGCGGCCCTGCGGATTGCAAAGGGAAAATGTTCATAGAGCGGCAGAGCCGAAATCAAAAAACAAGCGCCGGCGAACTCATCGGTGGGCAAGTTTGGAGTCCAGCCTTCAGGCTGCACTGCGCCTGAGCAGGCTAAAGCCTGAACTCCGAACCTCACTGCAGAGGCACAGGGCGTGAGGAAAAATTGTAGTGTCCCGTGCTGCGGGACATGTGAGTCCTGGACAACGCCCTTTGCGTCGACAACACCTTTGCCGGCTGGAAGCCGACGCTACATTTTCTCTCACGACCGCGGAGAAAAAACGGCGCGGAAAAAAATTCTTTCCAGCCGGGCAAGCAATTAATGCTTCATAGTATGGGAGTTCCTCATGCTTCGGGGATACACCACTGCCGTCTCCGCGGCTCTGTGGTCAAATCCGGCCGCTACCTTCACGACACTAAGCCCAGCAACATGGGCAATTGTTCTTGACAGCAGGAATCGCCTTGGATAGCCTACTAGATTGTTTTTATTGTCTCGTCAACCAATGAGGGACGGATGAAGAGCTACATACCTTCTGCGGAGGAGGTAGAGAAGAAGTGGCACGTCGTCGATGCGAGCGGGCAGACTCTCGGGAGGTTGGCAAGCCGCGTCGCGAGGCTTCTTACGGGCAAGGACAAAGTGATCTATACTCCATTCCTGGATACGGGCGATCACGTCATCGTTGTTAACGCGGCGAAAGTTCGCCTCACGGGAAAGAAGCTGACAGACAAGATCTACCGCCGCCATGCCGGATACCCGGGAGGGTTGAAGGAAATCTCGGCAGGGGATCTCCTGGCGAGGAACCCCGAAAAATTGCTCACCGAAGCCGTGGTTGGCATGCTCCCGAAGAGTAAACTGGGCAGAGCCATGAGGAAGAAGCTGAGGGTCTATAGAGGGCCACAGCATCCCCACCAGGCCCAGCAACCCGATGTTTTTGTGTTGTGATCCCTTATTGAATCTCCCTTAGCCGTATAGGCTTTGTTGAGGAGTTTGAGCTTGGCAACGGTACAGTATTACGGAACGGGAAAGAGGAAGAGCTCAACGGCCCGAGTTTTTATGGTCCCCGGGCCGGGTCAGATCACTGTCAACAACAGGGATTTGAACGAATACTTTCCCACGGAGGCTCAGCGGACCATTATTCGGCAACCACTCACGATTACTGACAACGTGGGGAAGTTTGACATTCGCACTACGGTCGACGGCGGCGGAATCTCTGGGCAGGCTGGGGCGATCCGTCTTGGAATTGCAAGAGCCCTTCTGGAGCTCAATTCGGAATTGCGCACAAGACTCAAGCGGGCCGGCCTTCTGACCCGAGATCCGCGCATAAAAGAGCGAAAGAAGTACGGTCAGAAGGGAGCTCGTAAGAGGTTCCAGTTTTCCAAGCGATAGACCGAGGGAGGTCCTGTTTTGGTTTCCATTACAATGAAGCAACTTCTGGAGGCCGGTGTTCATTTCGGCCACCAAACGAAACGCTGGAACCCGAAAATGAAGGAGTACATTTTTGGGGAGCGTAACGGTATCTACATCATCGACCTCCAAAAAAGTCTGAGGCTTTTCAAGAACGCGATTCAGTTTGTTCAGCAGCTTGGGGCTCAGGGAAAGACCATACTCTTTCTTGGCACAAAACGGCAGGCTCAGGAGGCGATTCAGGAAGAGGCGCAGCGGTGCGGCATGTATTATGTGAACCAGCGCTGGCTGGGAGGGCTGTTAACAAACTTCGTCACGATCCAGAAGAGCATCAAGCGCTATCGTGAATTGGAAGCGATGCGTACCAATGGCCAGTACGACCTGTTTTCAAAAAAAGAGATTGCCCGCCTCGAGCGCGAGCGGAAGAAGCTGGAGAAGAATCTGGCCGGGATCAAGGACATGACGAACCTGCCCGAAGCCCTCTTTGTTATCGACACGAAGAAGGAGGCCATCGCCGTTCAGGAAGCGCGAAAGCTAGGCATTCCGATCATTGGCGTCGCCGACACCAACTGTGATCCGGACGAGATCGACTACATCATTCCGGGGAACGACGACGCGCTGCGCGCGATCCGGCTGATAGCCGGCACGATCGCTCAGGCCTACGTTGAAGGACGGGCCGTCTACGAGGCCCAGCAGAAGGAAATGGCCGAGCAGTTAGAGAAGCAGAGACAACTCCAGGCGCAGCAAGCCGCGGCAGCGCGTGAGGCAGCAGCCAAGGCCGCGGCCGCCGCAGCTGCTGAGGCGGCCGCCCGGAGGGCAGTGGAAGGCAGAGACGCTGGGGAATCTGTCGAGACAGCCACGTCCGCGGGAGAAACCGGCAAGCCCAAAACGATGGTTCGTAAGGCGCTTCAGCGGAAACCCAAAACCAGGAAGCCCGAGGGTGAGACCCCGGCTGAACCTCAACATGAACAGGCGCCGACTGCTGCGCCGTCCCACGCTTCGGAGGAGGATTCCAAGCTCGTTACCGCTCCGGATGACAGTGCGGACGTCACAGATGTCCCAGGCGCTTCCGGGGGCTAGCACGCTTCGCTGACTTATCCACACAACCCGACACTAAGGGCTCGCGCAGAAATGACTTTGGATTTTGCTGTCCCGCAAAGCGGGACTGGGGCGAGGCGCGGGCGGCGAGCAATGCCCGGGGTGTGAGGAACGGGCAACAAAGAAAGCCGGCGGGTCCGAGCGCCGCAGCCCGTAGCGGCTTCGTTGCCGCTCCCCGACGACGGCGCGCGCCGGCACGCCTGCGCGTCGCGGCGCCTCGCATCGGGATCACGGGACGCCGATCCGGCGCGTGTCGCGCCTTTCGACGATCCCGAGCGAAGCTCGGGATGCTCGCCCAAAATGTGAATTTATTTCTGCGCGGACGCGAAGATCGCGGTGACCATCTGCAGCGCGTGGTTCGCCTGTAACCGGGCATACCAGGCGACGACTGCCGTTCGGCCAAGAGACAATTACAGGGAGTTTGATATGGGCATACCCGCGGAACTTGTGAAACAACTCCGGGAGAAGACTGGCGTCGGATTCATGGAATGCAAGAGCGCCCTTGAGGAAGCCAAGGGCGATGTCGAGACTGCGATCATAATTTTGCGCAAGAGAGGTCTCTCCGCGAGCGCCAAGAAGGCCGGTCGGGAAACCAAGGAGGGGTTGATCGGAACTTACGTGCATCACGGCGAATTGGGTGCGATGGTCGAAGTCAATTGTGAAACCGATTTCGTGGCACGAAACGCGGAGTTTCAAAACCTGGTCAAGGACATTGCCATGCACATAGCCGCCAGCGATCCACGCTTTATTCGCCGGGAGGACGTGACGGAAGAGCTTCTGGCCAGAGAACGCGAGATTTACAAGGAACAGGCTCGCGCTGAGGGAAAACCGGAAAACATCCTGGACAAGATCGTGGAAGGGCGTGTGTCGAAATTCTATTCCGAGACCTGTCTGCTGGAACAACCCTTCATCAGGGATCCTGATATCACGGTCAAAGATCTCATTGCTTCGTATGTTCAGAAGATCGGGGAGCACATCCAGGTTCGGCGATTTGTCCGCTATAAGGTCGGCGAATAGATTCTTGCACGTTGCGACTGAGAAGCCGTGAAAAAAGCTTCGAAGAGCCGATAGTTTGTGAGCCCGCCCGCGAGGGCGGGGTAGATCGGACGATTTGGATCGGAGGTCCGAAGGAGCGGGACTTTTTATTGTGCCAGTCCTTCAGACCCCCTTTCCATACGACGTTGAAACCCCGCCCTCACGGGCGGCGCTATTTACTGGCGGCCCTTGGGCCTGCTCGATTTTTTTCACGGCTTCTGAGGGGATGTCTCCACATTCGGAGCAGGCGCAGATGAGGGGGACGCGGAGCGGCGCGGATGCGCGTGGATCCAAATCCCCGCGGGTCCGTTTTTATCCGCGCTGATTTATAATCTCAGCGGCAAGTGAATGCGCGACGCCTGATGGCAGGGACACTCATGAGAAAACAGATCCGAGGGAAGCCGCGATACCAGCGAGTCCTGCTGAAACTGAGCGGTGAAGCTCTGATGGGTGATCAAGGTTTTGGTGTGGATCCTCGAATGGCCGACAGGATCGCCGCGGAGATCCAGGAAATTCACAGCCTGGGAGTCCATGTGGCCGCCACGGTTGGAGGCGGGAACATCATACGCGGAATCTCGATCAGCGCTGCCGGTATGGACAGGGTCAGCGGTGACTATATGGGCATGCTGGCAACGGTCATTAACGCCCTGGCGCTGCAAAATGCTTTGGAAAGGCGGGAGGTTTACACTCGAGTCCTTTCGGCGATTGAAATGCGAGAGGTTGCCGAGCCCTATATCCGTCGCCGCGCCATGCGGCATCTGGAAAAGGGCCGGGTGGTAATATTCGCCGCCGGAACGGGGAACCCCTATTTTTCCACGGATACGGCCGCGGCGCTGAGAGCCATCGAGATCCACGCGGAGGTAATACTCAAGGCGACAAAGGTCGACGGCATTTATGATGCGGATCCCGTCCTGCACCCTTCCGCGCGCCTCCTGAGAGAGCTTACGTACCTCCAGGTCCTGGAGAAGGGACTGCGAGTGATGGACACTACCGCCGTAACCCTCTGCATGGAAAACAACCTTCCTATAATAGTCTTTAACCTTCTCCGCCATGGTAATATCAGAGATGTGGTATTTGGGGCGAAAGTAGGCTCTGTCATACGGGTGTAACACGAGGTCCTTCTCACGGGACCGCCAACTCGCTTCATAAAACCTCGACAGGGAGCGCGAACCCGATGATTCGACCCATAGTTGAGACGGCGAGAAAGCGCATGGAGAAGTGCGTTGAAGATATGCAGCGGGACCTGGCCACGATCCGGACGGGAAGGGCTTCGCTGAGTCTGCTGGACCATATACAGGCCAATTACTACGGCACTCCCACACCGATTAATCAGATGGCGTCCCTGTCGACTCCGGATCCGACGCTGATCGTGATACAGCCCTGGGACCCGTCCACAATTCCGAATATTGAAAAAGCCATCCAGGCTTCCGATATCGGACTGACGCCAGCGAATGACGGCAAGGTCATTCGTCTGCCGATTCCGCCCTTGACCGAGGAAAGGCGGAAGCAACTCGCGAAAGCAATTGGACACATCGCGGAACAGCACCGCGTCGCGGTACGCCAGATCCGGCATGACGCAAACGACGAACTGAAAAGCCTCTTCAAAGGCAAGACCATTTCTGAAGACGACGAAAAGGAAGGCCTCAAGAAGATCCAGGATCTCACGCATCAGTACATAACGAAGGTGGACGCCCTCTTGAAGAAGAAGGAAGCGGAGATTCTCGAAATCTAAGGGTCTGCGACGAAATAAGTGTGAGCACTTTGCCGTCCCGCAAAGCGGAGCCCGCTGGCGCGACGCGGGCGACGAGCATACCCGCAACGATATGTAAGGAGCGAGCAACAAAGCCAGCGGGCCCGTCCCGCTGCGCGGGAGAGGGGTGCGTCTCGAGCTTCGCTCGGGATCCTCGACGCTCCGGCATCGCCTGCGTCGCGGCGCCCCGTATTTGCCCCGCCCGGCGCTCGCGCGAAAGCGTCCATATTATTTCATCACGGACCCTGGGGTTGGAGGCTGCCGTGAGCGACCTCTGCGACTTGATTTACGACTGGAACAAGGTAACCGGGAAAACCGGTCCACGAGGCGCGGTCTCGATTGCCGACGAAACGCTGCGCGACGGGCTACAGTCGCCTTCCGTCATTAACCCTGGCATCGAGGACAAGCTGAAGATCCTGCACCTCATCGAAGATCTCGGCGTCCAGTCTGCCGACATCGGTCTCCCGGGAGCTGGGGGGCAGGCGGTCGCACATACGGAGCGATTGGCTCGGGAGATAGCCGGCGAGAGAATGCGCATACGTCCCTATTGCGCTGCGAGGACGGTGATTCCCGATATCCGCCCCATTGCAGAGATATCCCAGAAGGCCGGAATGCCCATAGAAGTAGCGGCCTTCATCGGCACGAGTCCAATCCGGCAATATGCGGAAGACTGGAGTCTGGAGGGCATTCTGCGGCAGTGTGAGGAAGCAGTGCGGTTTGCGGTTAAAGAAGGTCTCCCCGTTATGTTCGTGACGGAGGACACCACACGCTCGCGCCCCGAAGCGATTCGTCGCATCTATTCTGAGGCGATAGCCTGGGGCGCCCGTGCGATCGTGCTTTGCGACACCGCCGGACATGCGACACCGGGCGGGGCCGGCAATCTGGTTCAGTTTGTTCTGGAGGAAGTCGTACGGCCGAGCGGGGAACGCATCCGCGTGGATTGGCACGGCCACAACGATCGAGGTTTGGGAGTGATCAACGCGATCGCCGCGTATGAAGCGGGCGCGAATCAGCTTCACGGCGCGGCCCTGGGTATTGGGGAGCGCGTGGGCAACACATCCATGGATATTCTGCTCGTGAACCTCCGCCTCCTGGGGTATGTCTCCGGAGACCTGTCCCGCTTGAAAGACTACTGCCTTACAGTCTCGCGGGCCACCGGAGTGCCCATCCCGGCAAACTACCCGGTCACGGGGTCCGATGCTTTTCGGACCGGCACGGGTGTGCACGCCGCCGCCGTGATCAAGGCCTTAAGAAAGGGAGACGTGGAACTTGCCAATATGGTTTATTCAGGAGTTCCCTCCCATTGGTTCGGCCTGGACCAGGTCATTGAAGTGGGCCCGGTCAGCGGGAGGTCCAATGTGCTGTACTGGCTGGAGAAGCGTGGAATTCCGGCTGACGAAGAGCTGGTCAGGTGCATCTTCGCCAAAGCTAAGGCCTCGGATCGGGTCCTGGCGGAGGACGAAATACTCTCGGAAGTCCACAAGTTGCCCGGAGCGGCATCGCCGCCACCAAAACCATGAACGAAACCACAGATGAACACAGATAGACACGGAGCATGCCGGCCGCAACCGAAGTTCCGTCCTGGGAAGCGCACGCTTCCAGCGTACTCCGCGACGCCCCTCCCCCGGGTCCCGCTGCGTGGGACGCTGCCAGGAGAACGCGCGAAAATTCTGTCCGACCGGGCAAGGATTTTCGAAGCAGTAGTACGAAAGGGCCTGATCGGTTCCCGTAAGACTGCGTTTTTTCAATTCTCACTTGAGGACATTGGGATGATAGCCGCAACACAGATAAAACGTGGAATGACAATCAAGCTGAATGGGGAGCTGTATCGGGTCTTCTCCTTTCTCCACATCACTCCGGGCAACTGGCGTGGCATGGTCCAGACCAAGTTGAAGTCGGTAAAGTCCGGTTCCATTGTCGAGCACCGCTTCCGCTCCGAGGACCGCGTGGAACAAGCTTTCTTGGAGACTCACGAGATGGAGTACCTTTATTCCGATGGCTCAGACTACTACTTCATGAACACCGAGACGTTTGAGCAGATCCATCTTCCCAGGGAGCTTCTGGAGGACGCCGTTCCGTATTTGATTCCGAACATCAAGATCCAGGTAGAGTTTTACGAGGGCAGACCCATCGGAGTGGAACTGCCGGCTTCCGTGGAGCTGAAGGTGGTGTCGACGGAGCCCGCCCTTCGGGGAGCGACAGTCAGCAACGTGAACAAGCCCGCGACTCTGGAAACCGGCCTGGTGATCCAGGTGCCGCCGTTCGTCAACGAAGGCGAGATGATTCGAGTAGACACCGCGGAAGGCAAGTACCTTGAAAGAGTCAAGGGCTGAATCCTCGCGGAAATCTGCCGCGAATTTTCAGAGCACCGCGGGAGCCTCAACAAAAATCCTCTTGGCCGATTCTTCGCGTCTTTAGCGGTGAAGGTGGCGTGGGCTGATTTCACCGCAAAGACGCGAGGGCGCAAAGAATTCTATCGATTGTTGATTTCATACGGCGCGTCTGGTAAGTTCTTGAGTTTAACCAGATAAAGCGACTCAAAGGAGACGGTCTAAGAGAAAAGATAAATGAAAGAGCTGACCCAGGTTCTTCGGATGTCTCCAAGCGAGATTCCTCATCGCATCTACGGCGTGGAGAATTGGGGCGCGGGTTACTTCGGCGTGAGCGAACAGGGCTGCCTCACCGTGCATCCCACACGCAATCCATTGATGGGAGTGGAGTTCGTCGCTCTGTTGCAAACGCTGGCCCAGCGGAAGGTGCGGGCCCCCTATCTGCTGCGCTTCCCGCAGATCCTCGACACACAAATCAAAGAGTTCCACGAGGCCTTCCGCAATTCGATAGCCGAGTATAACTATGGAGCGCGCCACCGCGGAGTATTCCCGATGAAGGTGAATCAGAAGCGCAGCGTGGTGGAACGGCTTCTGGAAGCGGGTCACCGATACGAATACGGATTGGAGGTGGGGACCAAGGCCGAACTGGCGGCGGCCCTCACCCTGAAGATGCATCCTGGCGCGCTTCTCGTGTGCAATGGAGTCAAGGACCGCCGGTACCTGGAGTGGGTCATGATATCCTCCAAGATCGGCAAGAACCCGGTGATTGTCATGGAGGAGATGTCGGATCTGAAGAAGATCCTGGAGGTCTCGAATGCCGTGCAGATGAGTCCTACACTGGGCGTCAGAGTCCGGATTCTTTCCAGAGGAACGGGAAAGTGGGAAGAGTCTGGCGGAGAAACCTCCAAATTCGGCCTCAACACCATTCAGTTGCTGGATTGCCTGAAACTGGCCTCGGACTCTCATCTGGCGCAGCAACTGAAGATGCTCCACTTCCACATCGGTTCGCAGATCACGGATATCCGCCGGATCAAGACCGCGATCAAAGAAGCGGCCCGCGTTTACGCCAAAGTGCAGAAGATGGGGTACCCCGTGGCGTATCTCAACGTGGGAGGGGGCCTGGGGGTTGACTACGACGGCAGCCGCACCGCTTCAGACTGCAGTGTGAACTACAGCATGCAGGAATTCGCCAATGACATCGTCTATACCATCAACGAGATCTGTCAGTCGGAGAACGTACCTCCACCAACGATCGTGACCGAGAGCGGCCGCGCGGTCGTCGCGCAGCACGCCGTATTTGTCACAAACGTCATCCGAACCCTGAGTCCGGGCCTGGGCGGAACGGAGATCCCGGGTTCCAGAGTCGATTCCGAAGTGGTTCGCGAGATGATGGACCTGCACAAGGATATCAATCCGAAGAACTTTCGCGAATACTACCACGATGCTCTGCAGCACCGGGAGGAACTGCAGTCGTTGTTCAATCTGGGATACCTCAATCTCCAGAATCGCGCCCACGGAGAATGGCTATTCTGGGAAATCTGCCGGAAGGCGATCAAGTTCTCGAAGTCCATGAAACAACGGCCCGAAGAGTTTGCCGACCTGGAAAATATCCTTGCCAGCAAGTTCATCTGCAACTTTTCCGTGTTTCAGTCTACACCCGACACGTGGGCGCTGGATCAGCTCTTTCCCATTCTTCCCGTCACGCGCCTTAACGAAGAGCCTACCGAGCACGCCACGCTTTGCGACATTACCTGCGACTCGGATGGTCAGATTGACAAATTCGTGGATTTGCGGGATGTCAAGCAGGCTCTCGAGCTCCACAGCGTAAACTCGGAGCCTTATTACTTAGCCATACCCCTCGTGGGAGGCTATCAAGAATCCCTGGGCATGAAGCACAACCTCCTCGGTTCTGCCAACGAAGCGCACTTCCTGATCGATGACGCCGGCAGGCCTCATCTGGACAAGGTAGTTCGGGGCGAATCCCTGGCCCAGGTGCTAATCAGCGCCGGGTACCCGACCCAGACTCTTCTCGAAGGATTCGGGCAGGTGCTCACAGGCGCACAAACCCAGACCAAGATTACTGCTGAGGAGAAAGAGGCCCTCTCCCAATCCTTTGAGGCCACGCTCAACAGCTACACCTACCTCGAAGATTAGCCGTGACTGTTTGGCAGAATTTCTTCGCGCTATTGGCGCCTTCGCGGTGAAGGTCCAGCTCAGGATTCACTGAAAAGACGCGAAGAAAACGCAACCGGGTAGTGGGCTTTTCATCCTACCTCCTACCTCTCGATTTTCTTGCGGAAAGCCTGCAATGCTTTGCGAACCTGCATGGGAGCTGTACCCCCCTTTTCGCCACGCCGGCTGAGGGACGTCTCCAGCTTCAAGGCTTGGTACAGATCCGATTTGAAGAGGGGAGAGAGGTTTTGATACTCCTCCAGCGGGAGTTGCTCGAGTGGGACATCGAGCTCCATGGCGCGCAGCACAATTCTGCCGACAAGTTCATGTGCCGACCGGAACGGCATCTTCTTGGCCACGAGATAGTCGGCAAGCTCCGTTGCATTGAGATACCCGCGCAGGCACGCTTCCTTCATACGGTCCGGCAGAATTCGGGTACGCTGCAGCACCAGGCTCATCATTCGGGTGCAGTTGTCGACCGTCTGTGCCGCATCGAAGAAACTTTCCTTGTCCTCCTGCAGGTCCTTGTTATAAGCCGCTGGAAGACCCTTGAGCACCGTAAGCAGAGAGATCAAATGACCGTACACCCGGCCGCTCTTTCCCCGGATGAGCTCCAGGGCATCGGGGTTCTTTTTCTGAGGCATCAGGCTGCTCCCCCCGGCAACCGAATCATCGAGACGGATGAAACCGAACTCGGAGGAATTGTAAAGGATCAGGTCTTCGGCCAGCCTGCTCAGGTGCACCATCAGCGTGCTGGAAAAGAAGAGAAAATCCAGCAGAAAGTCACGGTCGGATACGGAATCCACGCTGTTGTCTGATGACATCTCGAAGCCGAGGTCCCGGGCCAGCTCATCCCGGCCAATCCCGTACACCGTCCCTGAAACGGCCCCGGAACCCAGAGGACAGACATTGGCTCTCGCGGAAGTCTGGCGCAACCTTTCCCTGTCGCGCAGAAACTGTTCTCCATAAGCCAGGAGATAGTGCGAGAAAAGCACGGGTTGCGCCCTTTGGAGATGCGTGTACCCCGGCAAAATCGCCTCGCGGTTTTGGTCTGCCATGCCGCCAATGGCTCGCAGGAGATCGTTCAAACTTTTTTCAATCTCCTCGCACCGGCTGCGAAGAAACAAGCGGAGGTCGGTCGCCACCTGGTCATTTCGGCTCCGGCCCGTATGAAGCTTCAACGCCAGCCGGCCTACCCTCTTCTCCAACTCTTGCTCGACGTAGGTGTGGACATCTTCAGCTTTGCTCTCGACGACGAGCCGCGGATTCTTCCTGTGCGCAATGAGAATGCTCCGCAAGCCCCTTTCCACTCTGTCCCTCTCCCTTGCCGTAAAGACGCCGGCGCGCTCCAGGGCGCGCGCGTAGGCAAGATTTCCCTGAATGTCGGATTCCAGCAGGACGTGATCGAAGGGAAGTGAGGCGTTGAACCGGTCAAAGAGAGGATCGGCCTCGGAGGAGAATCTCCCCCCCCAAAGCTTTTTTGAGGTCAATATCCACTCCTTTCCTAAATTTCAGGGTCTCGGCAGAGTCGGCATCCGTTTGAAAATGACCAATGACAAATGACGAATGACCAATGATAAATCCCAGGGGCAAACCGCCCCGGTCTATTTGTCATTTCTCATCGGTCATTTGTCATTGGTCATTTCGAGTTCGGTGGTGTTCTGGGAGCCCTCGAAATCTGTGAAGTGTCCAAGGCCCGCGTGGAACGACTTTGCTGTTGCCGCAATCTTTTCCCTAACGGGAGCGCGCCTCGCGATCGATCACGGGATAATAACCGGTCTTGGAGGCAACGACCCTCAGCCCTGGGACTCTGGTTTCAATGCGCACCCCGTGCCATCGGCTGTCGAGCAGAGGCGAGGGATAATATCCAAACGTGTACTGGTTGTGAATCCGTTCCGAGATGGTACCGCAGATACTTCCCAGGTGTTTCGGATCGCTGAGAGCGAACGACTCCCCTCCCGCGGATTTGGTCAGCTGTTCCAGTATGGATCGTGTCACCGCCTTATCCTGCAAATCCTCCGGAAGGCTGCTCTCAATGCCGATGGCAAATAGTTCCACACCGGCGATCTGGAGGCGGTTGACTGTTTCCTGGAGCTGCGCCCTGCCGTAGGTGTTGAGCCCATCGGTGATAAGGAGCAACGTGCGCCGAGGGTTTCGCGCTTTGCCTATTTCCTCCAAAGACGCCAGCACCGCGTCATAGAGCGCCGTGGAGCCATTTCCGTCAAGACGGCGAATTTCTCGCCTCAGCCTTTCCAGGTCTTGCGTGAAGCCCACCACAACTCGCGGCCGCGTGCGGAAGGTCATCAGCAGAGCTTCGTCTCCTTTATGGAGCCGTTTTAGAAACTGCGCCAGCGCCTTCTTGGCGTTGTCCAGTTTCTTGCCCGATAGCATGCTGCTGCTCGTGTCCAGCAGTATGACGACACTCACCGGAATGTACTCCCTGCTGAACTGACTGATGGCCTGGCGTTCTCCGTTGTCATACACGGCGAAGTCATCCCGGTTCAAACCGGTCACGAGCCTGCCCGCGCGGTCCAAAACGGTGGCGAAGATGCTCACCATTTCCACTTTGACGCCGAAGCGGTAAATGTACGGTGGCTCCTGACAGTAACTGCCTCCGGGAAACGCAAGAGAGCACAGAAGGAGCAAACCTCCCGCCAGGCCGTGCCTCATTGATGGGATCATCGAGACTCCGCGAGTCAGACAATAGCGGTCTCTTCTCGAAGACAAATTGGCCTATTGGGGCTCTACTGAGGATTAAGATCTCCTCCGCCCCTCGCCCCCCTGCCGTCGTTAGGATCCGTTCTCCAGACCCATGCGTTTAAGCTTCTCGACCAGGGTGGTTCGTTTTAGATGAAGCAGGGAAGCGGCCCTTCTTTTGTTCCCCGCAGCCAGTTGAAGGCTCTGGAGGATGAGCCGCCTTTCGAGCTCTTCTACAAGCGAATTGAAATGAATGCCTTCTTCCGGTATCTCGATGTTCTGAAATAGTGATTCTTCCCCAGCGGTCGCGCCAACCATCGGAAAATCCACCAGGTCGAGCAGTTGACGGTCGCCTGAAAGAGCCACAGCCATTTCTACCGCGTTCTCCAGCTGGCGTACGTTTCCCGGCCATTCAAACCCGACGAGAGCTTTGATAGCCTCGTGGGATACGCGCTTGAGAGGAAGGTTCTGCTCTGCGCAGTATTTCTTGACAAAGTGAGTGACTATTAAAGGAACGTCCTCCCGTCGCTGGCGGAGAGGCATTACCCGGATGGGAATAACGTTGAGCCGGTAATACAGGTCTTCTCGAAACTCCCCCTTGCGCACTCTGTCAAGCAGGTCCATATTCGTGGCTGCAATAATCCGAGCGTCCGCCTTTACCGTCGTGGTCCCGCCAACTCGCTGAAACTCCTTCTCTTGGAGAACACGAAGAAGCTTTACCTGGAGATCCAGCGGCATCGTACCGGCTTCGTCGAGGAAAAGGGTGCCATTATTTGCCTGCTCGAATCTTCCTATGCGGTGCTGATGCGCCCCTGTAAACGCTCCCTTGACGTGACCAAACAGCTCGTCTTCCAGGAGGCTGGAAGGAATCGCGCCGCAGTTCACTCCGACAAAGGGGTTGTCTTTCCGGGGCCCGTTGTAGTGGATGGCGCGCGCGATCAGCTCCTTGCCCGTTCCAGTTTCGCCCGTGATCAAAATGGTGCTGGTCTTTTGTGCCACCATAGAGACAACGCTGTAGATCTGTTGCATGGCTGAGCTGTTCCCGATGAGATTGGAAAACTGATACTTTCCCTGGAGTTCGGACCGCAGCAATGTGTTCTCGGACTTGAGCCGGCGTTCGTGAAGTCCCTTCTTGACCCGCATGACCATCTCATCAAGCTGAAAGGGCTTTGGAAGATAATCGTAAGCCCCCATCCTGATCGCATCGACAGCGGTTTGAATGTTTCCGAAACCAGTCATGATAATCACGATCGTTTCGGGGAATATCGAAAGCGCCTCCTGAAGGATTTTCTCCCCAGGGACCCCGGGAAGGCGGAGGTCCGTGATGATCACGTCATAGGCGTGCTGGCGAATCATTTCAAGGGCAACCTTGCCGTCGCCCGCTTCTTCTACCTTGTAATTTGCGTCCTCGAGCCCTTGGCGAATGATCTCGCGAACATACGGCTCATCGTCTACCAACAGGATTCTTATCTCTTCTCCAGGGATCGAGGCCAAATGAGATCTCCCACGCGAGGGGAACGCTGGACCCTTTGTATCCCATGGTTTTCATATTTGTCAACCGCAAACCGACAAATTTTTGACATTCCTTCGGCAAGGAAGATCGTGCTTTCGGTGTCTTAAAGGTCAAACGTCGGAATATTGACTGGGGGTGTGGGCCCGTCCGATGTCAGCCTTGCCAGTCTGGGAGCTGCAGATGTACGTGCCGAGGGGCACTTTGGTCGAGAAGGACTGGCACTTGCGTTGTATCTCGCGGACCCATCTTTGGTTTAGGGCGCCGTTGAGAGATGGTTCCGGGCCGGTCACTGGCGCGCAAGATCCATGCCTGAAGTCCTTGTCAGCGATTTGGCGCATTTTTTGGGGGAGCGTCATGGAATCGTGGCACTTTGGTAGTATACCCCCGGGTCTTCCAGGTCAATCAGGGAACGCTCTACCGGAAACCGGGAGCCAACTCCCGAAGCTTGAGTCTCATATCGTCTGAAAAAGCCGCTTCAATTAGCTTCTCTTTGAGTTTTCCCAGGCATTATTGTCCCAAATTCACCGAACCTCCACCATTTTGAAGGTCCTGCGGGAAACAAGGGCACGAAACTCCGGCAGTTGGTATGGCATTTGCAGAAGTATATAGCGTCGAGCAGCTGATGTGCGATGAGGAGACCTGAGAAAGCAATGAGCATTGTAGAAATTGCCACCTCGAATTGTTCAAAGATCCGCAGCCTGGACCACGGCTTGTTCTCCTTGGTAGTGATGGGGCTGCTGCTCATCATGGTCACCGTTACCGTGTTGAGTGGTTTCCTGTTCGCGCTGCCTTCGACAAATGTTCTGCAACCGGGCTATCTCACAGCATCCCCGTCACTGCTCCTCCCCGGCGCGTTGAACGGTCTTTTTCTGTCATCTCGACTCCAGCTCACGTTTTCTTCTAATAGCCTGCAGGTCCTGTTGCCGTTCGGCACAACGGCTCTGCATTCCGAGAGGTAACACTAAATGCAAGAATTTGCGCACAACATGAGATCCTATCCAACTGCACAACAACACGCGGCCCGTGAACACTTGATCCTCGAACATATGCCTCAGATCAAGTACATCGCGCAGAGGATATCAACCAAACTTCCTTCCCACGTGGAGCTCAACGACCTCATTGGGGCGGGCGTGCTCGGGCTGCTGGATGCCATTGAAAAGTTCGACCCAGGTCGCGCTGTCAAGTTTAAGACTTACGCTGAGCTCCGCATCAAAGGGGCCATTTTAGACAGCCTCCGGAATCTCGATTGGGCCCCGAGATCTTTGCGCAAGAAGAGCAAAGACCTGGAAAAGGTGCACAAAGAGCTCGAGCAGCGCATGGGTCGCCCGGCCACCGAGAAGGAAGTCTGCGATGAGATGAACATGACGCTCGACGAGTTTTATGAGCTGGTGGACCAGATCAAAGGATTGAATATCGGCAGCTTCCAGGATCTGGCGTCGCAGGATGATGACAAAAACAGCGAGCCCTTGGTTAAGTACATTCCGGATGCCCCGCAGATGGATCCCTTCTTTGTGTGCCACAAAGGAGAGATTCGAGACATGCTGGCGACCGCAATAGATGCGTTACCCAGGAAAGAGCGTCTCGTGGTTTCATTGTATTACTACGATGAACTGACGATGAAGGAGATCGGAAAGGTCCTCGGAGTAAACGAGTCTCGCGTCTCACAGTTGCACACCAAGGCCATGCTGAGACTGCGGACCAAGCTGAAGAAGACGAAGGAACCCATCGTCAATTAAGCCTGATCCGGCATAAGCTGGTGCCCCAAGGCGGTTCGGGGCTCTTGACTTGCCGTCCGTAAAATAAGTAAAGTCTATCCCCATGCGGTCGATACACATAACACAGGCGTATCCGCTTGGGAACTTATGGCGATAAAGGGCAGAGATCGCTCGGCAGGCTCGAATGGTTGGCTGCTCCGGCCGGATCTCCCGCGATGGAATTCGAGCACTCGCGCGGCGAAGGTCGCACGGATTCGTAAGAACATAGCCAAGGGCACATACTGGGTGCCTGCCGAAAAGATAGCGGACAAAATCCTCCGGACCTGTCGTTCTTGAGTCAGGCTTTGCTTAGAATCCTCCTTTTGATTTTCGTACCCTCGTAGCTGTGAAGAAATCGTCATCCGCGTAGCGCCGTGTTCAAACACAGCGCAGGGCATTCGGCCGCAACCAAAATAAACACCCTTCGTGGCATCCTTCGCGCCCTCACGGTGAAAGTCCAGCCCAGCGTTACACGAAGGGCGCGAAGAAAGGGACCACGAAGTGCGGAAGTCTACTTCCTGCACAATAGGTCCTGGAATTCCTGGCTCTTGTAAAGGAGAGTTACGGACTCGTGGATGCTGAGCCACGTTTCACAGGGTATACTGAGAAAAGCTTCAACGACCTGTGGATCAAACTGAGTGCCTGAAAAGCGCCGGAGTTCTTCGGTCACAGCCTCGATGGGCAGGGCTTTTCTATAGGGCCGATTGCTGAGCATGGCGTCCATGGTGTCCACCGCCGCGAATATGCGGGCCCCCAGGGGGATGTCTGTTCCTCCCAGGCCGTTGGGATACCCCTTGCCGTCCCAGCGCTCCTGGTGCGACAAAACGATTTCGGCGGCCGGCGAGAGGAACTTGATGGGGAGGAGAATGTCGTACCCGATCTGCGGGTGCTTTTTCATCTCCACCCATTCTTCCACGGTGAGCTTGGCTGGTTTCAACAGAATGGAGTCCGGAACGCCGATCTTGCCGACATCGTGCAGCAGGGCGCCGCGACCGGCGTGGACGAGATCTTCGCCTTCGAGACCCAACTGCCGCGCCAGAGTCAACGTGAACTCGCGGACCCTTTGGGAATGGGCCTGAGTTTCGTGTTCGCGTGCGTCCAGAGCGGTCGTGATGGCTTCCAGAGTGATTTTGTAACTCTCTTCTACTTCTTTGAGAGCGCCGTTGAGCTTACCAAGTTGCTCGCGGACCTTCTTCTCGAGCTCCTGTTGATAGTACTGGTTCTCGATAAGAAGCTGCCGTTGCTCGAGGGCTCGATCCACAGCCCTCCGGACGACGGGCAGGTTGAATGGCTTGGTGATGTAGTCGCAGGCGCCGAGGCGCAAACAATCCACAGCTGTCCCTATGTCGAGAACTCCGGTAATCATGATGACGGAAGTAGCCGAGTCCTGGCGCTTGATGAACCGGAGCAGCTCGGTGCCGGCCATGCCAGGCATCATTACGTCGCTTATGACCAGGGAGAAGTCTGTGTGCTTTATCTTGTTGAGCGCATCGAAAGCGTTTTCCGAAGTAATACACGCGCAGTTTTCGTGGGACAAATGCTGCGCCAGGATCGAGCGAACGTTTGCGTCGTCGTCCACAATCAGTATCTTAACGGGATTCGCTTTGCTCGGTAAGAAATAGTCTCGCACTGCTGGAAACCTCTAGGCGGGGCGTAGTGCGCTTATCCGGCCGTTTTCGATATCCCGGATTACGTCGAAGTGCTGCTTCCGCATGAGTTCCGCCAGCCGGGTACGGGTCCCCGGATCGGTGTTTGTTGTGGGGTACTCCGATTTTATCGAAAATACGATCTCTCCGTCGGAGAACACCTGCGTTATCACGCACTTGCCCGAATTTCCCATATCTTCGGTCTGCACGTGGAGGGCGCTGCCCCGCACGAACAAGTTGTGGTTCAGCCCCATAATCGGGGTCGTGAGCGGAGGTCTTTCCGCGCCTGCAGCGGGGGAGGACTCTTCGGGTAGTGTGCGATTCAATATGGATTGCACGGACTGCCGGACCTGCTTTGCGAGTGCGCCGTCAGGCTCGAGCGGCACGGTCTGCCTGGCGGTCCCGCCCACACCGGGATCAGAAAGGATCAGTCCGCAAGAGTGAAGGTCCACGTTCAGGAACTTTTTGCTTGCCGATTGTATGATCTCGGCGACTCGCTGGTCCTGCTCGCTGCTTGCCATGTTAACCAGAATATGAGGACGGTAGTTGTCGACGAGCGCGGCGACCTTATCTGCGCTCGACGGGTCTGTCGAGCACAATTGCTCGTAGAAATCCATCATCGTCCTGGGCCTGGACGCGTCGGGACTTTCGACAAACTCCTTTAAGACTGCCTGGACGGAGTGCACGGAGGCGAATTTCCTCTGGATATTCCGGTATAGCGCGCGTCGTACGAAATCGTAGGCATGGTGCATGGAGAGCGGGTCGGGTGTGACTATCAGGATTCCTTCGTCGCACAGGTTGAAAAAGTCCAGCGTATGAGGCGAACTCGCAGCACCCAGGTCGACTACAACGTATTCCGCGTCCAGTCCGGCAAGAAAGCGGACGATTCTTTCTCTTTGGCCGGATTGCGGGTTTGCCATCCCTAACATGCCGCTCGCACCGGCGATTAATCGCAGTCCTGGCTCCGCCGTATTCTTCAGGACGTCCTTCTCCGAAGCTCTGTTTTCGAGAAGGTCCGCGAAGGAGGGGCCAGCCTGTGTGATCCCCAAGTAGTTCTGGAGATTCGTACCTTCCGTGCTGGCATCTACGGCGATTGCCGGCTTGCCCATTCTGGCGAGAACCATGCTGATGGACGCCGCGACAAGGGTCTTCCCGACACCTTTCTTGCCGCCACCGATTACCCATAGATTCCGTCTTCGAGATTGCATACCTAGCCTCTTCGGGCTACGTAACTCATCGACTCCAGGGAAGCAAACTTTATCCGGAACTGCGCCGGCGGTTGGCTCGGATCTCAGGCTTTAGGCTGCCCGGGCGCAGTGCAGCCTGAAGGCTGAAGGTTACTAAGGAAGCGCTGGAACTTCGGGGTGATGTCGCACCTTCGAGCCCGCGCGGGTGCACTTGACAAGGAGCGAGCCCGGCTTTTCTCCTGTGAATTCAGCCTGGAACCCGAAGGTATAGAAGGTACGGATTTGGTTGTATATCTTTTGCGTCAGATCTTCGGAATGCTCGCGATAGTAGGTAGCGAACAGCGCGTCTCCCGCCGTTGCGGTAGCGAGCTCCTTCAGGCCGGCCTGGCTCATCTGCGGATGCAGGGCGGACCGCGTGCCGCCCAGAGCAGATGCAAGACTGACAAAGAAGACCTCCACGTTCGACGCGGAAAGGAGACTCTTTAGCGACTTGATCTTCCCGCCGCTGTCGACGTCCAGGACGTCCAAAAACACGAGGAGCACGCGCCGTTTCTCCGGGCGATCGTTCATCTTGGTTACGGCCGACAGTAAGGCGCCGTGGAGCAAGGATTGCGGGGGCCGCCGCAATCCTTGGAGTTGCTGGATCGTTTCCTTGACTTTCGAGCCGTCGAAACTCACGTCGAGCACCACTTCAAGTCCCTGATCGTACGCCCCAACCCACATAGCCTGGCGCCCAAAATATTTGTCTATCAGTTGATATGCAATCTCACGCGCGGATGTGGAGCCGGAAACTCTTCCGTACCGGGATCTATCGTCCGCCTGCAATTCCGAGAAGAGGGCCCGCTCGAAAATCAGGCCGTAGACAACCGGGATCTCGTCCCTGGCCATGAACTCGATTCGGCGAACCTGGCCGTTTTCCAAGACTTGAACCTCATCGTTGCTCAGGCTTTCAATGAACAGGTTATTCTTATCGACGAAGCTGGCGGTTACATAGACGGGACCTCTTTGGCGCGGTTGCAGACCCCCGAGGCACAGGATCAACAATACTCCTGCGCGGATGTTTGGCACTTTACTC
>QHZE01000422.1 GCA_003225335.1 Acidobacteriota bacterium
ATCCGTAAACCCGCCTGGATGGCCTTAATTTGCATCTCCGCGTTCCAGCCCCACGTCGGATCCTTGATGTCTAGTTTCATCAAAGCGTCGTAACGGATGGCGCGGAACGGCCCCATGTCTGTGAAGCGGAAGCCGTACAACAGATAGATCAGGATTAACGACAGGTGATTTCCCCAAAGCTGGTGAGGATGGAGATATCGGAGGTTCTCGCGTTGCAGGGTGCGCGATCCGATGACAAGGTCAAATTGGCCGATATAGATAGGGTGGGTGAGACGCGGAAGTTGAGCCGGATGGTCGCTATGGTCCGCGTCCAGGAATGCGACGACTTCCGTTCCCGCGCGCAGGTGTCTGAGGCCTAAAAGACAGGCGTAACCGTAACCTCTGCGAGGTTCAACCAAGACCTGCGCCCCCGCGGTTCGAGCCAATTCGGGTGTGCGGTCACTGCTGCCATTGTCGATGACAATGATTTGATGGCATAATTCTACCGGTATTTCCTCGAGCACCTTGACGATGGATTGCTCTTCGTTGAGGGCAGGGATGAGAACTGAGGTCGGCTCCGGCATAAACCTGTTGAGTTTTGTGGAGCCCTCTGGTAGGTTCCTTGCTGATTCGAGGCCACTCCAAGCGGAAGGGATAGTACTGGAGCGTATCTACAAATGGAAGAACAAATAACCTCCTCTGAGGAAAGCCGGAACGCTCACGATCCGAACACCTCTCCTGCTCCGAGGTCGAAGGCCTTCGACGAGTTGAAATCCTGGTTTCGGGACGTCCTCTTCGCCTTTGCCACGGCAATTTTCATCGTCATTTTCGTGATCCAGCCCGTAAAGGTCGAGGGGACGAGCATGCAGCCAAGGCTCGTCGATCAGGAGCGAATATTCGTAAATCGCTTCATTTACCGATTTTCCGACATCCACAGGGGCGATATCGTGGTCTTCTGGTACCCTAGGGATACCAGCAAATCCTTCATAAAGAGAGTCGTAGCCACCCCGGGCGACGACGTCGAGATTCGCGACGGGTCGGTCCACGTAAACGGCCAAAGGGTAGTTGAGCCCTATCTCAAACCTGAGTTTCGAGATCACGACTCCTTCCGGAGGGTGCGCGTACCCGCCGGGCAGTACTTCGTTCTCGGAGACCACCGGAACTCCAGCAACGACAGTCGAAACTGGGGATTTGTCCCAAGAGAGCTTATCTACGGCAAGGCGATCTTTCGCTACTGGCCCGTATCCCGCGTGGGGCCGGTGGATTGACTGCAGTAGTCTTCAACTCCGTGGGAAATCCGCCTGAAAAATGAAAGCGATTCTGGCACTGGAAGACGGCCGCACCTTCGAGGGCTGTACTTTTGGCGCCATAGGGGAAACGTCCGGCGAGGTCGTGTTCAATACGTCCATGACCGGATACCAGGAAATCCTTACCGATCCCTCGTACGCCGGGCAGATCGTCGTGATGACCTATCCCCATATTGGCAACTACGGCACAAACGAGCAGGACGAGGAATCGCCCAAGCCGTTTGTGGAGGGATTTGCGGCGCGCGAGTTCAGCACCGTGCACTCCAACTGGCGCGCCCGGCAGTCCCTCGAGGGGTACCTGCTCCGGCACAACATCGTGGCTATTTCCGAGGTTGACACCCGGGCCGTCGTCCGGCATATCCGGACTCGCGGGGCTCTCCGCGGCATCATCAGCTCTGCGGATCTCGACACGGGACGCCTTGTGGAGAGAGCGCGCGCCGTGAGAAGCATGCTGGGTTCCGATCTGGCATCCTCCGTCTGCTGCAACAGGCCGTATGGCTGGAGTGGTCCCGCCGATGCGCCCGAGGAGCGCCCTTTCAAGGTGGTTGCCTACGATTACGGTATAAAGCACAACATACTTGACAACCTCAGCCGCGCGGCCTGCGACGTAGTCGTGGTGCCGGGACGGACCAGCGCAGAGGATGCTCTCTCCCTGAAACCTGATGGCGTCTTCCTCTCCAATGGACCGGGAGATCCGGAACCGCTCGAATACGCCGTAGACATCATTCGAAACCTGATGGGCAGGGTGCCGATCTTCGGCATCTGCCTGGGACACCAACTCATGGGCCTGGCTTTTGGAGGGAGAACGTTCAAACTGAAATTCGGCCACCGAGGGGGGAACCAGCCCGTAAAGAGCCTTCTCACCGGGCGGGTAGAAATAACCGCGCAGAACCATGGGTTTGCCGTGGACCCCGATTCGCTGGACCAGAGCCACGTCGAGTTGACGCATCTGAATCTGAACGACCGCACGCTGGAGGGCATGCGCCATAGAAGCCTGCCCGCATTCTCGGTGCAGTATCATCCCGAAGCGTCCCCGGGCCCTCATGACTCGCACTACCTTTTCGAGGAATTCAAGCGGCTTATGGCGGGCTTTCGCAAATAACCCATGCCCAAACGCCCCGACATCAAAAGAATACTCATCATAGGATCGGGACCTATCGTCATAGGACAGGCCTGCGAGTTCGACTACTCAGGCACCCAGGCATGCAAAGCGCTGCGCGCCGAGGGGTTCGAGGTTGTGCTGGTGAACTCGAATCCCGCCACCATCATGACCGATCCGGAACTGGCCGACCGCACCTACATCGAACCGCTCACGGCTGAATCGGTGACCGCCATCATTGACCGCGAGCGGCCCGACGCCCTGCTGCCGACGGTGGGCGGACAGACGGGGCTGAACTTATCGGTGGAGCTTGCGCGGTCCGGCGTGCTGGATCATTACGGTGTGGAGATGATCGGAGCGAAGCTTCGCGCCGTGGAGGTAGCGGAGGACCGTCAACTGTTCAAAGAGGCCATGACCGAGATAGGCCTCATTTCGGCGCGGTCGCGTGTAGCCCGGGATCTGGCGCAGGCACGGGAATTCCTGATCGAGGTCGGGCTTCCCGCGATCATTCGCCCGAGTTTCACACTGGGAGGCTCCGGCGGGGGAATCGCGTTCAACAGCGAAGAGTTTGAGGAAATCGTTGCGCGCGGGCTGGATACATCTCCGGTTCATGAAGTCCTGGTCGAGCAGTCTCTGCTGGGCTGGAAGGAGTATGAGCTGGAGGTGATGCGCGACCTGGCAGACAACGTCGTGATCATCTGCTCCATTGAGAACTTCGATCCGATGGGGGTCCACACGGGGGACTCGATCACGGTGGCCCCGGCCCAGACGCTCACCGACAAAGAATACCAGAAGATGCGTGATGCGGCGATTCGCGTCATCCGCAAGGTGGGCGTCGAAACGGGTGGATCCAACATCCAGTTTGCGGTCGACCCGCTCACCGGAGAGCTTGTCGTCATTGAAATGAACCCGCGGGTATCACGGAGCTCGGCCCTGGCTTCCAAAGCCACCGGATTTCCGATTGCCAAGATCGCGGCCAAGCTCGCCGTCGGGTATACGCTGGATGAAATCCCCAACGACATCACTCAAAAGACGCCGGCGAGCTTCGAGCCCAGCATCGACTACGTGGTGGTCAAAATCCCCAAGTGGAACTTCGAAAAGTTTCCGGAAGCCGACACGACTCTCGGAACGCAGATGAAATCGGTGGGCGAAGCCATGGCGATCGGGAGAACCTTCAAAGAGGCGTTGCTCAAGGGTGTCCGCTCGCTGGAAAGAGGAAAGAGCCTGCTTTCGGAGAAGGTTGATTCCGAGAGCCTGATCCGTAACCTGCGAACACCGGTGCCCGAGCGCCTGGCCAACATCCACTTCGCGCTGCTCGGAGGGTACACTGTCGATCAAATCCACGAGTTGACCAGAATCGACCGCTGGTTCTTGAATCAGCTGCTTGAAATCGTGGAGCTCGAGAAACGGCTGCAGGGTCGATGTCTCTTGGATCTTAGCGGTGAACAGCTCAGGGAAGCGAAGCGAGCCGGCCTCTCGGACCAGACACTGTCGGAGCTTCTGGTCTGCGAGAATCGGTCCCATGTCACCTCGGACCAGGTGCGGCAGCGGCGTAAGTCTCTGGGCGTCCGCCCTGTCTTCAAGCGCGTCGATACGTGCGCCGCGGAATTTGAGTCTTTCACGCCCTACCTCTATTCCACCTACGAGGGTGAATGCGAAGCTTTCCCGACGGGCAGGAAGAAGATCGTGGTACTGGGCAGCGGGCCCAACCGGATCGGCCAGGGGATCGAGTTTGACTACTGCTGCTGCCACGCGTCGTTCGCGCTGAAGGAAGCCGGGTATGAGACCATCATGATCAACTGCAATCCCGAAACGGTCTCTACCGACTACGACACGTCGGACAGGCTTTACTTCGAGCCTCTTACCTTCGAAGACGTGATCGAGATCCTGGAGGTCGAAAAGCCGGACGGCGTCATCGTGCAATTCGGAGGCCAGACGCCGTTGAATCTCGCCCTAAGGCTTCAGCGGGCAGGCGTTCCCATCATCGGCACCTCCCCGGACAAGATAGACCTGGCGGAGGACCGTAAGCGGTTTGGCGGGCTGATGAATGAGTTGGAAATTCCTCAGCCGGTGAACGGCACCGCCCGCTCGCCGCAGGAGGCGCGCGAGGTGGCCTCGAAGGTGACCTACCCGGTCCTGGTGCGGCCTTCTTATGTGCTTGGCGGGCGCGCCATGTCGATCGTCTACGATCAGGAATCACTCGATCACTATATGGCCACCGCGGTCGAGGCCTCACCGGAGCACCCTGTTCTTATCGACAAGTTCCTCGAGCGCGCCTTCGAGTACGACGTGGACGCACTGTGCGACGGCGAGCAGGTCATCATTGCCGGAGTCATGGAACACGTGGAGGAGGCGGGTATTCACAGCGGCGATAGCACGTGCATCCTTCCCCCCATCATGATCGAGCGCGAATTGCTCGAACGTATGCACGATTATACGCATCGGCTCGGCAGGGCCCTGGAGGTCGTAGGGCTCATGAATATCCAGTTTGCCGTGCAGGGGGACACGGTGTACGTCCTCGAAGTAAATCCCAGGGCTTCGCGCACCGTTCCTTATGTCAGCAAAGCGACCGGCGTCCCTTTGGCCAAAGTGGCTGCTCGAGTCATGACCGGCGAAAAACTTCGAGAACTGGGTCTGACGGAAGAATTGAAGGTCCGCCACTGCTTTGTGAAATCGCCGGTCTTTCCGTTTAACAAATTTCCCGGAGTCGATCTGATCCTGGGCCCGGAGATGAAGTCCACCGGCGAAGTAATGGGTGTGGCCGACAGTTTTGGCAGCGCTTTTGCCAAGGCTCAGATGTCCGCCGGCGTTCGACTGCCGCGCAACGGAACGGTTTTCATAAGCGTAAACGACAACGACAAGCCCGGTGTGATTTCGATTGCTCGGGACTTTGAGGATCTTGGGTTCAGAATCGTTGCCACGGCCGGAACCCAGCAGCTCCTGCGCTCGCATCTCATACCGGCGGAGTTTGTCTTCAAGGTGGGAGAGGGAAGGCCGCATGTTGTCGATTTCATAAAAAGCGGAAAGATCGATCTGCTCGTGAATACGCCGCTCGGACGCCAATCCCGTTTCGACGAGAAGGCCATACGCCGCGCTGCAACCCAGCACGGCGTTCCTTGCATCACTACCCTCTCGGGAGCCGCGGCCGCGGTGAACGCCATTCGCGCGCTGCAGCGCGAAAAACTCACCGTAAGAAGCCTGCAGGAATACCACGGACTCGTGCGCGAAACCGCCCATCGCAGCCGGTAGATTTGGAGTTCAGCCTTGAGGCCCACAGCGCACTACCGTGGTGGCGGAGGGGCAAGCCCATGCTTGTAGGCATAAAACACGAGCTCGAACCGGTCGGCGACGTCGAGCTTGTCAAAGACGGAGGTCAAGTGGTGACGGACCGTGGTTTCGGAAATGAACATCCGCTCGGCGAGTTGCCCTGTCTTCAGCCCTTCGGACATCAGGATGACTACTTCTCGCTCTCGCTTCGTGAGAGTGGCGATTCTGGCGGCAGCTTCGCCGTCTAATTTGGACCCATTCGTGTGCTTGATGTCGCGTAGGACTCCCGCCATCGTCGAACCGTCAAACCAGATTTCGCCCGCAGAAACTCTTTCGATAGCCTTCAGCAAGACTTCTATCGGCTCGTCTTTAAGCACGACACCCATGCAGCCCTGCTGGGCAATGCGCTGGTAAAGCTCGGGATCGCGCCTGCTGGTCAGGACGAGCACGCAGGCGGGCTGCATCGTTTTGATTACGCTTGCCAGATACTCATGGCCGTTGCCGTTGCTCGAGTCCAGATCGATCAGGATGACGTCTGGGCGGTCTTGGATGCTCCCGAGGTCCTCGACGCGACTTCGAGTTTCACCGACGACTGTCATCCCTGGGTGCTCGTCGATAAGCGATCGAACCCCGGCGCGCACGATCGTATGATCGCTCATCAAAAGCACGCGAATTGGAGATTTCCCGGGGAGTACGCAACTTTGCAGCCCGCAAACGTGATCCAACGCCCACCTCTCTCGGCTAACGTCCAGTAGATTCTTTTGTGACCCGCGTCTTTTGCGGTATCTGAGCGCTTTACGGATTCCGCGCCAAGAGCCTCGCAGACTAGAAGAATTAACCCTCAAGATTACGCATTACCGCGCAATTTTCAATCCCCCGAACGTTCTAGGCCAATGGGTTAGCCGAGCAGGCGCTTATCTTTCCGCGAGGGCGGAGGAGCGGAGGGCGGAGGAGCGAGGGCAGTGGAGCAGAGGGGCGGAGGGGCCGGGGAGCGGACCTGAAGGCGGGGAGCGACGAGGACGGAATGTCTATTCCCCTCCGCCCCCATCCCCTCTGCCCTTACAGCTAGGCCTTCTTCAGTTCCAGCTTTGCGAGGACCTCGTCCGGGCAGCCCTTCCAATCGAAGGGGCGGTTCCCCAGATATCCCAAGTCGCCGATCCCCATCTTGCTCGTGTAGAAACCGGCCGCTGTCAGGTCGCGGAAGCGATTGAAAAAGGCGGTGGCCTGAGAAAACTCCGGTTTTGTTCTTTCCGGGTAAGCAATCAAATCCAGGACCTGTTTGCGCTGCTCCTCGCTGCAATCGACAAACTTCTTGTCGAAGCGCGCGCCGCATTCGCGGTCGAGCCACATCAAGCCGCCTCGCAATTGCGTCTGCAGGGTCTCCCCCTGAGAGTCGGCGTACTCATCGATGTACTCTACGGCCCCGGCCTCGCTGGCGCTCCCGGACCGATCGTCCCGGGGAATGATCGTGTCCGCCAGCAGATTGACCGTCTTCCATTCGTGCTCGGTGAAAAATTTGGGTTTGTACGCAACTTTGACGCCTGCCGGGATCTGAGCCGCAGGCACGTGCGAATGATCCGCCGTGCGGGCTTCGATTTGGGAAGCCGTAAGCGCCGCTGGGATACTCCCCAGGACCTTGAGAGCTTCTCTCCGCGGTATCCCGCCGTTCCTGCCTTTGTCGTCAGCCATGATTCCCTCCTTACAGTGTTTGGAGTTCAGCCTTCAGGCTGCAAGCTAAAGCTTGAAACTCCGAGCGAGCCGTAGATGAATTTTTCGCGGTTCTCAGTCATCAGGGCATGTAGTTCAGCCTTTCAGGCTCCCACGGCCCTGGCAGGCTGAAGCCTGAACTCCAAACGAGGCCGGTTATCCTCACAGGCTCCCTTTCTTGACCTGGTCCGCAATGTATTCGGCAGCCCACCACGCGACTGCCATGATCGATAGTGTGGGGTTCTTGTCCGCGTTGGACACGAAACAGCCGCCGTCCGTCACGAAAAGGTTCTTGACGTCCCAGGCCTGGCAGTGTTGGTTCAGAACGGAGGTCGTGGGATCGTCTCCCATCCGGGTCGTTCCGACTTCATGGATGATCTCACCACCTTTTCGAATTCCGTAGTCCTTGAGGGACGCGGGCGCTTCGACAGGCTGGCCTCCCATTGTGTGGATGATTTCGCGGAACGTTTCCCGCATGTGTTTGGCCTGCAGAATCTCGTGGTCGGCCCACTTCCAATGGAAACGCAACACCGGGATGCCCCATTGATCCACCACGTTGGGATCGATCTCGCACCAGCAGTTGTCGTTGGGTATCATCTCTCCCCTGCCTGCGAACTCGACAAAAGCCCCGTAAAGTTTTCGATACTTCTTCTTTAACTCGGCTCCGTATCCTCCGCCGATGAACCGATGGGCGTTGCGGAAAATGCCGGTTCCGGGCGGGTCCCGCCGGCCGCCGCCGATCTCGATATGGTAGCCCCGGGGAAAGTCCATCTTCTTCTGATAATTCCACCACGGCACGTACAGGTGCATTCCTCCCACTCCGTCTTCGTTGTGGGGAGGCAGGTCCATCAGCTTGGGGATGAAACCCGACATGCTGGCCCCGACAGTATCCATGAGGTATTTGCCGACCGTGCCGCTGGAATTTGCGAGGCCGTTGGGGAAGCGCGAGGATTTCGAGTTCAAAAGGAGTCGAGCGGACTCGCAGGCGCTTGCGCAAAGGACTACGATCTTCGCGCGCACCTGGATCTCTTTTCGCGTAAGCCGGTCCACATACGAAACACCGGTCGCAAGTCCTTCGGTATTTGTCAGGACCTCGCGGCACATGGCATCGGTCCGGATCTCGAGGTTCCCGGTCGCTTTCGCCGGGGGCAGCAGTACCGTCGGCGAGGAGAAGTTCGAGGCAGTGGCGCAGGAGCGGCCGCACTGTCCGCAGTAATGGCAGGCGGCACGGCCGTTGTGGTCTTTCGTGATGATGGAAAGGCGCGAAGGTATGCACGGGATGGCCAGCTTGTCGCAAGCTTGTTTGATCATCAGCTCGTAACACCGCGGCTTTGGAGGCGGCATGAAAACCCCGTCGGGCGCATTCTCCATGTTTTCCTTGGTTCCGAAAACTCCGATCAGACTTTCCACCTTGTCGTAGTATGGTGCGAGGTCGTCGTAGGTCATGGGCCAGTCGAAACCCAGCCCGTCCCTGCTTCGCGGCTTGAAATCGTAGGGTCCCATGCGCAAACTGATACGTCCCCAGTGGTTGGTTCGCCCGCCCAGCATGCGGGAGCGCCACCACAGGAATTCCTCCCCGGGAGCGGTCGTATAAGGTTCCCCTTCGACGGTCCATCCTCCGTACGAGGCGTCGAAGTAACCAAAAGGGTGTTTGGGCGTCGGGCCTCCCCGAAGAGGGGCCTCATAAGGCCACATGAACATCTTGGAGTCTTTGGCGGTGTCAAAGTTTGCGCCCGCCTCCAGCAGCAGGACCTTGGCCCCTGCTCTGCACAGGACCAGAGCGGTCATCCCTCCCGCTGCACCGGACCCGACGATAACGGCATCGTAGACATTCGGTTGTCGGATTACTTGCATAGCGCGCATCTCCTTCGTTACTTCAGATCCACACTTATGACGTGACCTTCCGTTTGGCCGATGTTCTCAACCTGATGGATGACAGGCTCGCTCCAGCGAACTAGACCGGACTTTCTGAGATTCTCCTGCGGTTTTCCGCCACGCTCTGTGGTGCGCGTGTGAAAGTCCGAGAGATACACTACGACGCGGCGGCCATGCTGATGCCACGTTTCGGTTTTCCCTGGTGGGACACGAACCTCCAGAACCCGGACGAATTGGTTTTCGAGCACGAGTTTGTGGGTGTCAGCGGCCACTTTCAGAGGATCGAGATCCTGCTGGATTCTGTTGGACCAGCGCCACGAGATTACCAACAGCGCGAGAATTCCAAGGGCGATTGCCGTCTTTTTCATCGAAACACCTCGCTGTAAAGTAGTGATCTCAAGTTCTACTTAGTTTGTCCTAGCCTATCACCGCGCGCCGCGCGATGCAAAATCAAACCCGGGGAAAAGCAGAAAGCAGAAGGCAGTGGGCGCCGCGAGCGATCTCACTCTGCCTTCCGCCTTCTGCTTTCTGCCTTTGGGCGAAAAGGCGGGTTAGATTTCACGATAGGTGCAGTGTAAAATGAAAACCTCGACGCGCTGGCATTCTTCCGCGGAGGCGCTTGGATGCTTTTGCAGAACGACGAAACTAAAGAGTTCCTGCCGTTTTCCTTCGTCAAGTGAGGCGCATGAACCAGTTCTACCGGATACAGCGCCTGCCCCCCTATGTGTTCAACATTGTCAACGAGCTCAAGAGCAAGGCTCGCGCGCAAGGAGAAGACATCATCGACTTTGGGATGGGGAATCCAGACCTCGCCACACCCCCTCACGTGGTGGAGAAGTTGGTCGAGGCTGCCCGGAAGCCCCGCAATCATCGTTATTCCGCCTCGCGCGGCATAACCAAACTTCGATTCGCGATTTCGGACTGGTACCGCCGCCGATTTGATGTCCCGATCGATCCTGAAACGGAAGCGATTGTTGTTATCGGGGTCAAAGAGGGGCTTTCCCATCTCGCGCTGGCTATTGTGGAACCCGGCGACGTGGCGCTTGTGCCTAATCCCACCTATCCCATCCATCTCTATTCCATGGTCATCGCCGGGGCAGACGTGCGTTCTGTTCCGCTCACGGCCGGCTGTGACTTGTACCAGCGCATTGTCGATGCCTACCACGAGACCTGGCCGCGGCCGAAGCATCTCGTTCTTTCCTTCCCCCATAATCCCACGTGCCAGACGGTGGAGCTCGACTTCTTCACTCGCGTGGTGGAGTTCGCCCGGACAAACAGCATCATCGTGATACATGACTTCGCTTACGCCGACCTCGTCTTTGACGGGTACGTGGCGCCCTCGATCCTCCAGGTTCCCGGGGCCAAGGACGTCGCAGTGGAATTCTTCAGCATGTCCAAGTCCTATAATATGCCCGGCTGGCGCGTCGGCTTCTGCGTCGGCAATGCGGACATTGTGGCGGCCCTGGCGCGCATGAAGTCCTATCTGGACTACGGCCTGTTCCAGCCCATCCAGATCGCCGCGATTATTGCAATGAAGGGTCCTCAACAGTGCGTGCGCGAGATCGTGGCCGCCTACCAGGCGCGGCGCGACGTTCTTGTGGACGGCTTGAACCGCCTGGGTTGGCCCTGTGAAAGACCACGGGGGACGATGTTTGTTTGGGCTAGGATCCCGGAGCGTTATCACGCCATGGGTACGCTGGAGTTCTGCAAGTTCGCGCTGAGCGAAGCCAAGGTCGCGCTCTCTCCCGGTGTCGGCTTTGGCCAGCAAGGTGAGGGATATGTCCGTTTTGCCCTGGTTACGCCGGTTTGTCAGCTATGCCGGCTCCCTTCTGTTCCGGGCTGCGCACCCTGTCCCCGGAGTTCGGGACTTCACCTGCGGGTACCGGGCTTACAGGGCCGCCGTCTTGAGGCAAGCTCTAAAACGATATCGCAGGGAATTCATCGACCAGGATGGATTCCAATGCATGGTGGACATACTTCTCAAGCTCAGCCGAATGAAACTGCGGTTTGGCGAGGTTCCTCTTGTCCTCCGCTACGATCGGAAAGGAGGCAAGAGCAAAATGAAACTTGTTCCGACAGCCTACCGCACGCTGCTGCTGCTCTTCAGGCGCCGCCTTGGCTTTTGAGCTGTCCGTGAAATTTGACCGCGCTTATTTCGAGGCCCAGTACAGGGATTACAAAAGGCAGAACCCGCCGCGAAAACTTGCGTTCTACCGACGGCTCGCCGAGATGGCGGCGGGCCCCAATCCGAGGCCGCGCATCCTGGACATAGGCTGCGCGTTCGGCCTCTTCTTGTCCCAGCTTGATTCGCGTTGGGAGCGGTTTGGGATGGATGTCAGCGAGTACGCCATTCTTCAGGCGAGGGAACAGGTGCCCGGGGTCCGATTTGAGGTCTCGAGCGCCGAACAGGGTGTCTTTCAAAGCCCTTTTGACGTGATCACGGCATTTGATGTTCTGGAACACCTTCCACGTCTGGATACCGTTCGGAGCGCGATCTCCAGCAGCCTGGTGGGTGGAGGCGGCTTTGTATTTGTGGTTCCAGTGTACGATGGGCCTTTGAGGCCGGTCGTTCGAGCTCTGGACAGAGACCCGACGCACATCCATAAGCAGTCAAGAAACTTCTGGCTGACTTGGGCAGGAGATGACTTTTCGCTGAGAGACTGGTGGGGAATCTGCCGTTATCTTCTGCCTGGAGGACTCTGTTTGCACTTTCCGACCCACTCCATGAGACGTTTCGCACCGGCCATTGCTTGCCTGCTGCAGCGAGGTTAGTCCCTTACTGACATCTCTACAGATTTTGGAAGGGATGGCAGCCGTGCCGAGAACGCGCAAGCCCTCCCCCGTGGCCAGTTTTTCTATGTGGCTCTGGGTCTCTGTGGCCAATGGAGCTTTGTTGCCACGGAGACACCGAGACACAGAGTAGGAGAGACTGGGCCGGAAACGGCACCACCACTGAAAAACATCATTGCTTTTTCCGGGAATATTCGCAAAATGGCAGTGTTTATCGCAGCGGGCACGCCGCGTTAGTATTCAACATTAACCAAGTGGAGGTTATGCATGGCTGGAAAGGTGATGACAAAAAGTCAGTTGTTGACCCTGCTCGCCGAGAAATTCGAGGTTACGAAAGCGACGGTTGCCGGATTTCTCGACACGCTTGCAGCTACCGCCGTTTCTGAGACGAAGAAGAACGGGCAGTTTGTGATTCCGGGAATCGGCAAGGCCGTAAAGTCGAATCGGAAAGCTCGAATGGGGCGGAACCCTCAGACCGGCGCGGCTATCAAGATTCCCGCCAAGATAGTGGTCAAGTTTCGCGTTGCCAAAGCCTTTAAGGACGCAGTGGTTCCCCCCAAGAAGTAGGAACTCAGGAATTCAAATTCAAATCGTTTCGAATTCCCTGTGGGGGCGGGACGTGTGCGCCCGCCCTTCCGGAGGGTCGGCTGGCTCGGGGGGCCGGGCGGGTTCGGCAGGTTGCGGCTCCGTCCAGTAGTAGTGCATAAGGAAATCGATCAAAGGCTGTTTCTCAAAAGCCTTGCTCACCAGCACGTGACTTTCGCGGGTTTCCAGCGTGATGTTGTCTAAAATAAAGGCCGCGGCGTCTTTCTCCATCGCGAATCGCAGCAGAACCAGGAGGTTCTGCAACTGCTTGCTGATTCCCTCAGCTGCGGTTTCGTCGGACGCCTCTCCCTCGAATCGGACCTCGATTTCCTCGTCTACCCGGATCGAGGCCAGAACTCGCCGGAGCCCCTTCATGGACGCAAGGAACTGATACTTTTCGAGCAGGGTGATCATCTCCATTGCCAGGTGGTCGATGGAGGGCACTTTCGACGATCTTTCGATCCGGCGCCTTGTGATGCGTCCGTTCTCGTCGATCTGGAAACTCAGCTGAAGACTGCTCTGTTTCAAGAGGCTCTGCGGTACCAGAACCCTGTGATCGATGTCCCGCACTATCTCCCGTGTGAGGATGCTCTCTACAGCAGGGTTTTCTTTGACGAAATCCGCCAGCCTGGGATCCAGGCGGTCGAAGATTCTTGCGTCCGGCTGCGCCAGGGGCTTTGGCTCAACTTCCGAAGTGGTTTTCCTTGGTCTTGCTCGTTGTGCCTCGGGTGGCTGAACCTTTGGAGCGAGGAGAACGATTCTGTAGTTTTCCAGAT
>QHZE01000768.1 GCA_003225335.1 Acidobacteriota bacterium
GTCAGGCCAAACGCGCCGCGCTGTTTGCTGAAAAGCTTGCCACCGACATTCTGCCTCCGGTCTCCTACCGCCACTGTACCTTCACGGTATGATCACAAACGCCGTTTTTCGGTTGGAGCGCGGCTTGGAATTGCCCAGCCGACCTCGGACGGTTCGCTCTAACCAGTTCGTCATCGACAACTTGGAGGATTTGAGAAGAGAGCTCCAGAAGTTCCATGTCCGTAAAAACAATTACACCGCACTGTAAACTAATGATAGTCGCTAACCATGCACAGATTTCAGAAATGTGCGATGTATGCCAATGTTGGTGAGGTATTCGTGTCGCTTCATGAAAGGATAGGCTCGTTGGCGGTTTATATATATTTGCATTTCCTTGCGCCTGATCTACCCTGCTATCGGAGGTGGCTTCGATGGCCGGCAAAGATCAGGCGCTATCACGAGCAGGCTTGCTTTACCCCAAAGCGGAGCGGGTGCGGTCGCCCCTATTCAAACGGCTCCCGTTCTTCGATCCGCGGGATAAGCTGCAAGTCAAGTACGAGATGCTGCGCAGCCACGAGGTTGATGGTTTGTCGGTTACCGAGGCTGCGGATCAATTTGCTTATACGCGTCAGGGTTTCTACCAGGTCCAGAGGGCCTTTGAGGAAGAGGGAATGGCGGGATTGATTGAGAAAAAGCGCGGACGGCGGGGGCCGGTCAAGTGCACGCCCGAAGTGTTGAAATTCGTGCTGGGGAAAAAACAGGCAGATCCAGAACTGACCGGCCGGGATTTGACGGTGCTGTTGCGCGAGCAACAGGGGGTCGCAGTCCACCGGCGCACGATCGAAAAGATCGTTTCCGGTTTTCCCCCGCCTGTTCAAGCTGTGGACCCGGCCTTGCGCGAGAGATTTACCGGCACGGGTCTCATCGCCCTGTTTTCCGGTGATGCGCTTCGAAACGCCGGATGGATGCCTCCGTTCCGAATCGAGAGGGAAGGAGCTCGGAAGGATTCATGCTCCCTGCGCACCTTGGTGGAGATCTACGAGCTGATCCTTGATAGGAGTTTGGGAAAACGCCCTTCAAATTCAAGGAGGATAAGCCGTGAAACCTGTCCTTCAACGTGCGGCGATCTACGCCAGAGTTTCTTCGCACCGCCAGCAAAAGCAGGCAACCGTCGAGAGCCAGCTTGCAGACTTGCGTGAACGCGTGGGTCGGGACGGTGTCGGACTGCTAGAGGAACATATCCTGGTCGATGATGGACACAGCGGGTCCTACCTGGATCGCCCCGGTCTGGATCGTCTTCGCGACCTAGTGCACGAAAGAATTATTGACGTCGTCTATGTTCATTCTCCAGACCGGCTGGCCCGTCGTTATGCTTACCAGGCGATCCTGATCGACGAGTTTAACCGGTCGGGCTGCCAGTTGATTTTCCTCAATCACACACCCTCACAGGATCCGGAGGGGCAGCTGCTGGTGCAAATGCAGGGAGTGATCGCCGAATACGAGCGAGCCAAGATCACCGAGAGGCTGCGGCGTGGCAAGCTCCATCGGGCGCGGCAGGGAGTTGTGGTGAGCTGGAAGGCCCCTTACGGTTACCGCTATATTCCGCGCCAGGGAGAAGTGGCAGGAGGCTGGGAGGTCAACGAGGCGGAAGCGCCGGCGATTCCCACCCTGTTTGGCTGGGTGAGAGATGAGGGCATTTCGATTCGCCAGGCCACGCAGCGCTTGAATGCCTCGCTCTGGCGCCCGCGCGGAGGACGGCCGTTGTGGGCGATTTCTTCGGTCCGGGCGATGCTGATCAATCCGGCTTATACGGGGGTTTGCTACTACAACAAGCGCCGCTGGATCGAGAGCGATCGTACCGACAGGCTCTTTCGAAAGAATCGCAAGACCAAATCCGTGCTTCGGCCCCGGGAGGAATGGATCGCGGTCCCGATTCCGGCGTTGATCGACGAGGCGACCTTTACCAGGGTGCAGGAGCAACTGAAGAACAACCAGGCGTTCTCGCCACGCAACTTGCGGCGTGAAGGCGAGTACCTGCTGCGCTGCCTGGTCAGCTGCGGTGTTTGTGGCCATTCGATGGTAGCGGACTCCCAGGGCAGACACACCTACTACCACTGCTCGGGCAATGTGGATCACGTCAGCACTTCAATGCCGCGCCGCTGTCCGGCACCGTTGGTCTATGCTCCGGATTTGGACCGGCTGGTCTGGAAGGAAATGACGTCTCTCCTGAGTTCACCCGAGACCATGCTGGAGGCCTACAAACAGCAGCAGGGCAAGAACGGCTTGCGGGGTCCCGACGTTCTGGAAGCGGAACTTCAGCGGTTGGACGAGCGGGTCGGCGACGTGGAGAGACAGATTCAGCGCCTGCTGGACGGTTACCAGAGCGGTTTCATCTATCC
>QHZE01000156.1 GCA_003225335.1 Acidobacteriota bacterium
AGAAGATCCCTACTTTGCAGGAAATCATGGACCTGGCAAAGGAAAGCACCGCGGGTCTTTACCTCGAAACTAAAAATCCCGAGCTGTACCCTCCGCACCTCGAGTCTACTGTAATCCAGATCATCCGGCGAAATGGGTTTGAAAAGCGGGTCGTGATTCAGTCCTTCAACCCCCGTTCGGTGGAAAGGGTGAAGGCCCTGGATCCGAGCATTCCCGCGGCCCTTCTGATTGACGCGCTGGAAAACGATCCTGTGGAGGCCACCGTGAAAATTCACGCAAACGAGATCGCTATAGATCACAACCTTGTGACGCGGGACATCATTCAAAAGGCGCACGAAAGAGGGCTCACCGTAGCGGTCTGGACTGTTGACGAGCACGAGGACTTAAAACGGATGATTGCATTGGGTGTCGACACGATTATTACCGATTATCCAGACCGTTTGAACCGCCTCTTGGGTAAGTGATTGAAATCCACGAACCCAAGGAACCCGAGGAATCAAAGGAATCAAAGGAATCAAAGGAATCAAAGGAATCTGAGGAATCCAAGGAATAAACGAAGTTCCCGCACTGAATTCTTGGGTTCCTTGGATTCCCCGGATTCCATCATTCCCGACGCCGAAGGGCGTTGGGACCTTAGCCGGCGGTGAGCGCAAACGGACCCTGGAATATTGCAATAGAAGGAATGCGCCCCGGCAGCGGCAGGGGCGCGGGGAGTTCCTGCAACCCTGCCCGGGTGCGTATCGTTTGTTCCGTTTCTACCCCGGGGGTTCGCTTCGCTCACCCCCGGCTAATTTCCCTTCGCCCCGCTGGGGCGGAATACGTAACCGCATTTATGAAATCATGTACGAAATGATTGAACCAAGAATCCGAGGATGGAGTTTAGGAAACTTCGTTTATTCCTTGGATTCCTCAGATTCCTTGGATTCCCTCTTTTGCTGCATGCATCTGGAGAGTCAGCTTATGAAAGCGAGACTGTTAGTGCTTCTGGCGTTCGTTCCTCTTTGTTTTCGCGTCCATGCTCTCGGAGAATCGCCTGAGGCTGAGAGGACGCATTGCGATCTTTCCTTGCCCATTCACGTCGAGTTGGTCCCGTTGAGCGAGCCCCACGTGGGCCAGGCAGCCCGGTTCCGAGTGGAAGTGGAGTCTAACCTCGATCCGGACCTGGTTCAGGATGCGCGAGTGGAGTACGAACTGCCGGACCGGATGCGGATGCTCGATGACGCAAGAAGCGAGCCCCGGGCCCTCGCGAAGTCGGGGCCAAGCCGCCTGGAATTCGGTGTGATCGTCCCCGATGAGTCGCGCTACTCGATTCGCGCCCGCCTGATCGTGCGCCTGACGAACGGCAAGACGATTTCTCAGACTGCGGTCCGCTGGATAGACCTGGGCGCGGAAGACCCCCCCGAGGGGATGATTGGCCGGATTGTGGACCCTGACGGTGGAGGGATCCGTGTTTATCAGGGGATTACGGTGAGGAAGTGACGATGACGGGCCCCTTTCTCAAATCATATTCCGGTCTGCTTTTTCTTTTCTTTCTGAGCAGGCCGGTTTTTGCGGATTACACGGTAACGGGCAAATTTCAGTATCAAGACCGGGAGTTCAATCTCAACGGATTCACCGGGAATCGCCCCGCCCGGCCCATTCGCTTCGCCACCGTGAGGATTATGGCCGGCGCCACAACGCTCGCAACCGGCACTACGGAATCGGACGGAGCGTTCTCCCTCCAGGTGCCGGGGTCCACGGCCCAGTCGATCACCGCGCTATGCATCACGACCTCGACGTCGCCCGGGCCGCTCCTGGGTGTCCGCGTGGCCAATGATGATTTCACTTTCGGCGATCTCTACTCTGTAAGCTCGGCCGCAGTGAATTCTCCGGGGTCCGGCGCCGTGGACATGGGCACGACGCTGGCGATGGCAAACTCGGATGCCGGCAAGGCGTTCAACATCTGGGACGTCATAAATGACGCGCTCGAGTTTGTTGCCTCTTCCAACGTCAACGGCAGCCTTCCCGCTGCAAAGCTGACTGTGATATGGCGCTCGACGCACCCGCAGACGGGGTCTTTCTTTTCGGGCGGTACAAACCGCTTCATCTATGTGGGCGTAGACGGTGCGTATGACGACACCGTCATGAGCCACGAATTCGGCCATTTCATTGACAACGTTTTCTCGAAGTCCGACAGCCCCGGCGGACCGCACAATCTAGGGGACAACAACCAGGATATTCGGCTCGCGTGGGGCGAAGGGCTGGCAACCTTCCTGGGCGCGAGCGCCCGGAATTTCAAGGGGTATCCGCGTCCGGACGCATACGTCAATACGGACGGGACCAATCTGTCGTTCTCGTTCGAAATCGAGTCTCTCACCGGCACCATTCCCCTCGCGAGCAAGACGGGCAGCACGAACGAAGCAGCCGTCACGGCGGCTCTTTGGGACATCGTCGACGGACCTGCCACCAATGACGGATCTCCGGGAGCGGACGACGATCCGCTGCAGCGACCCTTCTCGGATGTGTGGAAGGATCTCCGGAATTACCTTCCGACGGTAACGACTCCGGGCATCTCGATTGAAGATTTTTGGGACGGCTGGTTTTCTCCCTTGGTGAACAACGGCGCGCCCTCGGAAATGCTGACGATCTTTGCCAGCCTTAACGGAATTGAGTTTGTCGCGGATGGATTGGAACCGGACAACGCAGCGGCTGTGGCGCCGGGGTTAACGGCCGCTCCGGTGCCGGCGTTGGTAAGCGGTCCAAGGGTCCTGATAAACGAAGTAGACGTCGGTGCGGTGGATGCTATCGAGCTTTATAACGCCGGGGATTCGGAAGCGGACCTTACAGGCTGGAGCATAATGGCGGGCCGGACAGGATTCGCCACCGTCACGCTTGTCATTCCGCCTTTCAAGCTCGCGGCCGGCGCCTTCGTCATACTTTCCGAGGCTTCCGGAACCAACAGTAATTCCGTCTTGTTTTTCGGTACGAACATCTCCTGGGGCAACGGCGAAGAAGGATTCTGCGCCCTGCTGGACAATTCAGGCGCCGGAAAAGACTTTGTGCGCTGGGGTGGTTCCCCGCAGGCTCCGCCGGCGGGCGCTTCCTTCACCGGGAATGCAGTGTCTCCGGCTGCGGGAAAAAACCTCGGCCGGATTTTTGGCGTTCCCGACAGCGATTCCTCAAGCAACTGGACGGAGCAGATCCCAACCCTGGGGACTTTGAACGTAAGCGGCCAGGAAAAGCATCACACCTACTACCCGGCGGGCGATGTCGACTTCGCGGCCTTTAATGCCACCTCAGGGAAAAGCTATCTGCTGGAAACACTGAACCTCCAGAATGGCGGCGATACCGTCATCGACGTTCTCTCGACCGACGGAGCCACCGTGCTCGCCACCAGCGATGATTTCGGCGCAACCAAGGCATCACGGATCGCATGGACGGCTTCGTCTACGGGCAGATTCTTTATCCGGTCCCGCCGCTTCAGCGGCCCGTCGAACTTCGCGCAGTACGGCTCGTATGACTTGCGCGTCATGGAAGGTACGTCAACGTTCCCCAGCGCTCTGCCGCAGACCCTGACTGTCAGCATGCCGGGAAATGGGGGGATATTTCAGCGCATCACCGATGCCGTCGCGGCGGCCGGTTCCGGCGATACCATCCAGATCCTCGATAGCGGCATCTACTCCGAGAGCCCCACTGTGACGGGAAAGAGCGTGACCCTGAAGGCTGCCCGCGGAAAGAAACCGGTTCTGGACGGCAGAAACGGCAGCGCGTTCGCTACCCTGAATCTCACCAATGTCAAGAGCGTCCGGGTCGAAGGTCTCACCATTCTGGGCGGGTTTCGTGGGATTCGCGTCGCCGGAGGACAGGCCGTCATCACGAACACAGTCGTGATCCGGGCCTCCGACCCGGCCGGCTTTGCAGACGGCATTCAGGTATCGGGATCGGGAGCCAGCGCCAGTATCGCCAACTCCACGGTTGTCGGGAACGGACGGGCGGGCATCGAGGTCTTCAACGGAGCCACCGTCAAAGTGGTCAATTGCATTATCAAGGACAACCCGGCCGCTGATATCGGCGGCAATGTGGATATCGAGAACTACGTTGTAAGAAACTCGCTGGTCGGAACCGGCGGTTTCGCCGGCTCCAACGGCAACATCGACGGAGATCCAAGATTCGTTGCCCCCGCGAATGACAATTACCGGCTCCAGGCTTCGTCGCCCGCCATCGACAGGGGTGACCCCAACGATCCGGACCTGCCCGCGACAGACGCCGACGGCATTCCCCGAAGCATCGATGGCGACGGCAACGGGTCTGCCATTCCGGACATGGGCGCCTACGAGTATCTGCCTCCCGGGCTTCTAACCTCTGCGTCCGTTTTCCCGCAGGTTGCCGCGGGAGGCGGGTATCGAACTTTGATCGTCGGAGTCAACACGGGCTCCGTCCCCGCTACCGTGAATGTCTCTTTCACCGGGTCCGACGGCAATCCAATTCGTGTGATGATCGAGGGTGAGACCGGCAACTCCTTCAACCTTTCCATCCCTCCGATGGGCACCGCGCGCCTGGAGACGGCCGCGTTGGGCGGTATCCTCACCGGATATGCGAAGCTTCTCAGCAGCATACCCGTGAGCGGAAGCGCGCTTTTCAAGCTTCTAAGCGGCGACAAAATTATCACCGAAGCGGGGGTTGGCCTTTCGAAGCCGGCGAAAAGCTTCACCATCTACGTGGACAATCTGAACAACGCTCGCTCCGGTTATGCCGTAGCCAACACGGGAACAGCACCGGCAACTCTTACGCTGACCCTGCGCGATGCCGGCGGATCCCCTCGTGAAACGCGTCAGATCACGCTTCCCGCAAGACAGCATATCGCGGAGTTTGCGTTTGAGCGATTCCCCACCAACGCGCCCCCGGGCTTCGAGGGGAGTATCGAGGTCACCAGCGATCAGAATGTGACTGCTGTGGCCATCCGCTTCGACAACGCGACCCAGGACGTTTTCTCCACCGTTCCCGTTCTCGTGGACGAAGCGGCGACGGCCCTCTTCTTTCCTCAGGCGGCGGACGGAGGCGGGTATCAGACCAACTTCATTCTGGTCAATCCCTCCGGGTCGGCGACCACGGCGAAACTGGAGTTCTTCGCCAGCGATGGCGCCCCCCTGCCGTTGCCCTTCGCCGGATCTCCCAGGACGACAATCGACGTCCCGCTGAGCGCCAAGGGCGTCGCCCGCCTCATCACGGATGGGACCTCTTCAGGAATCAAGGTGGGCTGGGTGCGCGTGACCTGCCCGGTGCCTATAGGCGGCTCGGCGATCTTTCAGACGCTGCTGGGCGGAAAGATTGTCTCCGAGGCCGGCGTGGCCTCGTCTCCTCTCGCCCCTCACTTCACCGCTTATGTGGAAAGCCTGGGATTTGCCCAGTCCGGCGTCGCTGTCTGCAACCCTAATGCTGTGGCTGTTACAGTGACGCTGAGACTGCGAAATTCCGCCGGGGAGATTGCCGCATCCACCAGCTTGAATTTGCCACCTCGAGGACACCTTGCGAGATTCTTTACGGAGCTTTTCCCCGGCGGATTTGGCGAGTTCCAGGGAACATTGGAGGTTCTGGCGCCTGCACCCGTGAGTGGCGTGGCAATCCGCTTCGACAACGACAGCGCGGACGTCTTTGCCACTCTTCCGGTAATTGTGATCCCCTGATTTCGATTGGCGATTTACGATTGACGAATGACGAATGAAAAGAAAACGAGGTCATCCTTGCTCATTCGTCAATCGTCAATCATTCGATGTACCGCACCAGCCATTCCGCGACGCAGACAGGTTTATCGGATCCCTCGCGTTCCACGGTAATTGCCCACTTGGCCTGAACTCCGCCGGGAACATCGCTCACCGACTCCAGCTCGATCCGGCCGCGAATTCTCGATCCCGACGGAACGGCCGCGGGAAAGCGGACACGATCCAGTCCGTAATTGATGACAAGACGCACGCCGCCGATTTTGAGGGCGCTCTGCATCATCGCGGTGAGGAGCGACAGAGTCAGGAACCCGTGAGCGATCGTCATGCCATACGGGGATTCTCTCGCGGCCCGCTCCGGGTCCACGTGAATCCACTGCTCGTCTCCCGTCGTCTCCGCAAACCGGCGGATCTTTTCTTGTGTTACCTGGATGTGCTCCGTAACCGCTACCTCTTGCCCCACCAGACTCTTCAGTACATCCAGGCTCTGAATCACGCGCTGCGCCATAGGGATCTCCAATTTCCGGGTTCGTAAAGCACCGCTTCCACCTCAGAGAACGTTGATCCCGGCCAGGTCGAAGTGCGGCGCGCAAGCCAGCATATAACTATCGCTGGTATAAATTTCTTTGAAGCCGTTCTCGCTAGCGCATCCGAGGTGAAGAGCATCTCCCGCACGCAGCAGGACGTCCTTTGGCAGATCACCGACCCTCGCGCAGATGTCTCGAAGCAACCCCGAAGTCACGGGCAGCCAGTGCCAGACCCCCTCCTTTTCGTCCAACTCAAAATTCTTTACAACCCGGCTGATGTGCCGTTTTGCCAGATGCCCTTGCCGGAGATGCCGGTGCAAAACGGAGAAAAACTCAAGGCGCCCGAACTCGCAAGAGCATAGACCGTCCGAGCGCTCGGCCAAAGCAATCACCTTGTCCGCGCCCGGTTCATTGAGGTAGCACTTGGCGATATAGGCCGCGTCGAAATAGATCAAGTACGGTCCCTCATCTCTGAGATATAGACGGATGAATCCGTCGCGATGCGAGGCATTCTCCTGATCTGCCTCAGGCGATTAGGCAGGGATTTGAAACTTGCAGACGGATCAAACGAGGACAAAGTCGCTACCGGGATGCCCCGATCCGTGATGACGATCCGCTCTTTGCCGGCCGCGCGCCTGACCCAGCGCCCTGTGTCCAGATGGAGTTCTCGGATGCTGATCTTCTTCATGTGCACATTGTGTTACAAAGCCGTTTGTTCTTTCAAGTTGGCAGCTCGGGTCCGTTCTTATGAGTCCCTTTGCGCCCTTAGGGCCCGTCAGGAAATAAGGTGTACATTTTGCTGCGGGCCGCAGCCCGGAGGGGCGCGGCGGTGGGCGGGCATCTGCGGCGTTGCCGCTCCTCGACGATGCCACCACATCGCCTGCGTCGCGGCGCCTTGCATCTGCCCGCCCGGCGCTCGCGCCAAAATGCACACCTTATTTTCTGGCGGGCCCTTAGCGTCTTAGCGGTTAACTCGGTCTCACTTTGGACGCGGAGACAAGATTTTCTCTGTGTCTCCGTGGCTCTGTGGCCAAGTTCGCGTTGCTCTGGTCTGCATCCGGCCATGAAGAACGGGAAGGCGTTGAAATGACGCAGCAGATTCTCTATGATGAAGCCCTTGAAGTTAAGGAGGAACAACCGCATTCCTGCCAAAGCAAAACCGGCCGCCGACGCTGCAATTC
>QHZE01000769.1 GCA_003225335.1 Acidobacteriota bacterium
ATGCTCCAACACCATTTCCGGCTTGCCCTTAATCAGCCGCATCGTCTTCTGGTAGATGTAGCCGTAGCCCGAAGACGGATCAGTCAGCTCCTGGGTGAATCTGACCGAGTCGCGATGGCGCTCGACCGTCCATTTGCCCGAATCCACGATCTCGTACTGCTTGACGTAATCATAGGCATCCTGGTCCCTTCGGAGCACCCCGACACCGATTTTGATAAACGTCCCGCCGACCTTGGCCTCATCCCATCCTAACGCCGAGCCATTGGTCTGGAACTCTTCGACGGGTCCTGAGGCCCCGGAACACGGCGAGGCGACGATCTCCGCCCCGACGTAGCGAAAGTCGTGAACCTTCGGATCGACGCTGTCGAACCACGGTCCATAGTATTCGTGTCCCTTATAATGTCAACCCATTTGTAATCTGGACCTGCGGGTAGTCGACGGCAGGCAGTGTCTTCTCACCCAACGCGAGACCAAACAGCACGCCGCCTACCAGCGTCACGGATAATCTCATGCTCAAAAGTGAGTTCATCATCCCCACCCTCACCCAAGGCTTACATTTTGCCGCGTCTGCTCTTTCACAAAGTCCAGCGCCTGCCCATAAATTCGAGCCTTTTCGCTCTCAGAAGCTCCCTTGAGATTGTTGGCCAGCCCTGGGGGCGCAAAGCATCTCCATCGACTCCCAACCGTGCCCCAGAAGACATCGCAAGTTGATCGCGCGATGACTTGAAGAGTTAATGCTAGGGACGCCCCATGCCTTCCGGTAGTGCGAAGGTGAAAAGTTCGTCGTGAACCGCCATGAGCACGTATTGTCTCCCATCGAGTTCGTAAGTCATGGGACTGTTTTCAGTGGCATCGCCCACGCTTAGGTGCCACAAGGTCTTCCCTGTCACAGGATCGAGGGCCAGAATGTTGCTATTAACATCGGCGGTAAAGAGAAGATGACCTGCTGTGGTCAGGATGCCCGCCCCGCTGTCGCCCTCACCAATCTCGTGATTCCATACTATTTTGCCGGTACGATAATCGATGGCACGGATCGTGGAATTGGCCCAGAGGCTAGCGTCGCGACCTGCCCAACCTTCCGGCTTTCCCGTCGTGGTGAGGTAATAAATGCTGAACGAGCGCCGCGCGCTGACGTAGAAAAGCCCGGTTTGCGGGTCGAAGCTGGGAGCCAGCCAGTTGGTGGCGCCATCCGAAGCGGGCTCGACCAGCGCGCCGTCGGGTCTCGGAGCGTATCCGGCTTTAAGGACCGGCCGTCCGCGCGAATCAACGCCTGAAGCCCAATTGACATCGATAAAAGGAGCGGTCACCAGGTGTTCGCCGGTGGCCCGGTCGAGCACAAAGAAAAATCCGTTGCGGCTTGCCTGCGCGACGAGCTTGCGCGGGGCGCCGCCAAATTCCGCGTCAAATACTATGGGAGTTTCGACCGCATCCCAGTCGTGGACGTCGTGGGGTGAAGGTTGGAAGTACCACACCAGTTTTCCCGTGTCGGGATTGAGAGCCACGATCGAGCACGTGTAAAGATTATCGCCGGGGCGCTCGTCACCGGCGAGAACCGGATTCGGGTTGCCCGTACCCCAGTAAAGGAGGTTGAGATCGGGGTCGTAAGTCCCCGTCATCCACGTCATGGCGCCGCCATGGAGTATGGCGTCGGAGTTCGTCGGCCAGGTTTCCGACCCCGGCTCGCCGGGTCGCGGCTCGGTGTACCACTTCCACTGTACTGCTCCGGTCTTCGGATCAATCGATTCGAGGAAACCGGGAATGTCCGTAACATCTCCCGAGACGCCAACAATTACATGATCGCGAACCACAAGGGGCGCCATCGTGGAAAAGTATCCGAGTGGGCGTCCGCAGTCGTAAAGTAAAGCCAGTCTCCAAACATTCCCACCCCCCGGTGGCCAATGTGGTCGCCCTCGGAGGCGCGATGATAATGCCAGATCATGTGACCGGTGCGGCCGTCCACCGCCCAAACATGGTCCGGGGTGGTCAGATAGAGAATGCCGTTTACTTCCAGGGGTGTCGATTTGATCGTGACGTTGGCTCGGAATCTCCAAGCCAGCGTGAGAGAATTGATATTTTGGGAATTGATTTGGTCGAGCGTGCTGAACCGCCGCCCGGAGTATTCACCGTTGTAAGTGGGCCAACTCGAAGTGGGTGGTTGCAAAAGGGTCTCGGGCGAGAGCCCTTGGGCGGCGAACTGCAGCGCGAACGGGCAGGCCGTGAGGGATATGAGCAAGAGAAAACCCAGTCCGCCCAACCTTGAAGGAGACCCGCTGGCGGGATGCGGAGGCATCTCGTTCGTGCGACCATTCAACCTGGCCAACCGATTCCTTGCGTGCTGGCGAAAGTACTTTTCAAGATTCATAGATAGATCAACCCTGAACAACGTTTCCCTAAGAGCGTAAGGATTGCTGTCACTTTAAGGTTTCGAGATAGGCGAAGAGGTTGTGGAACTGTTCCTGCGTCATTTCGTCCAGCAACTTCCGGTGAGCAGCGAGCGGATCGTGTATCTCCAGACTGACTTTGTCGAGCGAAAAAGACCGATACCATCCCGACCCATCGCGCAAGGCGACCCTAAACTCGTCGAGATGCAGGAGGGGACCTTGCAAGCGCTCACCCGTCGCCAGCGTCACCGTCACGGTTGGCTTGGAGGAGGCTCCGCTGGGGTAAATCATTTGCGTCTCAAGGCGAAGGGGAGAATACTTGCCAGCGATGCCCTTCAGGTCGCCCGTAGCAGAATGGCAGGCTTTGCACCCACCCGCTCCCTGGAAATAGGCTTTGCCTGCTTCCGCATTGCCCGTGAGAAGTTTCGCCAGCGGATATTTATCCGGAACCTCACCGGATTCCAGGGCCTCGTGCGCACGATGGTGCAGGAAGGCTGCGATGGCCGTAATCTGTCCCGTGTCGAGCGGAAGTGGCGGCATGCCTTGGTCCGGGCGTCCCTTGCGAATGACTTCACCAATCAGGTTCCCATTCACGTCGTGTGCCACTATTTTGGAGCGGACCAGGTCAGGGCCGCGGGCGCCCGTGGCGTCGGGTGCGTGACAGAAGCCGCACGACTGTTTGAACTGGGCCTCCCCCCGCGCGACTATCGCACGAGAAGGAGACTGCGCCCTCAGGGACGCGGCCAAAATCAGAATTGAGGCAAGGATAATTCCGGCCAACGCGAGGGGAGGCTGACGCTCAGCACGCAAGGCAACTCCCTGGCCGGAATCGACGGCGATCCGGGAGACTGGGCAACGCGCTAACGACGCGCTTCGGTGAATGTAAGTAGATCGACGGTTGAACATCCGGTGCCCTTGAAACCGCAAGTATATCGCAGAGCTTCAGATTCCGATAAAGGATGAAAGCTGAGACTTCGAGAGGCGATCAGCGGCCCGAATTGCCTCTCGGGCGAAGCGGCTAATGTAAGCCTCGGGTGAGGTGGAGACGATGAACTCGCTTTTGAGCATGAGATTATCCGTGACGCTGGCAGGCGGCGTGCTGTTTGGTCTCGCGTTGGGTGGGACACTACCTGCCGCCGACTTTCCCCAAGCCCAGATTACCAATGGGTTGATCCAGGTGAAGCTCTACCTGCCCGATCCCGAGAACGGATACTATCGCGCCACCAGGTTTGATTGGTCAGGAGAGATTGCCAGCCTGCATTATAAGGGACACGAATACTATGGACCGTGGTTCGACAGCGTCGATCCGAAGGTTCACGACTTTCGCTACGTCGGGACGAAGATCGTAGCCTCGCCGTGTTCCGGCGCCTCAGGACCCGTCGAAGAGTTCCAGACCAATGGGACAGCACTGGGATGGGATGAAGTCAAGG
>QHZE01000766.1 GCA_003225335.1 Acidobacteriota bacterium
TTATAGCTGATTTTATTAAACAGAATCCGCTTTTTCAATTCGAAAATTTTTCTGCTCGTCACCCCCGATTGTCACCCCACATTGAACGGACGCCATGAAAGGAAGATATCCGAAACGAAAGAGTGGCGGCTTACCGGCTGGTAGAGTTGATTCTGGTTTGACGCGGCACGGTTGCACTGTCACCTTGAAACGCAGGTCCGACCATGACGCTGATTCAAATCGAAAGACGAGTGAAAGCCCTGGAACAAACTGTGCATCGTCTGGCGCGACGGAAGCCTTCCGTAAGCCGCAAATGGTATCGCTCCCACGCTGGACGATTCGCCGGTGATCCGGTTTTTGACGAGATCGTTAAGCTGGGCCGCACGTACCGCAAAGCACAACGACCAAGGCCTGGTTCCAAACGCGCGTGATCATCCTGGACACGGATGTCCTGAGCATCGTCCAGCGCGGGGAAGGCCCGGCTTATGATTATCTCGTAGCGCGGCTCGACGTTGCCGATGACGAGGTGGTCGTGTGCGTCGTCAGTTTCGAGGAGCAGATGCGCGGGTGGCTCGCCTACATCGCCCGATCCAAATCCTCGAACCAACAGATCGCGGCCTACGCCAGACTGCACGCGATGCTCGATGATTTTGCGACGCGTCCAGTTGTCGGATTCGATCGCAGCGCCGCCGCAGAGTTTGAGCGAATGCTTCGGTTGAAGTTGCGCATCGGGACGATGGATTTGAGAATCGCGGCCATCGCGATCGCGCAGGACGCTCTGCTCCTCTCGAAAAATCTGACCGACTTTCGTAAGGTTCCAGGGCTGTCTGTCGGGGACTGGACGGTTTGATCTCTTCTTTTGGAACCCGGCGATCGGACGGCAGCGCTCCAAGGAACTCCATTCGAAATTAGCCGGAAGAATTGTTGAAATCATCAGTCACACTTTGCGCAGCCAACGCCATGCTTTCTCTATACGAGCTGAACGCTCGTTCAAATGCGTTATCTTGAGTTGTCTCAATCATTCTTCGAGTACTGGGGGCATCGCGTTCGGAATGAACTACGCCAAAGTTCAGCGATACTGCAAAGTCCCGTTCGCTTGGGGGCGGGTGTTCATCTCTCCGCTCACAAGGCGATCATATCGCTCGGCCGATCGACTTCAAGCTCCCGGTAAACGGCGGAAACCAGCTCTAATTCGCAGATTTCCTTTCGAGGACGCTACTCCCTTGGGCGACAGTCGATTCCATAAAGAAGATTCCACACGAATTCCATCCAACGCGAGTTTATTGCTCCTGTGCCAGCGCGCTGAGCCTCTGCTGCAGCTCGGCGCGCGTGAACCACCTTCCGCGCGTCATGACACCGATCGGTCGCCTGAGGCGAGTCACATCCTGAAGGGGGTTTCCTTCGACGAGGAGCAAATCAGCCCGTTTTCCCGTCGCAATCGTGCCGAACTCCTTTTCCTTGCCCAAGAAACTGGCCGGTACGACCGTGGCCGCGCGCATCGCCTCGTACGGCGTGAGCCCGCTCTGGGTAAGCAGTTCGAGTTCATGATGGAGTGATGAGCCTGGCGCAACCAACAGAAAACCCATCGCGTCGCTCCCGGCCATCAGGGGTACACCCGCCCGATGGAGCGCACCGGCTACTTTTTTCATGAAGTCCGTATACCGGTATCCGGGCGGCACCGCTTGCGTTCGGTGCCACCTGGCTCGAATGTCCGCGCGCAAATAACTGAGCGCGGGATCTTCGGCAAGCCGCACCCTGCGGGGACCGCCTATCGCGTCGTAGACCACCAACGTGGTCTGTACCGGGATGCCGGCTTCGTGGATGCGCATCGCCAGCCGCTCGATCCCCCTGTCGCTGCTCCGCCAGGCGACAGGCAGCCAGAAGAAGAGAGCCGCGCCGACAAGCGTAACGCTGGCGCTGGACGCGAGTGCGGCTTGTATGCGCGCCATTGGAGAGGCGCCGGGTTCGCGCCAGCTCACGGCGGTCGAGGCGGCCAGGACAACCGTGGCTGCAGCCATGAGGAAAATCAGGGCAGTAAATGCGAGCCGCAAGGTGACGCTTTCGTACAGGGGACCGCCGGGGAGGAACAAGGCTCCGCTCACGACCGCGGACACGCTGGCCAGCAACTGAACCGCCACGAGAGTTCGAACGCGCGAGATCGTGCGCGATGGTCTTGGCGTGCCGGATCGCCAGCGACGAATGATCGCTGCGGCACCGCTCGTGATCGCAAGAACCAGCAGAGCGCACGTCGCCCCCGCGGTGATGAGAAGCCAGATACGGTTACTGGCCAACGGAAGGAAGTAGATGTTGGACAACATGCCCAGGTGCGCAAGCGGCTGACGCGCCTGCAAGAGGGCGTCCAAACCGAGGTTCACCGGCGCGTGACCCACAAGCGGGATTCCGATCTCGCGTGCGACCTCATTCATCTTCAGATAGGGCGCGAGCGACAAACCCGTCGTCGTGTTGTCACGCGGGTCACGCTGATACATGATTTCGTGATACTTGATGAGATCATAGCCTTCACGAGCCTGGGTTCTGACCTCGCGCTCCACTTCGTCTGTCGTGCGAACGCGCGGCTCGTTAATGAATCGCCCCGAGGTGTAGATGGTCGGACCGACCAGCTCTCCGCTCTCGATCCGTCGTCTCCAATCCAGGTGGACTGAGCTGCCAGCAAGGTTGAAGACCGTAGTTACACCGTAGGCCAAATATAA
>QHZE01000157.1:0-6839 GCA_003225335.1 Acidobacteriota bacterium
CTTCCGGCTACGCCCGAAGGGGAGCTCGTAGATGTAGCTCGCCACGAATCGATGCTTGACGTCGAACTCGGCCAGCCCTCGCTCCGCCTTCAGGTTGTAGGAGTTTTGAGGCTCGCGGAACGTACCTGTATCCAGACCCGCACCGCCGCCGCTGGTCGAGATATGATCCGGCGCTTCGGTCAGCGCTTTGCCCCAGGTGTAACTGAAGAGCGACGAAAGACCCGCCGAGAAGCGTTTTTCGACGCGGACCTGCATCGCATTGTAGTTCGACAGTACGCGGTTTTCCATCCACTGAATATCGCCGTACGCGAGATACGGTCTTGGTCCCGCGGACTCTGATCCGTTCGGATTCTCGATGACGGGCCGTTGGTTGATGTTGCGGAATCCGTTCAGCTTGGTCCCCTTGTTCCCCACATACGCCACGTCCAGAACCCAGTCGGACACAAACTGGTACTGAATGCCAAAGTTGTACTGCTGGATGTACGGGCTGCGCTGGTTCGCATCCTGCGCTCTTCGTTGTATTGTGGGCACCAGGGAGTTGGGATCCAGCAGTCCCGAAGGATAGCCGTCGTTCAACTGGAAGACGGCTGCGGAAGCCACCGCGGCGGAACCTGTGACACTGGTATTTCTCAAATTGTCGACCAGGAACGGCGGATTGAACCCGAGCAGCCCCTCACGGCCCTGACGGACGGTGTGCGTGTAAAACACCCCGTAGGCGCCGCGGAGCACCAGTCTCGGCATCAGAGCGTAGGCAAAACCGAAGCGCGGCGCCCAGTTGTTGCGGTCGGGATGAATCAAGGCCCGCTCAAAAATTCCGCCGTCCTTGGCAAATACCATCGTCCCGGTCGCCGGGTCGAAGTTGGCAAAGCGATTTTCCTTTTCCCGCGGCGGCGTGGCGTATTCGTAGCGGATTCCCATGTTCAGTGTCAGTTTTGCTGTTGCCTTAAAGTCATCCTGCAGGAAATAAAAGTACATGTTCTGACCCTGGTCCATGACCGTGAAGCTGGTCAGAGCCAGCTCGGTCGGCAGGCCCAGCAGGAGATCCCCTACGGAGCGCCCCGTGAATCGATTGTCGAAGTTTATCCGGCCGATCGTCGCGTTCAGGTCGTTGATCCTGGTCTGAACGTGGAGGAGCTCCGTTCCAAACCGGAAGAAGTGCCGGCCACGAGTCAGGCTCAGGGTTGCGCGCGGATTCCATGAACGCGGCGTCTGGAACTGAGGCGTCGATGTGTGCCGGCCGACGGCATCAAACCCCTGCAGGTTGATTTTGGGAATGCCGCCAAGAATCGCCGGATCATTGGGGACGTTTTTCAGACCAATTTCGGCAGGGCCGTCGACGCCGAAGTTCGGCGGGAACGTGAAGTAGTTGCCGCGCGCCCAACCAAAGCGGAAGTCACCCACAAAGGTGGGCGAAACGGTCCAGGTCAGACCCAAAGCCAGACCCTGGGAGCGGTTCAGATTAGCTCCGAAGGCATCGTTGAAAGAACCTTCCGCCAGCCCCGGGAAAGGCGCAGGGCGAAACGTATTGGTATCGACAAAACTGTAGCGGCCGAAGTAATTGAGCTTCGACGAAATCTGATCATCGACGCGCACGTCAAACTGATCCTGGCGCGTGCGCGTGATGGGTGTGGAAGCGTAGATGTTGGTCCCCGTCACATTGGGGTCCGGAATCAAGGCCGCTATTTTGGCGCCCACAGGGTCCCAGCGGCTTGGCGGGATCACCCACTGGCCCGCGGAATTCTGGCCGAATTGCGGCCGTCCGGCCGCAAAAGGATCGAAAACAGCGACACCGAAAAGCCCCTCCTTTTCCTGTGCCGTGGGGAGAATGCGCGTCCGAGGCACTCCTTCCCGCTCGCGCAGCCCTTCATAGTCCGCGAACCAGAAAAGCCGGTTTTTCACGAAAGGCCCGCCGACCGCGCCGCCGAACTGGTTCCGCTTGCGCACGGGCTTGGGCTGGCCAAGCGCGTTGTTGAAGAAGTTGCTCGCGTCCAGGACGTCGTTGCGGAGAAACTCGTAGAGGCTGCCGTGAACGTCATTGGTCCCGGACTTTATCGTGGCATTCACCACCGCCCCGGAGCTGCGCCCGAACTCGGCCGAATAGGCATTGGTCTGAATCTTGAACTCTTGCAGCGCTTCCACGGAGGGTTGCACCAACTGGACATTCTCGCCCCGGAAAGAGTTGGAGTAGGAGATATTATCCACGCCGTCGAGAAGGAACACGTTGTTGAAGGTCCGGTTGCCGTTGACGTTAAGAACCCCCTTGAAATTGACCGCCGCAAGACGCGGCGTGCCCGGGAGGACGCCAGGTGAGAGCAGGGCCAGCTGGTTATAGTCGCGGCCATTCAGCGGCAGGTCGACGATCTTCTTCTGGTCGATGACCGAGCCGCGCGACGACGAGTCTGTTTCCAAGAGGGCCGCCGCGGCGCTCACCTGCACCGTTTCGCTCAGATTTCCCACGTCGAGAGTAATGTCGATGCGGGCCACCTGGTTGACCTGGAGGACAATCCCCTCCTGGACGAATTTCTTGAAGCCTGTGAGCTCCGCCGCAACCGAGTACGCTCCCGGATTCAGGGCCGGGACGACATAGTTGCCCGTTTCATTGCTGATTGTCGAATACGACGTGTTCCTCTCTATACTGGTAACCGTTATAGCGACGCCCGGAAGAACGGCCCTGCTGCTGTCGCGGACGGTTCCTGTCAGTGTCGCCGTCGATGTCTGCCCCGGCGCATCGAGCGGAAACAACGCGGCAAACACGAAGGTCAAAAGCCCTGTGAAGATGCGCATCAACCCGTTCGGTCGACGAAACATACGATTTCCTCCCGTTCCGATTTCGGATTTCGGATTTCGGATTTGAAAACCATCGGACAACCTTCCAACCGGCAATCTGTGCAAAACGCTCGGTTCCAATTTATTTACCGCCAGGGACAGGCGGCACACGCTGAGTGCCGGTCCTTCGGACCTCGGTCGCAGGCGTCCTGTCAACTTGCCCTGACGGGCGGCTATTCACTGCCGGGCCTTCGGCCCTGGGAAGGCTCGACTTCAGTCGCGCCGGTGCCCAAACAGGGCCACCCTACAGTTGGGCCTCGGCGGGCGTTGATCGGAGGGCGCGATAGCACCGGTCCGCAAGCTCTACCGAGCGGTATCTGTCATCCGCGGTAACGGCCGTCGCTTCCTCTCCGAGTACGGCCGATATGAAGTTCGCATCGATCGCGGCGTAGCCCCATTTTTGCTCCATCTTCAGGGCATGGAAGTCCTGCACGGAAGCCGCCTTGTTGAGACCGTGCGTAATGGAAACGCGCTCCATTTCGGCGGTCTCCACCGTAAAATACCTGCCGTAGATTTCGATTCTCTCAAACGGGAAGGCCCATGTGGAATGCGCGCAGGAAGCAAAGGTGAGCGAGAGGCCGGACTCAAAGCGCAGGAGCAAAGAAAAATTGTCCGGCTCCGCATAGGTCCGAGCCGCTCCGGCAGCCGTCAGATCCGTGACCTCGCCCAGGAGCCAGCGCGCCATGTCGAAAAGGTGAATCGGCGTTTCATAGAGATAGCCGCCCGTGACTGCCGCATTTTCCACCCAGGGCGGCGACTCAAGTTCTCCCCGGTTCATCTTGAACTGCGCAAGCGTCGGCTCGTGTCTCCCTCCGGCCAGAAACTCTTTCACGAGCATGTATGCGGGGGCAAACCGCCGATTGTGCCCGACAGCGAAAACTGACATCGTCGAGCGGCAGAGCTCCAGGAGCTTGCCGGCGTCTTCGAGGGACGTGGCGAAGGGTTTTTCACAGAATACGTGTTTGCCGCGCTCCAGGGCGCGGGCCGATGCGGCGGCGTGCGTGGTGTTGGGTAACGTAACGTAGACGGCATCGACCTGATCCATGAGCTGCTCCTCAGATTCCGCGGCTCGGCATTCCAGCTCTCTGGCTGCTTCTTCCTTGCGCTGTGCGTCGATGTCGAATACGGCCGACAGAATAACTCGAGGATCGCCTCGCAGAATTCGGCCGTGCGTTTTGCCCATGTATCCTGCGCCAAGAATCCCCACCTTAACCGTCATGTTTCGCTCCAGTAATTGCGGATTTCGGATTGCGGATTTGAAATCGACCGGAGAATCTCCCAACCCACAATCCGCTATCTACCGAAGTATCTTCAATCCGCAATCCGCAATCCGCAATCTACACCAGGGCCTTTCCAGTTCGGGCCTCGAAGAGGCGGACCGAACTTGGGGGCACTCTCACACCGAGGACGTCTCCGATTTCTGCCTTGAAATGAGCTTCCGCTCGCACCGTGATCAGAGCATCCTCGCACTTCAGGAACACAAAGGTCTCGTTGCCCATTTCCTCCGTGACATAGACGGTCCCCCGCAAGGCCCCATCTTCCTGCGGCGAGGTCAGAGAGGCGCACTCGGGTCTGAAGCCCAGGACCAACGTCTCCGCGCTTGCGGCCGCCGGGAGTTGGTCCGGCGTCAGAGAAAGCAAGCCTCCGTTGAGGCGAAAAGACGCGCCTTCCATCCGGCCCTGGATGAAGTTCATCGCAGGACTACCGACGAATCCCGCTACAAACATGTTCGCCGGGCGCTGGTAGAGCTCCATGGGAGTCCCAACCTGCTGCAGTTTCCCCTCCCGCATGACAGCGACGCGGTGGGCAAGGGTCATCGCCTCCGCCTGATCGTGCGTGACGTACAGTGTAGTAATCCGCAACCCACGCTGCAATCTCTTCAGCTCCCCTCTCATCTGCAGCCGCAGACGCGCGTCCAGATTTGAGAGGGGCTCGTCCATGAGAAAAGCGGCGGGCCTGCGGATGACCGCGCGCGCCAGCGCCACCCTCTGCCGCTCTCCTCCCGAGAGCTCGCGCGGGCGCCGATCGAGCAGCCGGCCGATTTCGAGCGTCTCCGCCACCTCACTGACCTGCCGTGCCATTTCGTCGCGTTTCACACCGCGAATCCGCAGAGGGTAACCGATGTTTTGAGCTGCGGTCATGTGGGGATAGAGCGCGTAGTTCTGAAAAACCATCGCAACGTTCCGGTGACGCGAGGGCACGCCGTTGACACAGCGGGAGGCGATGTAGATCGTTCCTTCCGAGATGTCTTCCAAACCTGCCAGCATTCTCAGGGTCGTGGTTTTGCCGCAACCCGAAGGGCCCAGCAGGACCATCATTTCACCGTCCTCAATTTCCAGATTCAGGCGGTCCACCACGGCCAGGTCCCGGAAGATCTTGGTGGCGTTTTCGAAGCGTATGCTCATCCCTTCACGGCTCCGAAGGAAAGCCCTCGCACCAGATAGCGCTGAACCATAAGCGCGAAGATGAACATGGGGGTCATGGCAACGACGCCCGCAGCGCTCATGACTCCCCAGCGGATCTCGTACTGTGTGACCTGGTTGGCTATGCCGACAGGGAGCGTAAGGGCGCTGTCCGTCTGGGTCAGGATAAGGGCAAAGAGGAATTCGTTCCAGGACACGATCATGCAAAAGATCGCCGTCGCCGCGATTCCTGGGGCCACGAGCGGCAGAACGATCCTCAGGAAGGCCCCGAGATGCGTGTCTCCGTCCATCAACGCAGACTCCTCGAGCTCCCGGGGAAGCTCGTCAAAAAACCCCTTCATCATCCACACGACAAAAGGCAGGTTGAAGACCGAATACGCCAGGACAAGCGCCAGCCGCGTGTCCAGCAGGTCCAGGGCTCTCATGATAAGAAACAACGGCACGATCGAAACTATGGGAGGAAACATTCGCGTGGAGAGAATCCAGAGCGACAGGTGATGATTGAGCCGAAACGGCAGTCGAAACCGCGACAGACTGTAAGCGCCCATGGTCCCCGCAACCAACGAAAGCAAAGCCGATCCTCCACACGCAAGCGCGCTGTTGAACGCCAACGTTTCGAAGGACGAATCGAAGATGATGGCCCGATAGTAATCCAGTGTGAGGCGCTTCGTCCACCACACGGGGGGCATCGAAAACTGATCCGCCTGCGTCTTCAACGAAGTCAGAACCAGCCAGTACATAGGGAACAGAAAAAACACGGCAAAAAGCATCAGGAGGGCATACTTCAGGAATGACGAGTAACGAGTGACGAATGACGAATCATATTGTCCTTTGAGCTCTCTCATTTTACTCCTCACTCGTCATTCGAGAGCGTTCGGCTTCAAAAATCGCAGGTAAAGACGGCACAGGACCATTGTGACCGCGAGGAGCACGATCGACAGCACGGCCGCGTAACCAAAGTCATAGAAGCGAAAAGCGGTCTTGTAGATATACAGGCTCACAGTTTCGGTGGCGAAGCCGGGACCTCCCTGGGTGAGGATGAATATCTGGTCGAAGATGCGGAGCAAATCCATGGTTCGCAATAAAAGCGCGACGAGAATTGCTGGGATCAATAACGGAAGTGTAATGTGAAAAAACGTTTGCCAGGCATTCGCCCCATCGATTCTGGCCGCTTCATAAGGCTCTTGAGGAATTGCTTGTAAACCAGCGAGTAATATTAGAAAAACAAACGGCGTCCATTCCCATACGTCCACCAGAATAACCGCGGGTAAGGCCAGCGAAGGATCTGCCAGCCAGGTCCAGCGCCGGGTATCCAGACCGAACAGGCGCAGGATTCCATTGAGCACGCCGAAGTTGGGGTTGTAGATCAGACGCCATGTCACGCCCGCGACCACCGGGGGCAGGATCATAGGGAGGAGAAAAAGCGCGCGCCAGAAAGCGCGCCCTCGGATCTCGCTGTCGAGGAGGAGGGCCAATGCCAGACCGAGCAGAAATTCGAGGATCAGGGCGGTTCCCGCAAAGATCAGTGTTTGAGCAACGGCGCGACAGAAAAAGCCGTCTTGTAAAATGCGCGCGTAGTTGCGGAGACCG
>QHZE01000157.1:6997-8346 GCA_003225335.1 Acidobacteriota bacterium
TTCCATCGGTCCAGTATTTGCTCCATTTCGCGATTCGCCGCGCCCAGAGCCTCACGCGGCGAGTAAGAACCCGAGTTGGCTTGAGACAGATAGATGCCGAAGGTGTTCTCCAGCTCGTTCCAGACAGGGGAGCGTGGCCGCGGCCGGGAGTGCAAGAGCGCCTGGTACTGCACCGGATAGGCTCGAAAGCGACCGATCAGGTCCTTGTCCTCGAAGACGCTTTTGCGGGTCGGCGGATTACCCATCAGCGCCGACCGCCGCATTTGTTCCCTGCTCGTAACCCACAGAAGGAATTCGAATGCCTGGCGTGCCTTGCTGGAACGGCGAGGAATCCCGAGGAGCCAGTTGCCGATGGCCGAGGCGCCCGGCCTCTTCTGTGCGGGGACCGGCAAGAAGTCGATCTTACCGACGACCCTGGAGCGCGAGGGGTCGTCGAAAGCGGGTATCCAGGCAGGCCAGTTGATCGCCGTCAAGGCTGTTCCCTGAAGGAGGTGTGCTCCTACTTCATCCGCATTGAAGTTTATGTACCCCGGGGGGGCGATTTCGGCCAGTTTCAGCATGAACTCAAGCGCCTCGATCGATTCGCGACTATCGACGTTCGGCCTGCCGTTTCCGTCGAACATCTCGGCCCCAAAGGCCCAGAAGAGCGGCATGAAATCGGTTACGATCGCGTTCCCCTGCGCCGCCCGCATTACGTAGCCGTACATCTGCTCCCTGCTGCCGATTGTTTTCCCGTGCCGGTAGACCTCGTCCCAGGTTCGTGGAGCGGGCAGGCCGTGCTTCTCAAACAGATCCCGGCGGTAGAAGAAGAGTTGGGTGTTGCCCACGTACGGAAGCGCATACTGCGCTCCATTTCCGTAGGGGTGGCGGCACAGGGCCATGGACGTTCCGACGAAATCCTCGTCGGGTCCCGGCAAGCCTTTCTCTCGGAACAGCGGCGCCAGATCCAAAAGGCCGCCCATCTCCGCAAAACGAGGAAACCACGGGTCGTCGATCATCACGAGTTCGTAATTGGACGAAGGGTTGCTTAGCGATATAAGGAGCTTTTCGAAAAGGGACTGGTACGGATACTCGATGACTTGAAGGGGCACGCCCTTCTGTTTCTGATATTCGCGCGCTGCCGCATTCAGTCCGCTCGCCTCTACTCCCGCATTTACCGCAAGGAGCACCGCGTCAGACGTCCTGGACCTGTGACATGCCCATGGTCCGAGCGTGCTCAGGGACAGGGCGACAATGAAGAGAGCGCGCGAGCTCGCGCAATTTTTTCCCAGCGCTGCGGGTCGCACAAGCTGAAAAAGCGTGGCCACGAATTTCACGAATTACACGAAAACAGCCTAGCCGACGATGGA
>QHZE01000158.1 GCA_003225335.1 Acidobacteriota bacterium
CATTAATGGTCGCCACAGAGACACAAAGACACGGAGAAAACCCGGCCACGAATTTCACGAATTACGCGAAACACGTTCATTAACGGCATGCGCCGTCTGTGACAAAAACAAATCGTGTGACTCGTGGCAAGTCTTTGTGGTTTCTTCCTCCGCGGCCTTTGCTGCGTCTCTGCGGTGAGGCCTTTTGGTTACGGCTGGGCTGCTCTGTGTTTGTCTGTTTTCATCTGTGGTTTCGTTCATTCTTTTGGTTGCGGCTGTTCGTCGCGTATGTCCTCGTACTGCCGGGAATTGCCGCACTCCCGGCGCTTGAAAATCCCAGGCCGGCACAGCAACAGCCGAAGGTCCGGCGCCTGATTCTGAAGGATGGCTCGTACGAGCTCATCAGCAAGTACGAGATCCGAGGTGACCGCGTCCGCTATCTCAGCTCCGAACGGCACCAGTGGGAAGAGGCGCCGTACTCGCTGGTGGACTGGCCCGCCACCGAGAGGTTTGCGCGGGAGGCGGCGTCCGAAAGACAGTCCGGGATCAGACAGCTCAGGGAAAACGAGGCCAGGGAGCGCGCCGAGGAAGACGCGAACACTCCGGTCGTTTCACCGGGCATCAGGCTGCCGGATACGGGCGGGGTCTTCTTGCTCGACACTTTCCAGGGGAAGCCCGAGTTGAACCAACTCCGTCAGAACGGAGCGGACGTCAACAAGAATACGGCCGGCAACATAGTGCGCGCCGCAATCAATCCGTTTGCCGGATCGAAACAGTCAATCGAGCTCAAAGGCACGCGCGCGGCGATCCAGTCCCACGTTGCCACTCCTTTTATCTACCTCGCGATGGACTCGAGCGGCGATCCACCCACGGATTACACACCTGAAATGGTCAAAGAGCACTTTCGCATCGTGCGCTGTGAAGAAAAAAAAGGGAATCGCACCGTTGGAATCCTGAATATTTCGGTTTCCGGCAAAGCGAAGGACCAAGTCAATTTCGTTGAAACCACCGCGGAAGCGGTCTCCGGACGCTGGGTGAAGGTCACTGCAGGCGCCCCGCTGCAAACCGGAGAGTACGCCCTCGTCGAATTGCTCGAGAAGGACCGGATCAACGCGTTCGTCTGGGATTTCGGCGTGAACCCCGACGCCCCCGCCAATGTGGACGCAAGGAAACAGGAAGCCACGAAGCCCCGTCAACCGCCGGTGTTACAGAAGCGCAAGGGCAAGGAAGTCCGGTAACGAGTCCGGCGTGAAACCTCTCTCCGTCGTGTTCGTCGCGCAAGTAGCCGCCCTCACGCTCTGTGGTTGCGGCGGACACACTTCGGCCGTCAAGTCGCGGCTCATGGAGGAGCGCTGGTGCCCGGTATTTAGATGCCGATTCGCGCGACAGTCCGCAGCCAGCAGATGTCCATGCTCGCGTTGCTGCTGGTCACGATCGTGGTTCCCATGCTGTGCTTTCACCTGGCCGAGCGCCTCCGTGCACGAGGAGGTAAGCTTCCGAAAGCATTCGGACGCTGACCCATCCCAGCGCCCGGGTGTTACTCCGGAGTTCGTGCCTGCACGGTACTGGTTCATCTGCCCTCGCTGAGTGTGGCAAGAATGGCATCGATGCAGGACTTGCAAACGGCCACTCCTCGATGTCGGATAATTGTGATCTGCTCGGCAGGGCTTAGCCCGCTGCATAGACTGCAAACGTATTTCGTATCTGGCGGAGACGTCTGATCGGGTTTGTCGATCACATCGTCATTGATGATTTCCTGACAAACGTCCACGCACTCGTCGCAGATATACACATCCGGGCCGGCTATCAACTTGCTCACGTCATCTTGAGACTTGCTGCAGAATGAGCAACGGAGTGTTTCAGCAACAGCGTTTTGTGTCGCGCTGTCGCGACCGACGCGCAGCTCGCCTCGAGCGTCCGGACGCACGGGGTACTGGCTCCGAGCTGGCGAAAAGGCAGACAAGGCACCAACCGTGACGGCGCCTCGCCTAATAAAGTCTCTCCGATAGATCGAATAGCTCATTTTCATGTCTCTCTTTCCACTTCCTAAGGACATCTGTTTGTAATTAGGGTAACGTATTTGTTTCGAAAGAACAAACAATCGGACACGGAGCTTCACGGATCCGAGGAGGGACACGGAACCGATCTATCCGTGAAGTTCCGTCAGACCCGCGTTCATCCGTGTCCCACAAAGAGCTAGGGATACCATCATCATCGCCTGGGAGAATACGTTACTACTCGCGTAATTAGAAGAACTGCGAGTCAAGCAGCGGGGCCGGAGAAGCTGTGAAAAATTGTGTTTCAAAACGACATACCGGAGATCTGGTCAACCTCCACAGCAACAACTACAAGGAGCTCAAGATCCGGCCCTACGATCCTTCCACCTATTGGACCACGAGGGTCGATCACAAGATTACGGACAAGGATCTGGTTTTCGGGCGGCACACCTGGTCGCGTCTGTACAACCGGCCTTGGGAAGGCAATCTCCCGACCATCGGGCACCGCTGGCAGCAGCGCGACGACCGCGCCGCCACCATCGCGTACACCCACACGTTCCGCCCGAACCTGCTCAACGAGCTCCGTTGGGGGTTCGGCTTGAACAACAATCCGATTAACTTCGACCTCAGCCTGGGTTCGACACAGCATGGTCTCGACATAGTGAACCAACTGGGGCTCGTCGGCCTGGCCCCGAGTCTGCCGGACGTCCAACTTCTTCAATCATCCCAACTGGTCCAACCCGGGTACGGATATCACCGACGTTTCCAGCTTGGGTGTCATCCAGAGCGCGAATGGCGTAACGAGCGGTTCCACGGGCGACCGGGCCGTGGCCCGGCAGTTCCGTATGGGCCTTCGCCTCCAGTTCTAACCTTCAAACTTTTTCTCGAGGGCTCGCGCATCCCGCGGGCCCTCCTTGTCGCGGCGTGAACGCTGATCTCGCGGCTCGAATACCGTTCATCATCTGCTCGAGCACGGCGACGAACGATTCATCCATGCCATTCCAGTTCCAGCGGCGACGTGAACCCCTTCTGACCGCTCAGCGTGAGCGGCCCGGGCTTGTCGATCCTGCGGTTCACTCGCCTGGCTTGATTGCGTCTTGATTCACCCCAATCAGAAGATGTATTTCAAAGCGAATTGGATTTGCCGGTTGTCGAGCGCCGTGCTGGTGATGCGGCCGAAGCTGCCGGTGCCCAGCGTCGCGCCTGGGTTGGCAAACTGCGGCGTGTTGAAAGCGTTGAAGAACTCGCTGCGGAACAGCAGTTGGTGGCCTTCGCGCCAAGGCATCTTGAACGCCTTCGAGAGCGAAAGATCCCAGGTATTGGTCCCCGGTCCTGCCAGCGGATTGCGCGGCGTGTTGCCGTAGTGCAGCACGGCCCGCTGGAATGCGGCCGTATTGAACCACACGCCCGGAGTCTTTTGATCGATGGTCACGCTCTGGCCAGGCACCAGGTCCGGGCGCTGCCAGTTGCCATCGTTGTTGAAGCTGTCGCCACTCTGCCGGATCATGAAAGGGAACCCGCTGGCGAACGTGACGATGCCCCCCGTCTGCCAGCCACCTAGAATGGCGCCGGGCGCGCCCTTCAGGCGCTGGGTGAACGGCAACTCCCAAACGTAGCCGATGACCAGACGATGGCGCTGGTCGAGGACGCTGCTGGCGCGCTCCGCCTTTCCGCGGTTGCGCGGATTCTGGCAACCGCAGCCACCCATATTGATTGTCTGCGCGGCGTCGTCGATCAGGTGCGACCAGGTGTACGCCGTCGACAGGCTCAAGCCTCGCGAGAGGCGGTGCTCGTAACGGGCCTGCAAGGAATGGTAGATGGTGTTCGTGTCGGGCGCGATCATTCGGATGCGGGCATACTGCGGGTAGGGCCTGCGCGCCTGGATGGGACCGGGTCCCGGGTCGGGCTGGTTGTAGTTGTTCAGGCTGGTGTCCACGTGGGTGCCCTTGCTACCGACCCAGCCGGCCTCCAACACGTCGTTCTGGCTCAATTGGCGTGACACCTGAAAGTTGAAGTTCTGCATGTAGGCGTTGCGCCGCTGGCGGTCCGGCGGAATGGAGACCACGTTGAAGATCGGGTTGGTGGGATACAAGGCGGCCGGCACGGGATTCTGGATGGTCGCGATGGGGTTGTCGGCCGGGTTGGTTACGGTGAGGCTTCCGCCCGCCGGTGGGTTCAACTGCAGGATGTTCATGTTGTCGAACTGCGCCGCGCTGTAGAAAATGCCGTATCCGCCGCGCACCACCATGTCGTGCGGCAGGCGCCAGGCGAAGCCGAAGCGCGGGCCGAAATACTTGTACTCGTTCTTGTAGATATCCTCCACCTTGCCGGGCTCCGGCCACAGCACTGGACCGTTGGGGTCGAGATCGAAGCGCAGCGTGCGGGTCACGCCATTGATCTCGTGTGGCTGCCCGAAAAGGTCATAACGCAATCCGAGATTTAGCGTGAGGTCGGGGGTCGCCTTCCAGTCGTCCTGGACGTAGAGCGCATAGCGCCACTGCCGGATTTTGGAGACGGGGACGCCTTCCGGGGTCAGGGTGGTGCGGGGATACCCGAGCATGTAATCCGCCGCTGAGTTCCCGGTGATGTCGCCGGTGAAGAACATCTGCCCGAAGGGCCAGTTGTTGGTGGTTGCGTCGTCCAGCAGGCGCCGAATGTCTGCACCGAATTTTAACGAATGCGCGCCGCGGATCCAACTCAGGTTGTCCACCACCTGGTACGTGCGGCTGTTGTCCAGGTTCGACGCAGCCTGATCGTCACCCATCGACATGTAACCATCGATGCCGATGACGGGAAATCCTTGCTCGTCGGGGCGCAAAGGGCGCCCGCTCGGCCCGCCCACGTTGAGCCCGTTGATACCGAGGGAGGCGATGGTGAAGTCGGTGTTGTACCGCGGGCTGAGGACTGCGACATTGGCCAGGTTGAAACCGAAACGGACCTCGTTGAGCAGCGCGGGGCTGAAGGTGTGCACGTGTTGAGCCGACAGGCTGCTGTTCGGGAAGGTTCCGTTGAAATAGAAGTTCGGGTTCAGCTCATAATTCGGAAAGTCGCGGCGGGAGCGAATGTAGTGAAAGAACACCTGGTCCTTCTGGCTGAAATACTGGTCGATGCGCACCAGACCCTGGTCGGTGGTGAGACGGCCCTGCGTTACGCCGGAGTAGTTTACATCACCGGAGGTGTTGGGTAGCGGCATGTACTTATTGATCAGGTCGACCGAGACGGGGTTCAGCCGGTTTTGCGGAATGATATTGCCCGGGAATTGCGTCCCGCTCAGAGGGTCGATCACCGGCGCCGAGCCGGCGAAATTGCCCGCCCGTTGCTGCTGCGTGAGCACGATGTCCGTAGCCGCGCTTTCACTGACGGCCCGCTGGCCTTCGTAGGACGCCAGAAAGAACGTCTTGTCCTTGCGGATAGGGCCGGAGAATACGCCGCCGAACTGGTTCCGCCTCAGGATGTCCTTGGGAAATGGCTCGGGGCGGAAGTAGCCGCGGGCGTCGAGTTTGTCATTGCGCAGGAATTCCCACAGGCTGCCATGGAACCGGTTGGTGCCCGAGCGCAACTGCAGATTGGTATTGGCGCCGGCATTGCCGCCGTACTCCGCCGAGTAGTTGCCACTCTGCACCTTGAACTCCTGGAGCGCATCGAGCACCGGGAACAGCGTAACGTAGTTGCTCCGGTTGTTTACCAGGGTGATGCCATCGATGTTGAGCTGCATCCAGCTGTCGCGCGCGCCGTTGGCGACGATGCGGGAACCATCCGTCGAGGCAGTGTACAGCGACGGCTCGTAAACTCGCACTCCCGGCGTCAACACGGCCAATTGCACGAAACTCCGGCCGTTCAAGGGAAGATTGACGATGCGCTCCGCGGCCACCACTTCTCCCAGAGTCGCATTCTCGGTCTGCAGCAGCGGCGCGGCGGCCGTGATCTCCACCGTCTCCTGAACTTCGCCGATCTGCAACTGGAAGTCAATGCGGGCCTGCTGGTTGATCTGGACCACAACGCCGGTGCGGCGTCCGGTGCGGAAACCTGGAGCCTGGACCTCGACAGTGTACTCGCCGGGTACCAGGTAGCGGACATCGTATTTGCCGTCGGCAGCGGTCTTGACGGCGCGCGTGACGCCCGTGGCCTTATTGCTGATGGTCACGTTCGCCGCGGCGACAGAGGCTCCAGCCGGGTCCGACACCGTTCCAACGATACCTGTATCGAGGGTCTGGGCAGCCAGAGGCAAGGCCCAGCCCACCATCCATACCGCCATGAACAGATACTGAATTCGTCTCTTTTTCTTCATAATGAATTCTCCAAACACGGGCCAAATCCGGTCCGCGAAAATCATAGGTTCCGATTAATCTGCGGCCCGCCGACCAGTGGCTTGCCGAGAGGTGGGGACATCGCGCATGCACGGGCTTGCGCAAAACACCTTTCGCGATTCTGTTCCGCTAGCTCGCCTTTTCAAAAGCGAGCCATGTGACAGCTTGTTTAATCAGGAGCCAGGACGATTGAACGCGTCGAGTCTAATACGCACCTTGAGAGGTGTCAATTGGCGGTCGGCATCGGGGTGTAATTAGAAGTGCGAGTCACGTTCGGCTCCTGGCGGAGTTATATCTCGGTTCAGTACCGGGAGCGGCAGCGACTCTCCGGCGCGCCGAGCGACGACGGTCGATCCGCTGGCGGCGCTGCGCTGCGAATAGCTCTTATGTACGCGCATCGGGGCCAACTCGTGCCGGCTTCAGGCCTTCGCGCTGGCTATGCGCTTCGCGTATAATCCGTAGAGTAGGGACTCGTCATTGAACACCGGTAAAGTCAGAATAAAGTCAGTCGAGGCCTTCCGGAAGTCGACGCATGGCTAGGGGAAGGTAGCGCTTGTCTCTCATACTAGCAGACCTTCGAACCAATCGCTGTACGACTCGGGGTCGGGCAAGCTGAACCGTTACGAAAGGGCGCTGCGTCAAGCTTCCAACCCCGGCGACTTCAAGGCGGGTCTCCGGCGTAAGCTTCACGAGCGGATACCGCGCACGCCGCATGCTTAAAGGTGCAGCCGGCGGCAAGTGATGCAGGACTAAACAGATAGCTTTCTTGTAGGACAAGCTTAAGCCAGTTCACTTCGAAACCAGGCGGGCAGGCGAATGCCGGTCCCACGCGCACATGTTTCACCTTCTCCAACAGCGGCAGTATCGCATCATTCTCACAGCGAACTTCATTTCGCTGTTTGGGAGCGGGCTGAACCACGCCTCAATCATTTGGTTTGTGCTCCAGAAGACGAATTCGGCAAATGCCGTTGCGCTGCTCGTGACCGCGATCACTTTGCCGTCGTTGTTCTTCATGCCGTTCAGCGGAGTGATGATCGACCGCCTGGACCGCAGGCACACCACGATGGCGCTGGACGCGCTTCGCGGACTGTGTGTGTCCGTCGTTGCGGTGCTGGCTTTTGCGGAACGGGTCGAGGTGTGGC
>QHZE01000767.1 GCA_003225335.1 Acidobacteriota bacterium
GAGCCGGATCGAAAACTCCAGCCCGGCCTCGGAGCCATCCGCGAGATCTGTGGCATAGAGTAGCTTCTTGAGCGGCACCGGTCCTGGCTTGTGGAGTTCCCTCTTCGGCTCGAGATGGGAAACGGTGAGAACAGGTACGTGCAGCTTGCGCAGCATGCGCTCCGTCACGGAGCCCAATAGCAGCCGTTGAACGTGTGAACGGCCTCGGGAGCCCATCACGACGAGGTCGATTTCTTTCTCCTCAACGATGCCAAGCAGTTCCTGCCGTACATCTCCGCTTTTCACGATCAGCTCGAAGTCGAGCCGTTCGCGCAACTCTGCTGGTATCAGGTCCAGCAAATGAGCTTTTGCCGTTAGATACGCCAGGCTGTCGTATCGCACAATGTTGGCCAGAACGAGCCGCGCTTCAAACTCGAGAGCCAGCGAGAGACCGTAGTTGACGCCCTTCTTCGATGCCTCTGAGAAATCCACCGGAACCATTACTTTCTTGATGTGAATCATTGCTTCCTCCTATCGTGTTAGCGTCGACCGGCCTTCCACACGCCTCAGACCGCCTCTCGCGCCCCATACGATGCACGTGCGGTTCCCCAGAGGTCCGTTGTTGATTCGTAGAGCTTTGCGCTCGCATAGGGGTCGGACTGCAGCCTTGATTTTGCCGATGCGTCCAAAAGAATAATTTTCAACGTGGCGTCTTTGTCGATCTGTCACACAAACGGCGCCTAGGCCGCCTCCAGCCGGTTGTCATCTTGTCAAGAATGTCGGTTTGGCCGCTCGCCTCCACGCACATACCGCGCGCCAAATCCTTTGAATTCGTCATTAGGGCAGGAGGTGGCGTGGACCGCAAATTGCCCCATAATGGGCAGCCACCAGTAATTGGTGGTCAAAGGAAGGTTCCTATGTCACACGCGTGGAAGATTGCATTATTGGTCGCTCTGGTCCTGCTCTTCGGTATGGTTGTCTCACTGGCGTGGAGTGCTCCGCAACAGGCCGGCGAAACAAAGCTGCCGGTTTTCAGCGCCAAAGATCACAAATTGATCGAAGAGTATTACCTGCATCTGGTAGGCGCATTGGCACCGGGCTCACTGGATCGATCCGTGTTTCCCCTTGGGGTCGAACAATCACTTGTCGCCGGATCGCACGTACCGATGCAACTCGAAAAGGATTTGAAACCGCTTCCGGCAAAGCTGGAGTCGCAGCTCACAGCGAACACAGGCGATTATGCACGGTACACACTCGGGCGGCATGTTGTGCTGGTTCACAAGACTGATTTGGCGATCACAGACATCATCAAGAATGTTGCGGTCAAATGATGAGCACATTAGAAGCAGCACGCATTATTCAGGAGCCGGTATTCGGTCCGTATAGCTCGCGACGGTTCGGCAAATCGCTCGGAGTGAATCCATTGCCGCCAGAGTCGCGGTTATGTAACTTCGATTGCATTTACTGCGAATGTGCGACGGCAACGTGGCCGCTCGAGTGGGAGTTGCGTCCCCGGTTTCCCACGCCGGAGCAGATTCGTGATGAACTGAGATCCGCCGCAACCGTATTTGGAGCAGACGAACTCGATTCGATCACAATCGCCGGCAATGGAGAACCAACACTCGCGCCGGAACTGGATGCCGTTATC
>QHZE01000159.1 GCA_003225335.1 Acidobacteriota bacterium
GACCGGCGTCACGCGTAACTGAGGCACTAAGGGAACGCCTTCTGCCTTCTGCCTTCTGCCTTCTGCCTTCTGCCTTCTGCCTCTCCGCCCCTCTGCTCTTGACTTGGCGGTTCACGCAGCCTGGCGTTGCTTGGCGCCGGCCGTGTGGAGCTGCTGATCGGGAATGAATCGCCGCTCCGCCAACCGCGCCAAACGCACAAACGGCAGTCCGATGAGAAAGTACATGGCGGCGGCAAGGAGCCCGATTCCCAGGTAATCGTAGTGCATGCTCGCAAGCTGGCTGTAGGCCTTCGTCAGCTCGACCATCGTGATCACCGAGACCAGGGAAGAATCCTTGAGAAGGGCGATAAAATCATTCGTCACCGGAGGGATCACAAGCCGCAGCGCCTGTGGGACGATCACGTGCCGAAGCGCCTGCAGGCGCGTCATCCCGAGCGCCAGCGCCGCCTCCATCTGCGTTCTTGGGATCGACTGAATGCCCGCGCGATAGTTCTCGGCTTCATAAGCGCTGTAGTTAAGGCCCAGCCCCAGAATCGCGGCGATCGGCGGGGTAAAGCGAATTCCGATATGTGGCAGGCCGTAGAAAATCAGAAATAACTGTATGAGCAGAGGTGTTCCGCGAATCGACTCCACGTAAGCGCCGGCGGCCAGACGGACCGGCGCAGGCCCGTAAAGACGAGTGAGGGCCAGCAGCAGACCGAGAAAGACGGCCAGCGTCATCGCGAAGAGGGAAAGCTCCAGGGTCACGAGAGCTCCCCGTCCCAGCAGAGGAATATAGGTCGCATATCGCTTGACGCGGGCGACGAAGGAAACCGTCCCGGTTCTCTCTTCGAGGTAAGCGTGGTAGGCCTCAGCTCGAGCGCTCGACGGCTCCCTGTCATTAAAGTATTCCGCGCACTGCGAAGTCCAGAGGTTCCAATTTTCCAGGATTCGCCGCAGCTCACCGGAGGCAATGATCTTATCCAGCGCCCCGTTAATCCCCGCGAGGAGATCCTCATCCCCCTTGCGAACGGCTATCCCGTACTCCAGCCGCCCCACGGGCGGGCCCGCCATCTTCAGTTGGGCAAGGGGGGCGACGTTGTAAAGAGCGATGATGTGATCCATCAGAACGCCATCCAGCCTGCCGTTTACCAGATCCTCGTACGCGTTGATCTGCCCGTCGTAGCTGAGCACCCTGATGTTCCCTCTGGTCTCGAGGATGCGCTGGGCCAGGCTGCCTTTCAGGGTACCCAGTGTCTTCGCCTTGCAGTCGTCGAGAGAGTTAATGGAGTGGTCGTCCGCGCGGACCGCCAGTTGTTCGAACGTGACGTAGTACGGCCGGCTGAAGAGCACAACCTGCGCTCGGTCCGGCGTGATCTCGAGTCCGGAGATAACCATGTCGTAGTTCCCCCGATCGAGCCCGGGGATGAGGCCGTCCCACTGGTTCTGGACAAACTGCACGGGTATCCCGAGAACGCGGCCGATCGCATCGGCAATATCCACCTCGAATCCGATGATGCGGCTCGGCTCGCGCGGATCCTGGAACTGGAACGGAGCACCCCCTTCAGCGTCGCCACCCCAGGAAAGCGTCTTCGATCCGGTTGCCTGCGCGTTGTCGCAGAGACACAGCATCAGAGCGCCAGAAAGAATCGCTTGCAGCGCCAGGTTCCTGGGGCCCGCTAACGCACGCCTCAGCCACTCAAGCCGAGCTGAGAACACTGAAAACCAATGAAAAATGACCAATGACGAATGACCAATGACAAATGAAAGATATGGGATTTGCAGATTCGCTCCTTGCATGCAATTTGTCATTTTTCATTTTTCATTTGTCATTGGTCATCTGCCGAAATCTTCCTCAGCACTCCGCGGTGAATGTGCCTGATCCGTAGGGGCGCCCACAGCTTGGGCGGCCACACAGGGCCGCCCCCACAAATTGGGTGTCAACAGGTTGCTCAACGACTGGCTGAAAGAATGGGCGCATGAAACTCAGGTTCGGGGCGGCCTTGGGCTACAAGAGAAATCGCTTCAGAAACTGACGAGTACGGGGGTCTGAGGGCTCCGAGAAGATCTTTCGAGGATCTCCTTCTTCGATCACCAATCCGTCGGACAGAAAAACGATTTTGTCGGCCACGTCCCGGGCGAAGCGCATCTCGTGTGTCACCACGACCTGCGTAATTCTTTCGGCGTCGAGCTCTTTCATCACCAGCAGCACTTCATCCACCAGCGAGGGATCCAGCGCCGACGTCGGCTCATCGTAAAGCAAGACCTTGGGTTTCATCGCCAGAGCACGGGCTATCGCGGCGCGTTGCTGCTGGCCGCCCGACAGTTGTGACGGATAGAGATTGGCCTTGTCGCCAAGCCCGACTTTTTCAAGCAGCCGCAGTGCGTTGGCGCGAGCCTGTTCCCGAGGCACCGCCTGAACGACCGCCGGGGGAAGCGCCACATTCTCCAGCGTGGTCATGTGCGGAAACAGATTGAAGGCCTGGAACACCATACCTGTGACGCCTCTCAGGGCATGGGTGATGCGCTCATATTCGCGATGCGTGTGGTTTCGTTCCGGCGCTCGCTCCAGCGTGATGCCACTGACGGTAACCCGCCCTTGGTCGAAGTCCTCAAGCCCGTTCAAACAGCGGAGTAGTGTCGATTTTCCGCAGCCGGATGGGCCTATGAGCACAGTGAGCTGACCGTCATCGACCGTCAGGTCGATCCCCTTCAGGACCGGGTGGCCGTTAAAAGACTTTCGAAGTCCTCTGATTTCGATCGCGTGTTGGGCCATCGACTCCGCGTGATTCTCGCATAAACACCGGGAATCGTAAACCGCGAGGAAACATACTCACACGACACAAACTTGGTCTCGCGCTAAGCTGACTGATCAGAGCCGGGCCCGACATCAGTTCGTCTGCAGTCGACCAAAGCGGCACGTGAGGCGGCTCCCACTTCTAATTGCACGTCGATTTCGCTTGCTCCGCGACGCCTTTCGCGGTACAAATTTGTTATACCCAAAAACAAAGCAACAAGTGGTGTGGTTCTGGGCGGAGAGCCTATTCCCGAATCGCTGAGCGGAGCGGTGGTTTCTTTCAAACCGTGATTCGGCCAACGGCGGGCTTCCCAGGCGTCTACAACCGATTCAGAGTCGTTTTGCGGTTGAAGCAAAGAAAGGGGGACCGCAAATGGAACTCCCAATCACCATTTCCCCACGGAGACTCACGGGGATCCTGTCCTTGGTCGTGCTGGGGCTCACCCTGGCAAGCCTGGCGGGGAGCCTGTCCACTCTCTACCTGCATCCGGGCACGGACCTGCTGAAGCAAGTGCAGAAAAGCTACATCCGGCTTTTTTACGTGGACTGGGAGGCCAACATCCCCACCTGGTATCAGGCGTCTACCCTCCTGTTCTGCTCCATTATCCTGGCCACAATTGCCCGTGGGAAAAGGGCGCGGCAAGATCCCTACGTCTGGCACTGGGCCGCTTTGGCAGTCATCTTTCTTGCAATGTCCATAGACGAAGAGGCAATCATCCACGAAATGGCCATCAAGCCGCTGCGCCAGGCCTTCCACATGGGCGGGCTCCTCTACTATGCCTGGGTGGTCCCCGGCGCCGCTGCCGTCCTCCTCTTCGCCCTGGCATATCTGCGCTTCTTATGGTCCCTGCCCCCCCGCACGCGGCTTCTCTTCGTCGTCGCCGGCATAATCTACGTCGGGGGCGCCCTCGGCGTGGAGGCCGTCAGCGGGCTATGGGCCGACCGCCACGGAGAAAACAACCTCGTCTACATGATGATCTCGACCGTCGAAGAGCTCATGGAAATGATTGGTATTATCGTCTTCATTCACACACTCCTGGACTACACGGGCCGGCACATGGGGAAAGTTACCCTGCATGTCGATGCCGTTGGGCCGCACGACGCGGCAACGGCGTTGGAAATCTGCAACGGCATAGTGCCAGAGGGGGGCGAAGCCGCTGAAGTTCCGAGGCGCAGGTGATGCCCTATCGGCTCTTTCTGGTGTGAACGCTATAGCTATATGCATCCTTCTTTGCCTTGATCGTGTAGCTCCACGCACCACCTATTCACGGCTATTATTCGTCGACGGGGCAGCCAAATCCCGATAGGCGAAATTGTTATCGACGGAAGTGAACGGCTTGCCGTCAACCTCCGCGTACGGATAGATGGAATAGTTGAGTGGCTCACCTGCCTGCTTCGGATTGAGCACTAGATCGCGACCGACGGTGAACTCGACGCGGTTTTCGTCATGCGCGCCGAAGAAGTATTCGCGTTTGGCGGGATTTTTCGCCGCCTCCGAAGCATCAACCGGAACCCAGCCGATCCCCTTGATGTATGCCTCTGCCCAGCAGTGATAGCCGCTTATCTGGCCCGCCCCCCTGTCGGCCGGCAGAGGAAACCCGATCGCGAAACGCGCAGGAATACCCAGCGCACGGCAATAGCCTATAAAAATGGCATGAAAGTCCGTGCAGTTGCCCCGCCGCGCATCACAGGCATAGTAGATGTCTCCGCGGCCCCAGCCCTGCCCGCTCTTGTCGTACTTCACGGTCGCAACTATGTGCTTGTAGATGGCCCTGACTTTCTCCAGATCGGTGTTCGCGCCGGCAGCGTCGATCACCTCTTGCGCCCACTGCTTGATTTTACCGTCTATCGGCACGAGCCGATCCGGCTGAAGCCACCGCGCCATGTCCGGGTCACGGTCTTCTCTGGCCGCAGAGTAATTGGCTTGTTGCAGCCTCTCCTGTACGTGCTCCTTGCGCATGGCATTAAAACGCACGGTGACGGTGAAGCTCGATTGCTGCCGGTTGTTCAAGCTGATGTGCAAGATTCTATTCCCAAACTCGGCCGTGTGAATCTGATACTGGTACGGAGATTCAATCTGCATGTCTGTGATCTTCTGGAAACGACTGTCGTGAGGGACGGGTATCCACAGCTCGACTCTCTTTGCGCCTGCCGGAATCTTTTTGACCGTTGCCTTGTATTCGAACTCGAATTTCCGCTCGCGCGGAGTGGCAGCGCCGATTAAGACGAAGAACAGCGACGCCGCCAGAGTCAAAAACAGAACGGGGCGCAAGTTGGAACGGAGCGGTCTTTTCATATTTCCTCCTCCTTCAGACGGATAAAAGGTCTTTAGAAGCTGTATTCTCCACTTCTACGACGATTTCTCTATGATGGTACTAAAAAAAGGCGGGGACGTCTCACACGTTTCCCTGGATTCTTGGGGTGCCCCCCTTTGCGCGGCCTAAGGGTCCTGCCGAGCACCCGTTCCAGGTTTAAGAATGCGAGGAGATCCGTAATGTCGTTGCGGCGGGTCGCGCGAGCTCAGGCGGAGTACTTCAGAGCCAGTTCCTTCAAGCGCCGCAAGTGTCTTGGCACTGCGACCGCCGGATCTTCGGCGGCCTCGTACTCGAGGCCCATGTACCCACGGAAGCCGTGATTAGAAAACATCGCGAAGACGCGGTCCCAGTCGCACGGGGCGCGACCGCCGCCGTCGTCGAGCGCGACTGTGGTTTTCACATGCGTGCTGACGGCATAGGGAATCGACATCTCGATCTGCTCGTACACTTTGGGCGGCCGGAAGTTTCCAATGTCGAGGTTCATGCCGGCCCAGGGGGAATCCGCGCGCTTCACGATCTCGATGGTCTCTTTTGCGAAATCCGTAATCCCGCCGTCATCCTCCACTCCCAGGATGATGCCGCGGGCGCCGGCATATTCGGCGCCGCGCTTCAATGTTTCAGCAGCAAATCCGATGGCCTGTTCCAGGGTAGCCCCTTCCGGCTTCGAACCGCCAAACACGCGAATATGAGTCGCCCCTATTCTCTGCGCAACGTCCATCCACTTGCGCAGCTCGACGATCTGCGCCTCCCGCAGATCTGCCGTCGGCTGCGCGAGGCGAACGCGCGTGCCCAGGCTGTAAATCTCCACCCGATTCTTGTAGGCCAGGCGCCGCAGCGGCAGCACGTAATCGTCGGAAGTGCCGGGCATCCAATAGACAGTCATGTCAATTCCGTCGGTGTCCGTCTCGACGGCGATGCGGATCAAGTCCTCGTAGGTCATCGTCTTAGCCTGCAGAGCCTGCCGGTAGGAATACGCGACCAAGCCAGTGCGGAAGCGGGCCCTCCTCGACGACGCTTGCGGTTCGCGAGTCGCGCGAGCGGCCGGAGCGGCAGCTACGGCGGCTGCGCCGGCGGCAGCGAGGAAACTGCGGCGATTCATGGGACCCTCCTTTGTCGAACACCAAACATAGAATGCAGGCCACTCAGACATGGTGGCCGCAAAGCACCCACGGGAGATTAACACAAGACCGAAACCCGGAGGTGATATCTCTCTCGGGCCAGAACCCGCGTCGCCGTCGCGCCGAAGAGAGCAGGATCCAAGCTGGTGACGTTCGCCGTTGCCCACGACCCGTTCGACTCCCACAAAGCTCCTCCGTGCGTCTCTCTTGACTCGGGGTCCCGTGGTGGGATAAACGACTGAACTACAAAGGGGGCGACCCATGAATTCCTGTCCCGATTGCGGTCCCACCGACCGGTCTCCAGGCCGCAAAGGCGGCTTGTTCCACCTATCCACCAATCGTTGACAATCGCGCTTGAATTCCATCACGACCGGGAGGTCAAAAAAGCTATGTGGGATCGCATGCGACGAAGGGAGTTTCTTGAGTTTCTGGTAGAGAGCAGTCGAGCCGCTGTAAGTTTTTCTATTCTCGCACCGGTGGCATGTTCACGAGGGAATCAGCAATCTGCCGAATCAAAGGACGGCCTTCCCTGGAAAACCCTGATTGCTGATTTGGAGAAACAGATTCCACAACTGATGGAAGAAGGAATGGTTCCGGGGCTTTCCATCGCCATCATCAAAGACGCGAAATTGTTTTGGCGTCGAGGGTTTGGTGTCAAAGACAGCGCGTCGAAAGAACCTGTTGATAACGACACGGTGTTTGAAGCGGCGTCCACCAGCAAGCCGGTGTTTGCCTATGCTGTGATGAAACTGTGTGAAAAAGGCGTCATGGATCTCGATACGCCTCTGACCAAGTACACCTCTGAGCGGTTTCTAGAGGGTGACCCGCGGCTAGACCTCATTACCGCCCGTCATGTGCTTTCTCATACCAGTGGTTTCCCAAACTTCCGGTCAAAGGAAGAACCCCTGGCAATCCATTTCACGCCTGGCGAAAAGTGGTCTTATTCCGGTGAGGGATACAGTTACCTGCAATCGGTTGTGACGCATTTGATAGGTGGTCAAGTGAACCCAAAGGACTGCGGTACGTTCGAGGCAGGCCTCGAGGTTTGCGCGACAGAACCTTCTATAGACGCGTACATGAAAGCC
>QHZE01000770.1 GCA_003225335.1 Acidobacteriota bacterium
CTATCGCAAAAAGCGCGGAAAGAGCGCCGCTTTCGTACTTATTTGTGGGGATAGACGTCTCGGGGAAGGCCGGACCATCTCACTACCGCGCTACCGTTCTCCGTTCGAGGCGTTGGCTCTTGGCTTGCCGTTCCTGGGGGCCTCCAGCATCCTCGCTGACGCCACGATCTGCTTAGGCATCTCGGCGAGAGGCAAGCTCGCTGGATCGGTCCCCGGCGCCCAGCGCCGGAAGACCATCTTGAATCCGGTCGTCGTCGACCCTCGATCTGCACCGGGAGTCATCGTGATTCTGGCGTCGCTCATCGCTATCCTTCTCTCCTATCCGGCGCACGCGCCGATGTTCTGGCAGCTCTTCGTCGCTGGGCGCCATGAGTAAGGCACGCACGAGCTTGCCGCCCGGGTCACTCCAGAAGACGAAGTAGCTCCGCGAGCGTGGATCTTCGAGCACCCACCGAGCAGGAAATGTCGGGAGCCGTGGCACCCGGTCAACGTTCACCCGGTGGCCATTGAAGCACTCCGCCGAAAAGGCAGTCAACGGTCAAGAAGGCACACCCCTGGCTCCGCGTCGAGCGCCTCATTCCCGATCTATGCTCGCTGGCACCGCCGTTGCTGACGACACGTGCTAAGGCTGGCGCGACCTTTCGCTCGCATGAGAGGGAATCCGTGCAGGAAGTCGAAGTACGTGATCGGATCAGGACGATGATACGAACCGGCGAGTTGCCGTGCGAGGAACCGCAAAGGACGTGGGGTGGGCAGGGCGAGGGGAAACGCTGCGCGGCGTGCATGGAGTCCATACAGCCGACCGAGATCGAGTTCGAAGTCGCGCTTCGGTTGTCGGGCGCAACCGTCCGCCTCCACCGTCTATGTCACGCGATCTGGTTAGAGGAGTGCGAACCGTCAGTTCCGCCGGTGTGAGCCCGCGTTGATTGCGCGCACGCGGGCCGCTCGGCATTGAGCGTCGCGGGCGATCGATCAGGTGCGCAAAGGAACGGGTGCGGATTCAGCGCGCGGGTCGGTTCAACTAGCCCGGACCGTCCGCTTGGCCGTCGTCAGTTTTCTCGATGGCGTTACAGATCGTCTGCGATGCTTCAGACTATGCCCAGGAATCGGGTCGCCGCCAGCGCCCCCGAGAGTCGAACTTGAGACACTACCGAACTGAGACACTTACCCACAATTCCCATCGGCGGGCGCCGCGTGCTTCGCCTCACCTTCAACCCGGCCACCACGGCCCTCTGCACGAGACTGGAGCAACGCCTTGCCGTCTGATCTATTTTCGGATTGGGGCTAGTGCCGTCGCGCCGCCGCCCGGATCGGGAGCTCACGCTCTCCCCGATCTTCCGGGACTTGGCCGACCCACGGGCTGCACCACGTCATAGCTATGAAGAAAAGGTCGAACGCGACCCGTTCCGGTCCTTGGCCAACCACAGCCCATCTCCGTCGTGGCCCATCTTTGTCCCGGCTCACGGCTTGCTCTTGCACAAGCCCGGGCGGTTCTCGGTGGCGCCCATGTCGTGGACCCAGAAGTTCGCAGTTCCCGCTGTTCCCGTTCCAACCGTTTCGTCGTAGCAGTCCACGGGTGTGTTGTTGAACGCCTTGTTGTGTGCGATCTGGTTCTGCAACGAGTCCGTGAAGGCAGCAACGCCGTTGTCCATGTTCTCGTGAACGTTGTTGTGCGCGATGACGAGTCCGACGGCGTTCTCGTCGATGTCGATGCCCACGCCATTCTGAAAGACATCGTTGTGGTCGGTGCTGACGTGCGCGGACGTCTCGAAGAGGAGGACACCGGCCGCGGTATCAGAAGATCCGACGCGTTTGAAGAGGTTCTTAGAGATCCGATTGTGATGGACATCCGCGCTTGCCCCACGGCCGACCTGGACTCCGTTTTGGGCGATGATGTTGCTTAGGCCCTCACCACTGATCTCATTCTGCGTCACAAGTGCGTAAGACCCCGTATTGTCGACGACAATGCCACCCTTCTGATACCGATCTATCTGATTGTTGCGGATCGTGGCCGTCCCGATCTGGCCTTCGAACTGACGGCCGACGAGGATCCCGATGCCGTCCTGACAGCCGAAGAGCGCTGGATTCGCATCCCGAATCTCGGTGATGTGATTGCCCTCGAGCGTCGCCGAGCCATTGATCACCCGTACGCCGGTATGCCGGTCTAGGGGCGGGGCACAGCCAGAGAACGTGTACGGGCCGGTGATCGTGAACTGCCGGATGGTCACGTCCCTCGCGTCTTGGATCAGCACGATCGAGTTTGGCTGGATCATCACGAGGGGCGCCTTGATCACAGCCTTGAGCGGCACTTGCGAGAAGAGCCGCAGGCCGTCCTTGCCCGCCGGAATCCGCACTTGTTCCTGATACGTGCCTGGACAGACTTTGACCTGGTCGCCCGGTCCGGCGGCGTTCACTGCGTCCTGAATCCTGCTGAATGCAGCATTCGGACACTCCGCTCCGTTGTCATCGACGATGAACATGTTCGGGCCGTCGCCGGGCGAATTATTGGTTGCACCTGCGAGACCTACCCCGGCAAGCTCGGAATCCGCAACACCGAGTGTGCTCAGGTCCACCTCGCCGAGCAAGAACGGCATGGTGGCGATCATGTCCGGAACGCCGAACACGGCGCCGCGCGAGTCGGTCGCATCCGCCGGGAACGGAGCGGCTAGCGCGTGACCGGATCCTAGGGTAGTCGTCACGACCAGCGCCACGAACAGGCATGTCTTGTTCATGTCAATTCCCCCTGAGCGTGTAAGGTTGCGCCCCATTCTGAAAGCGGAATTTGATCCGTAGTTGTTGGCTGCAACGAGGCACGGCCCCACCGCAAACGTTATGCCAGCCGCAAAAGTGGTGGGTCGAACGGTCATCGTCCACAACGCCGACCGAACGCAGTGGAGATTTGATTGTGAGTAAACGCCCGGGCGTCGGCAAGGAGCTGCGCCGGTGACCTGGAGAACTCCATTGCGGTCCGCGGGCTCTATGGCGGCCACGCTATGGTGTCGGCGCCAGAGCTCTGGCCGCTGCGCCTGACTTTCTAGCGCCGCATCGGTCCCTTTCGCAAGGCATACCGTTGTTTCGCTTCGCTGGCCGACGGCGGGTTGCACTTGCCTGATCGCCACTTGCTCAGCCCTCCGACGGCTCTGCCACTGGCTGGTGCTGACATCGTCAGTCCC
>QHZE01000771.1:0-1186 GCA_003225335.1 Acidobacteriota bacterium
TGTTCTCCACGACTCGAAGAGAGTGGCACTCACACGTCTGGTGAAGTTGAAGGCGATTTCGGGCATTTCCGAATGTTGCGTCCGCTAAAGTGGGGCGGGACTTTCATCTACAGGTTACGGGCCATAGACAGGCCAGCCGACAGGTCTGTGGCGCTTCCTGCGGATAGTCCCTGGAGACGTCCTTGTAGCTGCACCAGGTTTTGACTGATCGGAACAGGGGCCGAGACGAGTTTGGCCCAGCCCTTCGCCGATCGGCCGGAGTGTGCGAAGCACGAGGCCCAGCCGGTAAACGTGGGGGTTTTCGCGGGGTTTCCTGCCTGGGCGGGAGGCCGGATAAGTGTGAAGCGGACTCTGTGGGCGGCCTAAAATCCGGGGTCACGAGCTTGTCGATCACTGCTGAGTTTACGGAAGCCGGGTACAACCGCTTCATCAATTGGCGGTAGGCGAAGCGAAAGTCATTCATATCTTAGCGCTTCGATTGGGTCCACGCGTGCGGCGCGCCGCGCGGGCAGCCAACTCGTCAGAACTGCCACGGCCACGAGCAACAACGATGCGCTGGCGAGAGTCCACGGATCCCTCGGTGTCACGCCGTAGAGAAGGCTCGAAACAAGACGACTTGCCGCCAGGCACCCCATCAGACCAATCGCCGCGCCGAGCAAAGCCAGATTGACACCCTTGCGGATTACGAGTGAAAGCACGTCGCGTCGTTGCGCCCCCAACGCGACACGCACACCGATCTCGCGCGTGCGTTGCGCCGTTGTGTAAGACATCACTCCGTAAATGCCGACCGCCGCGAGAAGCATGGCCAATCCGGAAAAGAGTCCGAGCGCCAGCATCGCGAAGCGCCGCCGCGCCAAAGATCCCGAGAGCCATTGCTCCATCGTCTTTACATCGTAGATTGGCACATTCGGCTCCAGCGCATGCGCCTCCCTCGTCACCGCCGCCGTCAGACCGGCCGGGTCAGCTCGGGTGCGCAAAGTCAGGTACATGCCAGTCCAAAGAGAAGGCTCGTGAGCAACACCACTCCCGACGTGAAAATCAGCACACGTCCGTCCATGTTGATCTCGTGCAATCGAGGGATATTGCCCGGACTGAGCCCGCGCAAAGCTTTGAGCCCCACTAGCGCCAAAAGCAGTCCCAGCGCGCCACCGAGAAGCGCCAGGACCAGGCTTTCCGTTAAAAGCTG
>QHZE01000771.1:1219-2714 GCA_003225335.1 Acidobacteriota bacterium
TCATAACCTTCGATGGTGATGCCGCCCCAACTGATGCCGCCAGCGAGCGGCAAAATCGACGTGATCCCTGCAGATTCGACACCAGGCAACCGCCGCACACGATCCAACAGTTGTTGATAAAAATTTGCGCGGCGAGCTTCTTCGGCATACCCAGGGCCAAAGACGGCCAGCCGCATGGAGAGCACATTTTGCGGCACAAATCCTGGCGCGACCTGTTGCACGCGGACAAAGCTCCGAATGAGCAGGCCAGCGCTGACAGCCAAGACCAGGGACAAGGCAAATTCCACAATGACGAGTAAATTCCCCAACCGGTGATGACCTGTCTCCAAGCCGCGCCCGCTTTCTTTAAGGGTCGCGCTCAAATTCACCCGCAAGTTTTGCAACGCCGGTGCCAGTCCAAAGAGAAGGCTCGTGTGCAACACCACTCCCGACGTGAAAATCAGCACACGTCCGTCCATGTTGATCTCGTGCAATCGAGGGATATTGGCCGGACTGAGCCCGCGCAAAGCTTTGAGCCCCACTAGCGCCAAAAGCAGTCCCAGCGCGCCACCGAGAAGCGCCAGGACCAGGCTTTCCGTTAAAAGCTGTCGCGCGACCTGCCAGCGGCTTGCGCCAATGGCCGTGCGAATGGCGATCTCTTTTCCCCGCGCCGCCCCGCGCGCCAGGAGCAGATTCGCCACATTCGCGCAAGCGATCAAAAGCACGCAGCCAACCGCGCCGAGCAGGGCATGAAGCGCCAAACGCACCTCGCCCACGGCTTGTTCGAGCAGCGGCCTGACGCTGAAGCCAAAGCGGCGGCTGGCCGGGTAACCTTTGGGGAATTCTTGCTCGAGCCGCTGTGCAACTTGGTTCAATTCGGCCTGCGCCTGCGCGATGGTCGCGCCCACTTTGAGCCGGGCCAGCACGTTGTAATTTTCATCGCCATGCTGATTCATCCGCTCCGCACTCAGCGGCAGCGGCAAAAACAACTCCGGCCGCGCCATACCCCCCACCGTCGGCATCACTTCGCAGTCGAGCGAGAAGTCTTTCGGCAGCACACCCACAATGGTGTGGCTGTCGCCGTTCAGGCTGAGTTCCCGCCCGATGATTTTCGGATCACCGCCAAACCGCCGCTGCCATAAGCCATGGGTAAGAAGGACGGTGGGCGGTTTGCCCGGCGCGTCTTCTTCGGGCAAAAAGACGCGTCCCAAAGCGGGCTGGACGCCCAGCAGCGGAAACACCGCTGAAGCAACCTGCACCACGCTGGCTCGCTCAGGCGCTTCCTGACCGGTGAGGATGGCGATATTTCCCCGAGCGAGGGCGAGCGCCTCAAACACGCGGTTATCCGCTTTGATGGCGGAGAACTGACCGGGCGACGGCCAATCCTGCGCCACGTTTGCGCCCGGCGAATGAGTCCAAATAATCGCCAGCCGCTCGGAGTCGCGATACGGAAGTGGACGCAGCAAAAGGCCGTTGACGACGCTAAAGACGGCTGTGTTCGCCCCGATGCCCAGCG
>QHZE01000423.1 GCA_003225335.1 Acidobacteriota bacterium
GAGCATGGGGCGCTCACACTCTATGGCAAGCCGGCCCGGCCTGTGTTCGACTGGAAGCGAACATAGCGGGGTCTGACCCTGAAAATTTAGTTTTTCCTGCCAGGCTCAATCGGGAGAGCCAGGAAAATTGAATTTTCGGGGTCAGACCCCAGCGAAAGAGAGGTCTTATGACCAATCAGAGTGAGAAGATTCCTAACAATGTAAATCTGGGCGAGGACCGGGGGCTCCAGCGCGCGCTCGAAACGTGGCAGCCCAACTTCCAGAAGTGGTGGATGGAAGTGGGCCCCAAAGGCTTTCAGCAGAACCCGGCATACCTGCGGACGGCAGTCTCCGTGGAACCGAGCGGGTGGGCCCATTTCGACTATGTGCGGATGCCCGAGTATCGCTGGGGGATTTTCGTGGTTCCCCCCGCTTCGGATAAGAAGATCGCCTTCGGTGATTTCGAAGGACAGCCGGTGTGGAATGAAGTGCCTGGCGAATTTCGCAACGCCCTGCGGCGCATCATCGTCACCCAAGGGGACACCGAGCCCGCCAGCGTGGAGCAGCAGCGATCGCTCGGCCACACGGCGCCCAGCCTGTACGACCTGCGAAATCTCTTCCAGGTGAACGTGGAGGAAGGCCGCCATCTCTGGGCCATGGTGTACCTGCTCCACAAATACTTCGGCCGGGACGGCAGGGAAGAAGCGGAGGAGTTGCTCCAGCGGCGCAGCGGAGACCCCGACAAGCCCAGGATTCTGGGCGCGTTCAACCAGCCGATCGAAAACTGGCTCGATTTCTTCATGTTCACCATGTTCACGGACAGGGACGGCAAGTACCAGCTGATCGCCTTGAGCGAAAGCGGCTTCGATCCGCTGGCGCGAACCACCAGGTTCATGCTTACCGAGGAGGCGCATCACATGTTTGTGGGCGAAACGGCGTTGCAGCGCGTAACCCAGAGGACCTGCGAGCTGATGCGACAGGACCCGAATGAGGACGCCCGGCAGCTGGGAGGAATTGACTTGCCGACAATTCAGAAGTACGTCAACCTCTGGTACAGCGTCAGCGCCGACCTTTTCGGCGGCGAGATATCCTCCAACGCGGCTACCTATTTTGGCGCGAGCCTCAAGGGGCGCGACCGGGAAGGCACCTACCAGGATCACAAGGCCCTCGATGGTCATTACCCGATGATGGTCATGGAAGACGGCAAGCTCGTGGAAAAGCAGGTCCCGCTGCGCAACGCCATGAACGAAGTGCTCCGTGACTCGTACATCGAGGACTGCCAGCGGGGCTGCGACCGGTGGAACAAGGTCATTGAACGCGCCTCGATCCCCCTCAGGCTGAAGATTCCGAGCCGTCGCTTTAATCGCCGGATCGGCATCTATGCGGGTGCTTACTTCACTCCGGATGGACATCTGACAGACAAGGAAGAATGGGAACGGCATCGGGATGAGTGGTTGCCCAACGAGTCGGATCGAAGCTTCCTGAGCAGCCTGATGAAGCCCGTCTACGAGCCGGGCAAAATCGCGTCCTGGGTCGCGCCTCCGGAAAAAGGGATCAACGGCAAGCCTTTCGATTTTGAATACGTCCGCGTTTAAATTGAAACCACCGATGAACACAGTGCAGCCCAGCCGCAACCAAAACGGATCTCTCCGCAGAGACGCCGAGAGCGCAGAGATTTCTACTTCCTACAGCATCCGCGTAACTATCAGCTTACTGACCAGGCTCGAAGAGCCGGCAGTCAATAGCCACCCCCGTGAGGGCGTGGACCGCGAATTCACGCGGAGATGGAGGTCCGAAGGACCGGCACAAGAAGCCTGCCGCACCTTTGGCGCTCATCATTCTTCCCGAATCTTATCCCGGCCTCACGGCCGGGCCTATTCACTGTCGGCCCTTTGGGCCTCTGCGCAAACGCGGGAGAAAATCCTTTTCAAGCGGCGAAGAATTTTCCGGCTAGTAGTACAGATGGACACAGATAAACCCGGATCTGTGTTCATGTGTGGTTTCTTACATACTCCGGTTTCGCCGGTGAACTTTCGCCGGGAGCGCGTGCGTGCGGACAGAGACGATGATCTCGCTGAATCAGGAGCACAAGATCCTTGTCGTCGACGATGAAATGGCCAATCTGCAGAAGCTGCAGCGTACCTTCGTCAACAGGTATCCCGTCCTGGTTGCCAGCAGCGGCAGGGAAGCTCTTCAGTTTGTCGAGAAGGAAAGCGACATCGCTGTGATCGTTGCCGACCAGCGAATGCCGGACATGACCGGCATCGACTTCCTGCGGCAGACTCTGGAACCCTTGCCGCACGCGATCCGCATCATCCTCACGGGCTTTACGGACGTGGAGGTCCTCCTGGACGCGATCAACAGTTGCAAGGTTTTTCGGTACATGGTGAAACCCTGGGACCCGCCGGATCTACTCATGACGGTCGAGCGGGGGCTGGAAGCGTATCGGCTTGCCGTCGAAAATGAGCGCTTCCGGAAGGAGTTGATCCGGCGCGAGCGCCTGGCGCGAGAGTTGGAGATCGCCCGGGAGATTCAGAGTTACATCCTCCCGCGCGAGTTTCCATCACTGGACGGCTGGGAAATGGCCGCCGAGTATCACCCCGCGCGGGAGGTAGGGGGCGACCTCTTTGATTTTGACTGGAATCCCGCGACGAACACACTCCAGATCGTCATCGGCGATGTTTCCGGAAAATCGATTCCAGCGGCACTCTACGGAGCCGTCTTCAGCGGGCAAATGCGCTCGCTCTTTGCAAGTCCCAGACCTCCCGCTGAGACGCTCGCATTTCTGAACGCGAGCCTGGTGCCACGGTATCACCTGAGCAATTACATCGCTGTCGCGTACCTTTCGCTCGATCTCAAGGACGGAATGGCGCGCCTGGCCAACGGCGGAATGCCCTTTCCCTGTCTGGCGCGCGGAAGCGAGGTCACGCGCCTCGCTGCCTCCGGCGTTCCGCTGGGTCTCCTGCAAGGCACGAACTACGACGAACTTCAGTTTCAAATTATGCGGGGAGACCTGCTGGTTCTCTTCAGTGATGGCGTGACCGACGCCGTGAACCCCGACGGCCAGATGTATGATGAGGAACGTTTCGTGAGATCCGTCCATCTTCATTCGTCCGAGCCCGTAAGGGAATTTGCAAGAAGCCTCTACCGGGCGATACTCGAGTTCACGCGCAAGGCTGAAGTTAATGATGACATCGCGATTCTGGCCCTTCGCCGGTTGCGTTGAGGGGAAACCGGTGTTATTTGCGCGACCCGATTTGGCCACAGCCACAGAGACACAGAGATTTTTCTCTGTGTCTCCGTGGCTCTGTGGCTAAAACTTGGCTTTGAGCGCCGTAACTCCGGAGCATCATGCTGCTCCTGAAAAACATTGCTCAGGTTGCGACACTCCGAGGCGGCCCCGTGCCGCGCTGTGGCCCTGCCATGGCGGATATCGGCATTGTCGAGAACGGGGCGATCCTCATCCGGGGACAACATATTCAGTGGGTGGGGCGCGCGAGAGACCTTCCGGTCCTCAAACCGGGAGAGGAATGTCAAACAATAGGCGGAGCGGGCCTGGGGCTTCTGGCCCTTCCCGGATTTGTCGACAGCCACACGCACCCTATCTTCGCGGGCACGCGAGCGCAGGAGTACGAACTTCGATGCCTCGGCAAGACCTACCAGGAAATCGCCGCGAGCGGCGGTGGAATCCAGGCCAGCGTGCGACAGGTTCGGGCGGCGAGCCAGGCGCAGCTAGTGCAGGCCGCGGAACGTTTCTTCTACCGCTTCCTGGAGCACGGCACGACGACCATAGAGGCCAAGAGCGGCTACGGGCTGAGTCTGCAGGATGAGCTGAAGATACTCGAGGCAATAGCAGAGTTAAAACACAGGAGCCGGTTGGAAACGGTGCCGACCTTCTTGGGCGCTCACGCCATTCCCGAAGAGCGCAAGAACTCGAGAGAGGAGTATGTCCGGCAGATCATCGAGGAGATGATTCCCAGGATCTCCAAGGACGGGCTGGCCTCGTATTGTGACGTCTTCTGCGACGATGGGTATTTCACGGTTGAAGAAGGGCGTGAAATTCTGACGGCAGCAAAGAGAGCCGGGCTCGGCCTTCGCGTTCACGCCGAAGAGTTGGGCCACAGCGGCGGCGCGCGCCTGGCCGCGGAGCTCGGTGCTCGCAGCGCAGACCACCTCGAGTGGATCGACGACCAGGACATCGAGGCGCTCAAGCGCGCGGGCACGGTCGCCACACTCCTTCCTGGCACGGCCTTCAATCTGGGGCTGAGGCATTATCCGCCTGCGCGTAAGCTGATCGCTGCGGGCGTGCCCGTGGCGCTGGGCACGGATTTCAATCCGGGATCCTGTTTCACTCTGAACATGCAACTCATTCTTTCCATCGCCTGCAGCCAGATGGGAATGACCCCCGCCGAGGCAATTACCGCAGCAACGATCAACGGCGCGTATTCCCTGGGTCTTTCGGATCGCCTCGGCAGCATTGAAGAAGGGAAGCAGGCCGATATCGTGCTGATGGACGTGGGAGACTACAGGGAGCTTCCGTACTTCTTCGGCGTCAACCACTGCGTCGTCACCATCAAGAGAGGGATCCCGGCCATAAACAAGTTGGAGGAAGCGTGAAGCGGATCGTGGAGTGCGTTCCCAATTTCAGCGAAGGACGGCGCCGGGAAGTCGTCGATGCCCTGGCCGCCGCGCTCACGCTGCAGCCAGGAGCCGTGCTCCTGGACCGCGAAATGGATCCCGCGCATAACCGGTGCGTCCTTACGGTCGCCGGTGAACCCGAGGCCGTCGCGCGCGGCGTGATCGAGGCTGTCGGAAAGGCCGTGGAATTGATCGACCTGCGCGAGCACCGCGGCGAGCACCCGCGGATGGGCGCCGCGGACGTGATCCCTTTCGTTCCTATTTCGGGCATCACCATGCTGGAATGCGTGGAGCTCTCCGTCCGTGTTGCGCAGCAGATCGCGGAGCTTTATTCGATTCCGGTGTTTCTCTACGAGCAGTCTGCCAGAATTCCGGCGCGTCAGGACCTCGCCTACGTGCGCAAGGGAGAGTTCGAAGGAATTCGCGAAGAAATCCGGACAAACCCCGAGCGCAAGCCGGACTTCGGGCCCTGCGAAGTGCACCCATCGGCCGGCGCGACCGCTGTGGGAGCGCGGTTCCCGCTGATCGCCTACAACGTCTACCTGAATACCCCGGACGTCAAAGTGGCGCGGGCGATCGCAAAGGCCGTCCGCCATTCCAGCGGGGGGCTGCGGTACGTCAAGGCGCTGGGGTTTGAAATAAAGGAGCGCAACCAGGCCCAGGTTTCGATGAATCTCACGAATTTTGAAGGGACTCCGGTCTTCCGGGCCTTCGATCTGGTCTGCAGGGAAGCTGCGCGCTACGGGGTTTCGGTTGGCTCCAGCGAAATAGTCGGCCTCGTGCCTCACAACGCTCTGACGGCTTGCGCGGAGTACTACCTGCGTCTGGAGAATTTCTCGTCACGCCAGGTTCTCGAAAACCGGTTGTCCGAGGGGTTGAGCCAGGACGGGCTTTCGTCCAGCGAGGAATTTGTCGCGAAAGTAGCTTCTCCCGACCCGGTGCCGGGCGGAGGAAGCGTCGCCGCGCTGGCCGGGGGTCTGGGGGCTGCCCTGGGAGAAATGGTTGCGGGGCTGACGGAGGGAAAGAAAAAATTTGAATCCGTAGAAGGGCGCGTCACGAAACTTCACGCGGATCTCACCCGTGCCAGGGAAGAGCTCTGCCGCTTGGTGGAAGAGGATGCGGCTTCCTACAAGGCCGTGATCGATGCCACGAAGTTACCCAAAGAAACCGGCGCTCAGAAGCTGGCGCGCGAGGAGGCTATCGAGCAAGCCACGCGCCACGCCACGGAAACACCGCTGCGCACCGCCCGCGTGGCTTCCGGGGTCCTTTTCAGTTTGGAGGAGATGGCTCGTATCGGAAATCCCAACGCCCTCAGCGACGCCGCTGCCGGGGCGCAACTGGCCTATGCCGCACTTAAGGCGGCACAATACAACGTCCTCATCAACCTTGCCGGGTTCAAGGACCGGGCGTTTGCAGAAGCGTGCCGGCGTGAATGTGATGAGCTTGCCCAACGGGCGGCAGAGCGCTTGCGTCACATCGATCAGCTCATGATGGGGGCGTGAACCGCTGGAGCAGTTTGTTTCTCCGCGATGGGGATTGCACGGACTTGTTGCCTGGCCACGAATGTCAGAAGAGTGCTTCTACACCTCCACAGCCGGCAAGTCATCCTCATGCGTAGGGGGCAATTAGAAGTGCGACTCGCCTCAGGTTCCGCTTCGGTCAGACAATCACAGCTCTTTTGGAGTGCGGCGACTTGTCGGCGCTATGGCCCGGGCGTCAGCAGGAAAGCGGCGACAAGTCGCCGCACTCCATATCGCACTCGTCATTTGTCCGTCTCTTGCGCGCATCCCGTGGCAGAAACTGAGTCGCACTAATTGCACCCTCATGGCGTAAACCGTTAGTCGCGGAAGGGTCTCTTGAAAAGAGCTGACGTCCGAAAGACTTGCCACGGATTTCACGAATTGCACGAATTTCCTTAGACTGTCTTCACAAATGACCAATGACAAATGACCAATGAGAAATGACAAATGATGACAAATGGAGGATGATAAAGATCTGCCCGCGTGCAATTTGTCATTTCTCATTGGTCATTTGTCATTTTTCATTCTGGAGATCAGGAGGGACCTCTTGTACAACGCGAAAATCACGGCGACAGCGCATTACGTTCCGAAAAAGGTCGTCACCAACGAAGACCTGGAAAAATTCCTGGATACCTCCGATGAATGGATCCGCACGCGTACCGGTATCCGGCAGCGTCACATGGTCGAAAAGGGCGTCGCCACCTCCGATCTGGCGGCGGAAGCGAGCCGAAGGCTGCTCGAGCGGCGTGGTATTTCGGCTTCGGAGATTGACTGCATCATTGTCGCGACAGTCACGCCGGACATGTTCTTCCCTTCCACCGCCTGCATTCTCCAGGAAAAAATCGGGGCGCGGAACGCATGGGGCTTTGATCTCTCGGGCGCCTGCACAGGCTTTGTTTACGCCCTGGCAGCGGCCGTTCAGTTTGTGCACTCGGGAGCGCATCGGAAAGTGCTGGTAGCAGGCGCGGACGTGATGACCTCCATCCTCAATCCTCAGGACCGAAACACCTATGTGCTGTTCGGGGACGGGGCGGGCGTTGCGCTGGTAGAACCCACCTCGCCCGGGGAGGAGGGGATCCTGGATTTCATCCTGCGTTCGGATGGTTCCGGAGGCAAGTACCTGTACATGCCTGGAGGCGGAAGCCTCAATCCCCCCACCCATGAAACGGTGCAAAAGAAAATGCACTATGTCCATCAGGACGGCAGGGCGGTTTTCAAGTATGCGGTAGTGGGCATGGCAGAGGTGTCCCTTGAGATTCTGAAACGAAACAATTTTTGCGCCTCCGATGTCGTTCTCTACGTCCCTCATCAGGCCAACTCGAGAATTGTCGATGCGGCCGTGGAACGTATGGGGCTGGATAAATCCAAAGTAGTGCTCAATATCGACCGCTACGCCAATACTACGGCCGCAACCATCCCCATAGGCTTGAGCGAAGCCTGTGAGCGCAATCGGGTGCGAAGGGGGGACCTGGTCCTGATGGCGAGTTTTGGGGCCGGGTTTACCTGGGGTAGTCTTCTTTTGCGGTGGGCCGCGTGAGAGGTTGATGCGCAGTCGCGCTCGCGGCCTTCTCGGCAAGAGCCGTATCCAGGAACCCGATCAACAGAGCGGCATACTCGTCGGGATGCTTGCGCGCGGCGGCACCGTGGCTTACGTCCTTCCCAAAAACCTTCAGCCTTCGTGTTGAAGACTTGGCCTCTTCATAGAGCGCCCGGGCCACACTGGCGCTCATTCTTTCATCGCCTTCACTGGCGATTATCAGAGTCGGGACGGGCTGCGCGCGCTGGAGCGCCGCATGCGCATCGACCAGATCCGGGTCAAATCCCGCAAACTGCTCGAGCCAGAAAAGAAACAAAGATGGGAAGGGATAGCGAGGCATCTTGAGCAAGAGCCATGAATGGTCCACGACCGTCTGACGCAGGCTGGAGAACGGACTGTCGAGGATCAGGGCGGAGTAATTCCTGGTTTCTGCGGCCGCCTCCAGCGTGGCCACGGCTCCCATGGAGATGCCGAGGAGAACGATCCTGGGCCGCTCCGGAGCATCCTGGTACCGGCGCTGGATGTATTGGATAGCTCCCAGAACGTCGTTTCTCTCATGGTAGCCCAGCGAGATGAGTCCCTTGTCACTCGCGCCATGAGAGCGCGAATCGTACAGCAGCGCTCCATAACCTGCTCTGCAGGCGGCCATAGCCCGCGACAGCATCTCCACACGGTTGCGGAACAGGCCGTGGGTGCAAAGCAGGATCGCATTCCTCCCCGCGGGGGGAATAAACCAGCCGCTGAGGCGCACCGAGTCTCGGGCTTCCAAAACGATGTCCTCGTACGGAACCCCGTAGTCTGCCGGCGTTTCTTTCAGGGCTTTATCGGGGGGCCGGGTGCCGGCATGTGTGAGCGCCCAAGCGGCCAGATACGGCCCTACCCCAAGGAGAAGCACGCCCGCTGCGATGAGGTAGGAGATAGCGGTCCAGCGCCGGACGGCACGGCGTTTTCGTTTCCAGATGATAGACGTGATCCCGCCGAAAATCAGGAATGGCAGGAACAAGAGTCCCAACAGGACGAGCGTAACCATTCAGGATCCTTCTTGAGGTGACGCCGCCTTGCCTGAGAGTTGAGCAGAACAAGCAGCTTCCGCGCCCATCGTCATGCTGCGGAGCGCTCTGCTAAATAAACATCTCCTCGTCCTGATGCGGCCGGCGGGATGGGGCCTTGCGACCGCGGAAGAAAAGATCCACACCGGCTTTTACTCCCCGGACGATGGCGCCAAATTCCGTCACGGGAGCTAGAACTTTCTTTTGGACCATCTCGAAGGTTTCCTCAACCGACCCCGACACCGTATCCACAAGATCCTGAATCCTCGCTACCTCGAGACGCGCAGTCTTCATGGATTCTTCGAGAAAGCTGTCCACTGCGATGACTCTTTTGTGAATAATCTCGGTCGTGGCTGTGATGCGCTGCTCTACTTTCCCGAAATCCTGTGCCAGAGGTTTTACGATGGCAAGCAGTTCGCCGAATTCCTCCGAAAGTGCCCCCAACTTCTTCTGCAGGTCCGCACTCACGGTGTCGACGCGCGCAGACACCGTCCGCAGGGAGTTACGGATTCCCCACAGCGCTATGCCCTGAAGAAGCAGCGCCAATGCCGCAATCCCGGTCACGCATACCGTGAGTACGGTCTCCGTGGACATTTAGGTCTTCGCTTTCTCTTTTTCTTCCCGATAGGCTTGCTTGCCAGCTTCGAGTGCGGCTGTCAGTTGCTCGCGCTGCTGCTGCAGAACATCCTTCCCTCGATCTATGTAAGAAGTGGTCTTGTCCATGACGTTGCGACCGCCTCGAGACACGTAATCCGCCCCTTCACGCGCCTTGCTGGCAATGATTCTCCGAGTCTCTTCACCGCTTCTGGGGGCGAGCAGGAGGGCTACGGTTGCTCCGATGAATGCGCCGAGAGTGAAAAAGAGTGCCTTCTCGGCGGTTCTGCTGTCTTCGCTCATTGACTTCCTCCTTGGCTGGTAAGCATTTGCATCCCAACTGAGTATCATGCGCCCCAGCTAAAAGTCAAACCTTCAATTGCGGATTGCGGATTTCGGATTGTCGTAATCGCAAAGTGTCTGTTAATTCCAAAATCCGTAATCGCCAATCCGAAATCCGCAATCCGAAATCCGCAATCCTGCTATAATCCCGCACATTGCCATGTCGCCCAAATCCCGTTTCTCTTCACAAGAGCAAGCCCGGCGGGTCAAACAGATCCTGAAGGGGCTGGACAAAGCGTATCCGAATGCACGGTGCGCGCTCCAGCACAGGAATGCATTGGAACTTTTGATCGCAACCATTCTATCGGCGCAGTGTACCGACGAACGCGTGAACCTGGTGACGCGGGAGCTGTTTCAGAAGTATCGAACCCCTGAAGACTATCTGAAGGCTCCGCGTAACGTCTTGGAAGAAGAAATTCGGTCGACGGGTTTCTACCGAAACAAGGCCAAGAACATCCAGGGCGCCTGTCAGATGCTCGTGGAGAAGTTTGGGGGACGGGTTCCGGACACAATGGAAGAACTGATCCAACTGCCTGGAGTGGCGCGCAAGACCGCGAACGTCGTCCTGGGTGTGATCTTTGGAAAAGCCGAAGGGATTGTCGTGGACACTCATGTGTTTCGGGTGGCGCATCGGCTGGATCTCAGCCACTCCGACACCCCGGAAAAGGTCGAAAGTGATCTGATGGGGCTCATTCCCCGTACCCGGTGGATTTCCTTCTCTCACCAGGTAATCCAGCATGGCCGCCAGGTGTGCAAAGCCCGAAGACCGCTTTGTCACACGTGCGTTCTGGAGAAGGTGTGCCAGTCGAGTGACAAGGTGCTGGCTTTTCCGCCTCCCCGCGATCAAAGACTCTCCGAGAGGGGCAGCCGTCAATGAGCGACGACGCTCACACCTCGCGAGGCCCACGATTTGCTACAGCATTCTTCCTGATCTGCTTCCTCGTCCTCGGATACTTTCTCTTTGTCATTCTCCAGCCTTTCTTTTCCCAACTCCTGTGGGCCGGCGTTCTCACGGTGGTGTTTTCACCGGTGTTTCGAAGGATTCTGAGATTAAGCGGAGGACGCCGCGCCCTGGCATCTCTGGTTACCTGTCTTCTGATTCTGCTGTTGTTCGTGCTCCCTCTCTCGTGGATTGCCATCATCATCAGTCAGCAATCCATGAATCTGTATGAGAGCCTGCAGACTGAAGCCGAGGAGACAGTGACCCGCCTTCAGGAGCTGCAGAAACATCCCTGGGTGGCATGGACCCTCTCGCAGACAAGCAGATGGCTGGGTAGCGAGGAGTTGAGTATAACAGAGGCGTTGGAGCAGCTTGTGACGGCAGTCAGCCGGTTTCTCATGGGTCAAACGCCTTCTCTCTTGAAGGGCCTGGGCCAGCTGCTCTTCGGGTTCTTGCTGATGTTCATCGCGATGTTCTTTCTGTTTCGCGATGGACCCTTGTTGCGCAAGTTAGTGGAGGAATCGAATCCGCTGCCCACGGCTTACGAATCGGAGATCATCAAAAAGTTTCAGGATGTAAGCTATGCAATTTTCGTCGGTTCCATCCTGACCGCCATCGTGCAGGGTTTGCTTGGCGCCTTCCTTTTCTGGGCGCTTGGCATCCGGGCGCCCCTCTTCTGGGGAGCGATCATCGCCTTCGTTTCCCTGGTTCCCATCGTAGGGGCCTTCATTGTGTGGGTGCCGTGGACAGCTTTTCTCCTCCTCGTGGGACAGACAGTGAAGGGCATTGTTCTGCTGGCCATCGGCGGACTGGTGGTGAGTTCCATCGATAACTTTCTCAAGCCGATCATCATCCAGGGCAGGACCGACATGCATCCGATGCTTGTGTTTCTGAGCGTGCTGGGTGGAATGCAGGCATTCGGTTTTCAAGGCATTGTCCTCGGCCCGCTGATCGTCGTTCTTTTCGTCTCCTTCCTGAGCTTCTATCAGATTGAATTTCGCGAAAGCCTGGAGAAGAAACTCGCCGGGCGTGATAAGGCCTGAGTCAGACTTCAGACTTCAGACCTCAGACCTCAGACTTGAACACACAGTCCAATATCCAAGGCATCCCGGTCTGATGTCTGAGGTCTGATGTCTGAGGTCTGGCTTCTCAGCCGATCAGAATGATGTGCAGGTCCATGACGTTGGTTCGGGTGGGGCCCGTAATGATCAGATCGCCGAGACGTTGAAAGAAGCGATACGAGTCGTTGTTCTCCAGGGATTCTTTCAGAAAGCCTGGCCCAAACTTCAGGGCTCGTGTGAGAGTCGAGTTGTCCGAGAAGGCGCCGGCGGCGTCCGTGGGGCCGTCGGTCCCATCCGTACCCAGGCAGGCCACGACACAGGGGGCGGGCAGGACAGCAAGCGGCCGGGCGCAATGCAGCGCAAACTCCTGATTCCGCCCGCCCTTTCCCTTGCCCAGGATCTGGACGGTGGTTTCTCCGCCGCTGAGAAGACAAGCCGGGCGCTTCAATGGCCTTCCCTCGAGCACTATTTCCTGGACGATGGCCATATGCACACGCGCGCACTCTCCGGTATCCCCCTCGAGCCTCGACGTGAGCACCATCGCATGGTAGCCCATGCGCCGGGCTTTGCGCGCAGCGGCCGCACAGGCCGTGGAGTTGTTTGCCACAATGACATTCTGTTTGTTCCTGAAAATGGGATCTCCCGGCTTGGGCGTCTCCGGGATCCTTCCTTTGGCCCCTTCGTCAATCCTCCGCCTTACGGAGGCAGGAACTTTGTGGGCAATTCGGAGTCTTTCGAGGATCTCCTGGCAGTCCCGAAAGGTGCTCCGATCCGGAACCAAGGGGCCCGACGCAATCGTGTCAAGATCATCGCCTACCACGTCCGAGAGAATGAGCGAGACTACCGGAACTCGACCGAGCACCCGTGCAAGCTGGCCGCCTTTCAAAGTGGAGAGATGTTTGCGGATTGCATTTATCTCATGAATGGTCGCGCCGGAGCTTAACAGCAACTGAGTGCAGCAGAGTTTATCTTCGAGACTGATCTCGGGCGCCGGGGCGACCAGAAGCGCGGACCCCCCTCCGGAAAGAAGGCAAAAAACCATGTCACCTGGCTCAATCTGGCTTTCTGCCAAATGCCGGATGCGAAGTCCGGCTGTAACGCCGTTGGCGTCCGGCAAGGGATGGCCGGCCTCCAGCAACTCCAGGACCTTCATGGGCAGGCCGTGACCATACTTGGTTACCAGAATCCCGCCTGCGAGATGGCGGCCCAGAACCTTCTCCAATGCGCTGGCCATTGGCGCCGCGGCCTTTCCCGCCCCGAGCGCCCAGATTTTGCGGACCTTTCGAAGGTCGTACAGTTTACCGGCGACTCTCAACTCGTGGCCCTTGCGCTTCACATGCTGGACTACCGCCGCTTCCGGATCGACGGCTCGGAGGGCCTCGGACCAGATGCTCGCGGCATCGGAACGGAGAAGCCGTTGCGATTTCATGATCAGAGCTCGGAACGGGAACGGGGTCTGACCCCGAAAATGCAAAATGCAATTTTCAGGGTCAGACCCCTATGCTACGGGAACGGTCCGGAGTAGAATGGGGCAGCATTCGGAGCCTATCGGAAAGCTGCCGGTATACGTTTTCGTAATTACGATGATGTATTTACCGCAACACATTCGCGATTGCTTGTTTGGAGTGCGTCTACCGCCACACAGTCGCGACGGAACAGAGGTATTAAGGGCCGGGAAGGAGAATAGAATGGATTATCCGCAGTTTGCGACGTTCAAAGAAGCCTGCGATCACAAGATCGACGACAAGCAGCACACATGCGGGGATTGCAAGTTTTTCATTTCCGAAGAGCGGTTCATCAGTTCCCAGAGCAATTGGGGTACCTGCCCTTACCATTCGCACGCTTTTCTCAAGTTCCGCCGTGCCTGCTACTCCTTCGAGCCGAAGTAGCTGTTGCTACTCGAAGGCCCTTCTGTTGATTCTGCTGGAACAACTCTTGCTCTTCCTGGAGTTGCTCCCGGGTGAGTGCTTTGTCCATCAGGAGCGCATCTTCCAGCGTCAGCCGGTATTTCTCCTGAATATGAAGAATCGTATGGAGCTGTTCCGGCGTGAGATACCCCAGAGCGATGGCGATATCTCCGAACTTTTGCCCGGTGCGCCGCTGCATGCCGATGATCTTTTGAATCTTTGGCGGATCCATGAAGCCGAAAGCGTATGAACAGAGCCCGGTCTTCAAGTTCAGGATGTCCACCTGGGACCTTGCCCGCTCCAGTTGATCTTCCGTGATCCGCCCCTTCTTGAGAAGATACTCGCAAAAGCCGTTTTTCATGGCCCCACATCATAGTACGGCGAGAGGCCGACTGCAACGATTGCGGATTGGCGATTGCGGATTATCGGATTGGGACAATCCGCAATCTGAAATCATTGGAGAGGGGGATCCATGACGGCGCTCGCCACTATGTTGGCGATAACCCCTCGTAAGTGAGTCACGTCTCCCTTGCCGTTGGGGTGCAGCCGATTGCTCAGGATTACCAGGAACGTCTGTGTCTCTGGATGTATCCATAGGGAAGTCCCGGTGAATCCTGTGTGACCGAACCCCCCGCTGAGCAAATCGCCTCTCGGAACGGACTGGGAACTGTCGATGTCCCAGCCAAAGCCCCGCACGGCAAGCGTGGGTGGGGGAGATTGAGGGTGGGTCATCGCTCGCACCGTCAAAGGAGAAAAGATTCGCCTGCCCGCACATGTCCCCTGGTTGAGAAGCATCTGCGCATAAACGGCGACGTCGTCGGCACTCGAGAAGAGTCCCGCGTGACCCGCAACCCCTCCCATGCGCCATGCGGTGGGATCATGGACCGAACCGCGCAGGATCTCTTCGGAAAGCGGAGAGCTGATCTTTCCCTTGAGATACTCCAGTGAACGCGCCCTGGATTCGGTAGGCGCTATCCTCTTCCGCCATTCCGATGGGGGGTTAAAGGTGGTCTCGCTCATCCCCAGGGTCCCGTACAGGTGGGTTTCCACAAAAGCATCAAGAGATTGTCCGCTGACGCGCCGCACGATCTCTCCGAGGGCGATAAAGTTGAGGTCGCTGTAGACGAATTCTTTTCCCGGCTCCGAACGCGTTTGCTCTTTCCATAACTGCTCCATCGCCGCAGCATAGCCTTCCCACGGCTCGGACAGATCAAAGTCAGGGCGCAGTCCGGAATAATGAGTGAGCAACTGACGAACGGTAATGGACTCCTTGCCGCCTCCGGCGAACTCGGGCAGGTACCGGTGGACCCTATCGCCGAGCCGAATTTGTCCGTTCTCCACCAGCAGCATGATCGCCGGTGTTGTGGCCATGACCTTAGTCAGCGAGGCCATGTCAAAGATTGTGTCCGTGGACATTGGCTCCATCAGCGGTTCCAGAGCGCGGTGGCCGAAGGCTTTCAGGTATGCAATCCTCCCGCGCCGGCCCACGAGCACTACAGCCCCGGGCGTCTCTTTGGCCTTGATAGCAGCCCGGACCGCCTCATCGATGTTCTTCAAGTTTGCGGGCCACAGCCCGACAGCCGCGGGCGCTGCATGGGGCAGCCCTTTGCCCTTGGATCCTGCCTGCCCCTTCAGAGACGGGCTTTGCAGCGTCAACAAGAACAGCAGGGTGAGCCCCAGATGAAATAGGGCGGAGCGAAAGCTAAGATTCATGATGCGTCTCCTTGTGGGCTCCGGGATTTGCGGAGGCGCCAGGGTCTCCGTAATACGGTTCCGGAAGTTCTTCCTTTTTCAGCAAATTCTTGGCGACCCTTAGCGTTCTTCGCGTCTTCGCGGTCAAGTCAGTCTCCGTTTCACCGCGAAGGCGCGAACAACGCCGGGGCAACAAAAAAATGGCATGGACAATTCCCTCGGCGGCTTTGATAGTATCCGAGACAGCGCAGATGGGGTCTCTGATTTTACCGCCGGGCCGAGAAGGACGTTCCTTTGGCCCGGCGTTGGGAATCAAAGCGAGGAAGCAATGAGGGAATTTCGAGGCGTCGATTTTTACCGAATGGATGAGCTTCTGTCAGAAGAAGAAAGAATGGTCCGGGATACGGTACGCTCCTTTGTAAGCGAAAAGGTCGTTCCAACCATCGACAGGCACTTTGAAGAAGCGACCTTTCCCATGGATCTCGTTCCGGAGATGGCAGACCTCGGGCTGTTTAGAACGACCTTGCCCGAAGAGTACGGTTGCGCCGGCATGAACAACGTTGCGTACGGACTGGTGATGCAGGAACTGGAGAGAGGAGATAGCGCTTTGAGAAGTTTCGCTTCCGTACAGGGCGCACTGGTGATGTATCCCATCTATACCTTCGGCACCGAGGAGCAGAAGCGATTCTGGCTTCCGAAGCTCGCCTCCGGGGAGAAGATAGGGTGCTTCGGTCTCACAGAACCGGACCACGGCTCCGATCCCGGAAGCATGATCACCCGGGCCATCAGGAAGAAGGACTGCTGGGTGCTGAGCGGCGCCAAATCGTGGATTACGAACGGATCGATTGCCGACGTGGCCGTTGTCTGGGCGAAGGTGGACGAGGAAATGCGCGGATTTCTGGTGGAGGCCGGAACCAAAGGATTTGCCGCGCCGGAGATCAAACACAAGATGTCGCTCCGCGCGTCCGTCACCTCCCAACTCATATTTGAGGATTGCGTGATACCCGCGGAAAACCTGCTTCCTAAAACCGGCGGACTGAAATCGCCTTTGATGTGTTTGAACCAGGCGCGTTACGGGATTGCCTGGGGCGCGCTAGGCGCCGCCATGGCTTGCTACCACACCGCGGTGGAATACGCGAAAGCGAGAAAACAGTTCAATCGGCCGATTGGAGGTTTCCAGCTGGTCCAGGAAAAACTGGTCCACATGCTCTCGGAGATTACCAAGGGACAGCTCCTTGCGCTTCAACTCGGCCGGCTGAAAGACGCGGGCAAGCTGCATCATACCCAGACGTCCCTGGCCAAGCGCAACAACGTGGCAATCGCGCTGGAAACCGCCCGGCTGGCGCGAGATATTCTGGGCGCCAACGGTATCAGCCTGGAGTTCCCCGTAATCCGCCATATGTGCAATCTTGAATCGGTAAAAACCTACGAAGGGACCCACGACATCCACACGCTGATCCTGGGCGAGGAGATCACCGGACTCAGCGCCTTCACATAGGTTGCCATTTTCCCCGCGGACGGCACGGGGCAACAGAATTCGCATCGGATAAAAGAAGGGAAAGGCGCTTACTGCGAATGCTTTCTTATGAGAGTCTGTTCTTCAACGAGAAAGGTCAGAGATACTCCGCCTGAGTGGAGGGTCCGTCATGAAAGCATTTCCCGGACCCCCCTCCACAGCACGCTCAGCCGTGGGGGCAAATTGTAACGTTCAACTACCAGTGGCATGGCGAAATTCGTACCATTCGGCTTGTCTACCTCTGCGCCGAGGGCGTGCAAGCTTATCATAGTCTTTTCTACAAACAGCGAGTTTTCCCCAGGCTCACCTGTCTGATCTTTCAGACCGGCTTCACCAACAACTGGACGGACTTCGCGAATTGGAAACAACCTCTCGGTCGATTGGTGGGGATCCGCATCAGGAGCTTTTGGCCTGTTGGTGGAGATGGATACCACGCTGGGCTTTCAATCCAGAGGCCGCGGGTTCGATTCCGGCCATCCACAGCGGATTTGGAGACGCTATCTTCCCAGCGTCGGGCTGGCGCTGTCTTGCGAGCGGGAGGTGATGCGCGCCAATGGAGGCCACACACCGTTTTTCACCACGGAGGACCCGGAGATTCACGGATGCACGGAGGCGTGCTTGACCGGAACCGTGACGTAGGAGTACGATTCGTCTTACTCTTACGAGGCTGAAATGCGAATTACTTCAAAAGGACAGGTTACGATCCCGGCCGAGATTCGGGAGAGGCTCGGCCTCCTGCCAAACTCGGAGGTAACCTTCGAAGTAACAGGCGACTCGGTCCGGATCAGAAAGGTCAAGGACACGCAGCGGCGGGGCCGCGACCTGATAGCACGGATACGTGGCAAAGCCTCCACCCGGATGAGCACCGACGAGATCCTGGCCCTCACACGAGGCTGATCCCCGATGACGGCCATTCTGGTGGACAGCAACGTCATCCTCGACGTGGTTACGGAAGATCCCCAATGGGGCAGATGGTCTGCGGAAACCCTCGCGCGCTGCGCCGAGGGCTCGATCCTGTTTATCAACCCCATCATCTATGCGGAGGTCTCGATAGGCTTTGACCGAATCGAAGACCTCGATGCCGCCGTCCCCGGGGACTTCTTCCGACGCGCCGACCTTCCCTGGGAGGCTGGCTTCTTGGCCGGCAAGTGCTTCCTCCGCTACCGGCGGGAGGGCGGGAAGAGACCCGCGCCACTGCCGGATTTCTACATTGGCGCGCATGCGGCAATCGCCGGGCTGACGCTGCTTACGCGCGACGCAAGGCGCTACAGAACCTACTTTCCCAGACTTCCTCTCGTCGCCCCTTGAGTTAAGAGCGCTCCTCTGCAGACTTTCACAAATCGGTCAAATTTGAATCAGGTCCTGACGCAGCTCAGGCATAACCGGGAGTGAGGGCGGGGCGGGGGGCGGCCACTGGTCCATCGTCCCATGACTCCTCAATCGGCGAAATAGTATTTGCGGGCGTATTCCTGGACCATGCGCCAGGTGTTGAATCGAGGCGCGAGCGTGACCATGGCGCGGCGGATCATCGCGACCCACCGGCGGGGTATTCCCTGCGCGTCCCGATCGAAAAAACGGGGGACCACGTCCTCCCTCAAGACCTTGTACAGGCTTTCGCAATCCCTCCGGTCTTGTTCCTCAAAGGAATCCGGATGGGAATCTTTTCCGATGGCGAAGCCGTTGGTCCCATCGTATCCTTCGCGCCACCATCCATCGAGAACGCTCAAGTTCACCCCCCCGTGACAGGTAACTTTTTGCCCGCTGGTGCCCGAGGCCTCAAAGGGACGGCGCGGCGTGTTTAACCACACGTCGCATCCCGAAATCATCTGTCGGGCGACATGGACGTCGTAGTTCTCGATGAAAACGAGGTGCCCTTTCAACTCGCTGTACTTGCTCAAATGAATGATCCGCTGGATGTACCTCTTCCCTTCGTCGTCACGAGGATGGGCCTTTCCGGCAAAAATGAACTGCACGGGCCGCTGTCGATCGGATACCAGTTGAGCGACGCGGTTAAAATCCTGAAAGATAAGCGTCGCCCGCTTGTAGGTGGCGAACCGGCGGGCGAAGCCGATGGTCAAGGCGTCCACGTTTAGCAACTGGTCGAAAGTGATGAAGTCCGCGGGTGTCACTCGCTCGCCCTGAAGGACGAGACGGCGGCGCGCGAACTCCACCAACTCGCGGCGCAACTCGTAGCGAAGCGCCCACAGCTCTTCATCGGAGACGAGATCGGGATCGGCCATCCTTTCCCAAAATTCGGGCGAATTGACGTTCGCCTCCCATTGAGGACCGAGCTTTCTCTTCCAGAAGCGGCGGAGAGGGCCCTTCATCCAACCCAGCAAATGAACGCCGTTGGTGATGTGCCCGATGGGGACCTCGTCTACCGGCTTGCCGGGGTAGAGGTGGTGCCACATTTTCCGGCTAACCTGCCCGTGCAGCTCGCTGACGGCGTTTGCGGCGCGTGACGCCTTCAGGCCGAGCACGGTCATGCAGAATGCTTCGCTCTCGTTGGCCGGGTTTACTCTCCCCAGGGCCATGAAATCGTGGAAGGACAATTTGAGTTCTGCGGGCGCCTTGTTGAGAGCGTAATTAATGAGATCGGGAGTGAAGCGGTCATGACCCGCTTCCACCGGGGTGTGGGTCGTGAAGACGCACTGGGACCGGGTCGCGTCCAGCGCCTCTTGAAACGACTTCCCTTCGGCCAGCTTTTCCCGAACGAGCTCCAGCGTAAGGAAGGCCGTGTGACCCTCGTTCATGTGAAAGATGGAGGGTCGGATTCCCAGGGCGCGCAGAAAGCGGACTCCCCCCATCCCCAAAAGGATTTCTTGCATGATACGAGTGGTGCTGTCCCCGCCGTAGACGCGGAGCGTAAGATCACGATAGTGCTGCTCGTTTTCGGGGCGATTTGAGTCCAGCAGGTAGACCGGACATCGCCCCACATTGGCCCGCCAGGCCTGAAAATAAACTTGACCGAGGGCTACATCGACCGCACACACCAGGGGCGCCCCCTTTCCGTCGAGAACGGGTTCGACCGGCAGGAGTTTGGGATTCAGAATCCTGTAGTATTCTGTCTGCCAGTTTTCCTGATTGATAGCTTGCTGGAAGTAGCCTTCACGATAGAACAGGCTGACGCCGACAAAACCCAGGCCGAGGTCGCTCGCTGATTTGGCGTGATCGCCTGACAGTATTCCCAGGCCGCCTGCGGCAATAGGCAAGGTTTCGTGGAATCCGAATTCGGCCGTGAAGTACGCCACTGGGTGGGCCAGAAGCGCGGGCGCATGCTCTTTTCCCCAGGTGTTCTCGGCGTTCAGATACGTGTTGAAAGCCTGCAGGACTTCCCGGACTCGGCGGGCAAAGTCCTGGTCCTGCAATCGAACACGCAACTCGTACTCGGATACCTCTTGTAAAACCGCCACGGCGTTGTGATAGAGATTCTGCCAGCCGCGCGGAGAGAGCTCTTGAAATAACTCCTGGGAATCCTGGTTCCATGTCCACCAGAGGTTCCGCGCCAGGCGGTTCAATCCCGCTATCAGTTCATTGATCTCTGCGGGCGAGAGGGGCGGACGACTCATACGATCCATTCCTGACGATCGATCTCCCGCGGGTCAACGGATACGTCGAGAAAGTCATGAGGAGGGTATCTCTGCAATTCGCGATTCTTGTGCAGAATCGACACCGAAAATCGAAGCGTTGCCTGGCTGCGGACGTCCAGCGCCTCCAGCGGGATCCCCAGCTCCAGAATGCGTCCTGCGCCCAACACCGGCCGGTGCTCCGGCCTCTCATCGCCAGCCCATTCACAATTCCAGGTTCTATCCGCGGCACGCGATATCTGCAACAGGCGGGCGCGCGGCGCGACGAACTGCACCTGAATGAGGGAGCTCTCGGATATGGCCTCGCTGGGATCCCCGGCCAGGTCCAGCCGGAGGTAGAAGTGATGCATATCGTATCCGAAGAAGATTCTCTCGAGGTGGTTCTCGGCGCGATGCATGGCGCCTGTGCCGCCGGAAATGATCGCAAACCCGGCGGAAAGCCACTCGAAATAATCTGTGACCTGCCCGTCCAACCGCGGGGAAACGGTGTGTACCGGGTTTCGGTAGCAGACTCCCTCCCCCGCCTTCTTGATCGGAACGTCCAGCGCCGGCGGATGCGGCTGCCCCAGCAGACGGTAAACGTTCTTGACGCGGCCTCGGAACAAGGAGTCGAATTGCGCCGCGTTCTCGGTCTGATGGTCGTCGCCGTACCACCAGAACCAGTCGCTCCCTTCGGCGATCATGAGCTCGCTGAACGCTTCCTGCAGTCGCGCTGGAGCCGCTGCCTCTTGCTGCCTGGAGCTGAAGAAGCTGCGGGCTGCCGTCAGAAGCTCCCAAGCGCGGTTTTTCTCCGGATGTCCGATCCAGGTCGCCAGATTTCCGAAGATCCAGCTGCCGGCAACGATGCTTCCGAGCTCCTCTCGATGAGACTCCATTTCCAGGAACTCCGAGAAGGTCACGGCGCGCAAACGCTCGTCGTTTGCCAGGCCCCGGTAAAGAGCGCGTAAGAATTCCGTCCCGTTATCCGGATAGTGCTCCCAGGCATTTTCGCCATCCAAAATGACGGGCACTACATAGTATCTCCCATCATCCGGAAGAGCGTCCCAGATTTCCCGGAATCGGCTTAAGAAATCTGCGGCAGCCTCCAGCGGCTTCCAGCGGGAATAGGCGAACCCGATCAGGTCTGAAAGACCGTGGTCGCGGAAAAAGAAGCAAGGCCCTCCTCCCCAACGATACGCGGAAAATTTCTGCTGAGCCGTCAGGTGATGGTTCACGCGGTGAGTCTTTTTGAGCGAGTTGTAAAGCACGGCATCATCGGAAGCAAGCCAGCGGAAACCTGCTTCGCCGGCGAGAGTCGCGGTGGCTTCGCTGATCGATCCCTCGGATGGCCACATGCCCCGCGCAGGCTGGCCGAACTCCTCCAGGTAGCGCTGCTGAGCCCGCCTGATTTGCTCCCGAGCATCGCCTGGAAAGGAAAAGGGATTAGCCGGAAGAGGAATGTCGGGCATGGCTTCCCGCGCCGAGCGGTTGTCGCACAGCAGAGGGAGAATGGCGTGGCAATAAGGCGAAAGCGAGAGCTCGATCCCGTGCTCTCGCATCAATCTGCCGTAAAAAGGGAGGATTCTTGCCATGAAACGATATTGCAACTCGACAAGGCGCTTCTTCTCCTCTTCAGAGAAATCCCTCCCCTTAAGGAACAGAGCGGCGATCTCGGAATCCTGGCGGAGCTCACGACCGCACCAGCTCAAATTAAACCAAACCTGCAAATCCCTGTAGTCCTGAGTCGTACAGGAGTCCGCGGCTGACGTGTAGTCGCCTCTTTCGTCCGGAGATCCGCGGCGCTCGAGAAGCTCCCTGTAGCGCGGGTAGGGAAGCACCATCTGGTTCCAGGGAAGCTGGAAGAAACTCCGGAGCAGAAAAGTTTTTTCCGGCAGGTCGAGCTCCGCCGCGTTGCGCAGAGTAAGCGCGGCGTAGGTTTCGCGGGCTGTGCCCTGGCCGTAGGCGTGGACCTGGTCCATCAGAGAAGGCACAACGTTTATGGTAACGTGGAGTCCCGGCACATCGGCCACGAGGGCCCCCATGTCGTAGTAGTCTTTCACCCCGTGAAAGCGAGTCCAGGGCAGACAAATCTCTCCGGTCTGGACATTACGATAATCCGGCTGGTGCATGTGCCAAAGAATGGCTACACACAAAGGCCTTTTGGACATCCTATCCTCCCGCGTTCAATCGGCACTCAAGATGCTATCGGTCAAC
>QHZE01000160.1:0-804 GCA_003225335.1 Acidobacteriota bacterium
ATTCGCGCCAAGCATGCAACGGGGAAGCCAAAGGATTAACAGGCTCGTAAGATCGGATCCGGCCCCGCCTGATAAAGGAGTGGCAAGATGTCGATTCGGTGCCGGGTGGATGCATAATCAACGCAACTGACCTCTGTAATGTAATCATCGAGTGAGCGACCACTGCAACTCGACGGGTGCACCGAGATGCAACGCGGCCACTCAGCCGCGGTCTGGTCATCAATAAGGACGTTGGGCTTCGGGAGGAAACCTGTGAAGCAGTGAGCGATGCCGAACTCCTCCGCGCTGCTGCGGGCATACTCCGCTCCGCCTGAACTCCGGCAGTAAAGAACTGCTCCCTGAGTGTGAAGCTCACGGACGTGCTGAATGACTGAAGGAATTGGGATACGCTTACTGCCCGCGCTGCGAACCAGCGTGTCGTCCACGTCCACGAACACATGAACTGGCGAGGTTTGGGTGCAATGGGAAGTGCGAGTCAATTCACGCTGGCGTGAAGCTGTGAGGAATTCAATTCGTGGGTCTGGTGGCGTCGATGCGGATTTGCTTCAATCGCTCGGTCTCGCGGGCGAGCTCCGTCTTGCCGGGCGGGAACCCGTTGACGCTGAGCACGTGGGCGAGAATATCGACGTTTTTCTCCCGGCTCAGCCGTCCCGTCTTGTTCGGCGGCATGGACCGGCGGACTCTCTCGAACAAGTCGCCGGCTGTCAGTCCGTTCCAATTGGCGAGAAACCCGGGGCCGGCGAGCGGGGGCGCTTCTTCTCCGGTGCCGGTCAGCAGGGGCCCGTGGCAGGACGCGCATTCCTG
>QHZE01000160.1:835-11224 GCA_003225335.1 Acidobacteriota bacterium
GCCAGGCCGATGATTGCCGCAACCGCGATTTTGATCTTCATCGTCAGCGTTGGCGGCCGTCGTTCGAAGAACGCTCTTCGGGGGCCGGCAGCTTGAACGCGAGGTACTCGCCGGAGTAGGGGCCGCCGCTGACCGCGACGACGATGTGCTGCTGGCCGTTCAACATGTACGTCATCGGCGATCCGCTCTGCGGCGCCGGCATGTAAACGGCGCCCACCTCTTTGCCGGTGGCCTTGTCGTAGGCGCGCAGCATCGCGCCCCGAGGGTGCGTGGGGGTTGTGGTGACTTGACTGTCGCCGGCGATGACCAGGGTCTTGGTGACCAGCGTGCCGATGCCATAACCGGGCTGGCCCGTTCGCGGGATTTCGAGCCCTTTGAGCGCGGGGTGATTCCGGATCACGTCCGGCGTCTCGCCGTGCGGGACCTGCCACACGATCTCGCCCCTGTCCAGGCTGATCGCCGAAATGGTTCCATAGGGTGGCTTGATCAGCGGCAGGCCCTGGACGTTCAGACCGAAGCCGCCGCCGCCGCGCCCGGCCGGAGGCGTGGCCGGCGCGGCTGCAGGCCGTGGCGCATCGGCACCGGCGTTTTCGCCCGGACCCATGCTCATTCGAAACGGTTGCCCCGCAGTTCCCAAAACGTACCGTATGTCGGAGATTTCCTTACTCGGCGGAGGAATGAGACCGATCGGCATGAGGCAGGAGTTGCACGCATAAACATAGACAGTGCGTGTCTCGGGATCATAGGACCCGCCAGGCCAGTTCGTCCCGCCGCTCGCTGTGGCCAGGGTGAGAGTGGCAAGCGGTCCCTCGAGCTTGCTTATGACCGGCGGTGTGTAGACGGGCCCGAGCTTGTACTTCGAGACGGCCTTCAGAGCTTCCGCCCGAAGCTCGGGCGTGAATTCGATCAGGTCGTCGACGGAGACTCCGTTGCGGCAATAGGCCGGCGGCCGGGTCGGAAACGGCTGCGTCGGCGAATACCACTCTCCCGGCACGTCGCCTTTCTCCGCCGGCCGCTCCTCGATCGGCCAGACGGGCTGGCCGGTCACCCGATCGAAGACGTAAAGGAAGCATTGCTTGCTCGGCAATGCGACCGCCTTGATCACGCGGCCGCCGACGGTGATATCGGCTAGAAGCGGCGCAGAGGAGAGGTCGTGGTCCCAAAGGGGGTGGTGCACCATCTGGTAATGCCACTTCCGCCGGCCGGTTTTCAGATCGACGCAGACCAGGCTCTCGGCAAACAGGTTGTTCCCGGGCCGGTGTCCTCCGTAGAAGTCGCTCGACGGCGTCTCCACCGGCAGGTAGACCAACCCGAGCTCTTGGTCGATGGAGATCTGGGTCCAAACGCCGGTGTTGCCGGTGTAGTCGGCCGACCCGTTCAACCATGTCTCGTAGCCGACCTCCCCCTTTATCGGGATCGTGTGGAAGATCCACAGACGCTTGCCCGTCCGGACGTCGAACCCGCGCACGTATCCCTTGTTGTTCTTGTAGCTCTTTGCCGTCATGCCTTCCCGGAACGCGGCGCCAATGATCACCACGTCGCGGGCCACGACCGGCGCCGACTGGAGCCCGATCTCCCCTGCGACCAGCTCGATGTTCTGGTCGATATCGAGCTTCAGATCCACGGCGCCGTTCTTCCCGAACGTGGCGACAGGGACGCCGGTCCTGGCATCCAGCGCGATGAGACGATAGCCCGGCGTAACATAGAGAATCCGTTCCTCCTTGCCGTCGGTCCAGTAGGCCAGCCCGCGTCCGGAAAGCTGCCGGGGGGCGGCAGCGCCGCGCTCTCCCTCATGCTCGCCATGCACCCACAGAAGCTCACCGGTGCCCGCGTCGAGCGCCACCACGGACCGCCGCGTCCCGGCGGTCGCGTACAGCACGCCGCCGACCATGAGCGGCGTTCCCTCCAACTTGTACTCCGGCCGGGTGCCCAGGTTGTCGGTCTTGAAGCGCCAGGCGATCTCGAGCTTGCTGAAATTGTCCGCGTTGATCTGGTCGAGCGGCGAGTACTTCGTGTGCGCAAGGTCCGCACCGTAGGCCGGCCATTCGCCGTTCTTCGTTCCCGGCGCGGCCTTTGTAGGCCCCGACTGGCCCGAAATCCCTGCCGCCGTTGCCATCAGCCCGGCGGCGAGCGCTGCCGACGCCGCGACGGACCGGTATGCTGTTCGCGTCATGGGTTCACCGTATTTTGCCTTGCAGTTTCCTGATCTGCCCGGAATCGTTTCTATCGCGAAGGCGGCGCAGCGGCAAGAGAATTCTCGTGCAGGGCGTGCCAGTCGGCTTGAGAGGCACCGACGAGATCACTGCGTGCCGCAGTGCCGTTCTAAGAATCGGAAGGCATCATCCGCCCAGATCGAACTCCCGAGATAAGCGAAGCTGTGGCCTTCAGCCGCCGACTTGCCGAACGGCGGGTAGATCTTCATCTCGAACACTTTGCCGCTGTCCGCCATCGCTGCGGAAAGAGTGCGGCTTGGCGATAAGTCGTAGTCGTTTTGGGCTTGAAAGAAGAAGATCGGTACTCTCGCATTGCGGACAGCCCTCGTCATCATTCTCTGCAGTTCAGGAGCGGACGACCAGCTCTGAGCAGCGCCCGCTGCATCGAGCGCTGCGCAGTACGCGCCCTTCTCGGCGCCGAGGACGGTTTCGATCCCACCGAATGAATTGCCGGCCACGGCAACGCGATTCGCTTGAATGAAGGCTGCCTGCCGTAGCCACGCGAGCGCCGCCAACTGATCGTCGAGATGATCTGTCTCGAGGAGTCGAACCAGCGTCGATGCGCCCTCACCGAGGCCGCCGCGCGTAACGGCTGCGCGAATCTGGTCCATGATGTACGGACCCGCAGATGCGCTGAGTCCCTGTCCTCGTCGGTACGGTGCAAAGAAGACCCACCCGCGAGCGGCAAAGACAGGACCGAGGGCGTCGATGGCTGCGCTTGAGTCCATCGCGCTGCCGTGATTGTAAACGACCGCTGGGAAGGGTCCGGTTCCGCCAGGACGGTAGAGGACTCCGCGGAGTGTGAGGTTCCCGCTGAGAAAGGAAACTACCTCTGCAGCTGGCAGCAGCATGAGAAACAGCGCAAGAACCAATCGCACCATTAGGACTCTCTCCTACTGTGATGCAATGCCGATCGCCGCTCCCATTCGGATACTTCGAAGTTCGCAAGCGCCATAACGCCCCGCGTGAGTCGGCGCACGCTACTTTGCTCCGGAGCGCGGCCACGGCGTTCCCTGGTCCTGCTTCGTGACCGGCCCGAGTCCCCGGTAAACGAACTTCTGCACGCGCTTCCCTTCGTAGGTCTCGGTCGTGTAGATGTTCCCCTTCGAATCGCTGGCAATGCTGTGCACGGCGTAGAACTGGCCGGGCTGCCGCCCGCCGTCGCCGAAGCTTGTCAGGATTTCGAGCGTCTCGCGCAGGATGATGTAAACCTTTTCGTTGGACCCATCGGCCAGGTAGATGTACTTCTGCTGCGGGTCTTTTGAAAACGCGATGTCCCAGACCGAGCCGTCGGCCAGCGTCGTCTTCGCAACGAACACCTCCTTCACGAAGGTGCCGTCCTTCTTGAACACCTGTAGACGGTCGTTCGGGCGGTCGCAGACGTATAACAGACCGTCCTTCGACAACTCGGCGCAGTGCACCGGGCTGCGGAACTGCCGGGCGGGCGGCGCATCGGGATTGTATCTCCCGAGTACCCATCCGCGACATACGCCTCGTTGGTTGCAGGGTCGACGAAGATCTTGGCCGCCCCCTTGAGGTTCTCGACGTCGTTGCTCCCGCCGCTCTTTCCTTGATGGCCGATCTGCAGCAGGAATTTTCCGCCAGCCGTGAACTTCAGGATCTGGGCGTCGGTCCGGCCGTTGCCGCCGATCCACACATTGCCCTTGTAATCCGCGGTGATCCCGTGGTTCGACTGCGGCCACTCATAGCCCGGTCCCGGGCCGCCCCAATGACCGATGAGGTTGCCCTCCGCATCGAACTCGAGCACGGGCGGTGCTGGAGAGCAGCACGAAGCGGCCGGCGGGTTCGCCGACGCGCTGACTTCCTTGGGCTGGAGCGTGTCCGGCCGATGAACGATCCAGACGTGGTCCCGGGCGTCGACCGACACGCCGATGGTTGAGCCGATGACCCAATGGTTCGGCAGCGGCTTCGGCCACAGGGGATCGACCTGAAACATCGGCGCCTGGACCCCGCCCCGTCCCTGGGCGGCCACCCTGTTTTCGAGCACCGTAGCCCCGATTCGCAGGGCGGCGAGTAGCGCGAGAAACGTGGAGCCAATAAGAAGATTACGTTTCATAGTCCCCTCCCTCCCTTTTCAGACCTGACTTCAGACCTCAGACCTCAGACTTCAGACTTCAGACCTCAGTTGGTCCAATTCCCGAGTGGTCTGAGGTCTGACCCCTGAGGTCTGAGGTCTGATTGAGGGCGCCAGTTTACACGATTGGTTCCGAAAGCGTTCGCAAGTTTTTGTTGCCCCTTGTTGCCCACTGCCGCTCAGACTTTGACTTCAGACCTCCGACCTCGACCTCAGACTTCAGACCGTTTGGTCCAATTGCCGAGTGGTCTGAGGTCTGACCCCTGAGGTCTGAGGTCTGGTCTGAGGTCTGGTTTACTTTCGCTTGTCACGCGCCGCCGTCTCCAATTACCCTAGAGCCATCAACCCGAGAGGATCTCGTGCCCACAAAGGACGGCAGACTCGTCAAGCCTCGAATCGTTGCGGCGTCCCTGGCGCTCGTTCTTGTGCTGTTCTCACGCGGGGCCGCTCATGACATCCCGAACGACGTAACGGTTCAGGCGTTCGTCAAGCCGGCCGGAAAGCGGCTGCGTCTCGTCGTCCGCGTACCGATGCGGGCCATGCGCGACGTGGACTTCCCGAAGCGTGGGCCGGACTTCCTGGATCTTGCGCGAGTCGACGCCTCGTTGCGCGACGCGGCCATACTCTGGATCTCTCAAAACGTCGAGCTGTACGAAGGCGATACCCGCATCCCGGACCCGAGGGTGATCGACGTCCGGGTTTCGCTCCAGTCCGACAGGTCCTTCGGATCGTACGAGGAGGCCCTGGCGCACGTCGCAGGCGCGCCCTTGCCGAACGAGACGGAGCTGTACTGGGACCAGGGGATGCTCGACGTGCTGTTCGAGTATCCGATTCAGTCCGATAGATCCGAGTTTTCGATCCACGCCGGGCTCGCACGGCTGGGGTTGCGAGTGGTCACCGTGCTGCGCTTCCTGCCGCCCGGCGGCACTGTGCGCGCCTTCGAGCTCACCGGCGATCCGGGGCTGGTCCGGCTCGACCCGCGGTGGCACCAGGCCGCGCTGCGGTTTGTCCGGTTGGGTTTCTTCCACATCCTGGAAGGCACGGACCACCTGCTGTTCCTGTTCTGCCTCGTGATTCCGTTCCGGCGCTTCCGCTCGCTCGTCGCGATCGTCACGTCGTTTACCGCCGCGCACTCGATCACGCTCATCGCGTCCGCCTGCAACCTCGGGCCGGACGCATTATGGTTTCCGCCGCTGATCGAAACGTTGATCGCAATTTCCATCGTCTACATGGCGCTCGAGAACATCGTCGGCAGCAACATCCAGCGCCGATGGATAATCACTTTCGCGTTCGGCCTCGTTCATGGGTTCGGCTTCTCGTTCGCCCTGAGGCAGACGTTGCAGTTCGCCGGGTCGCACCTTACGGTGTCGTTGCTCTCGTTCAACGCCGGCGTCGAGCTCGGGCAGCTCCTCGTGCTGGTCGCGCTCGTCCCGGCGCTGGAAGGCCTCTTCCGGTTCGCCGTCCCCGAACGGACCGGGACGATCATCGCCTCGGCGCTAGTGGCCCACACGGGATGGCACTGGATGATCGAGCGGGCGGACCGGTTGAGGCAGTTCCGATTCGAGTGGCCGGCGCTCGACGCGGCGTTGCTCGCGAGCGTGCTCCGTTGGCTGATGGTAATCTTGACCCTCGTGGGCCTGGTCTGGCTCGGGTTGCTCGTGTTCCGTCACTTTGCGTCTTCGCGTCTTAGTGGTGAAAGCAGGATGCGCCGCATCCACCGATAAGACGCAAAGACGCGAAGAATCGCTAAGAAGAAAGATTTTTACTGTTCCAAATGAGGAGATCTGTTATGTCGCATGCTTGTCGAATGGCATTCACCCTCGCGGCCGCCATCGTCGCGACAGTGGCGCCGGTGGGGGAGAGGGCATACGGCCAAACCGATGTCCGGCCGACGAATTCCGCTCCCAATCCGTATCGAATCGTCGAGAACTGGGCGAAGATGCCCGAGGGGAGGACTTGGGGAGCGACGAGCGCGGTAGACGTGGACCGCCGAGGCAACATCTGGGTCGGCGAGAGATGTGGCGCAAATACGTGCGGCGGTTCCAACCTGCCGCCGGTCCTCGAGTTCGATCCCTCGGGCAAGCTTCTGAAGAGCTTTGGCTCGGGGATGTTTGTCTTTCCTCACGGCTTCCATGTGGACAAGGACGGAAACGTGTGGGTGACCGACACCATCCCCACGAGCGGGGAAGGCGTCCCCGGCAAGGGACACACGGTCGTCAAGTTCAGCCCCGAGGGGAAGGTCTTGATGACGCTCGGCAAGCCGGGAGTCGCCGGAGACGGTCCGGACACCTTTAATCAGCCATCGGATGTCGTGGTCGCTTCGAATGGCGATATTTTTGTGGCGGACGGACACGGCGGCAATTCCAACGCGCGCATCGTGAAGTTCTCGAAGGACGGAAAGTTCATCAAAGCCTGGGGAAAGAAAGGGTCGGCCCCCGGCGAGCTCGACACACCCCACGCGATCGCCCTGGACTCCAAGGGACGGCTGTTCGTCGGTGACCGGAACAACAATCGGATCCAGATCTTCGATCGGGAGGGAAGCTTCATAGCCGAGTGGAAACAATTCGGCCGGCCAAGCGGGATTTACATCGACAGGAACGACACTGTCTACGTGTCCGACTCGGAGTCGAACACGAAGCGGAACCCGGGATGGAAGAGGGGCATCCGGATCGGAAGCGCCAGAGACGGCTCGTTGATTGCCTTCATTCCAGATCCTGAACCCAACCCGGACAATTCCGCCACGAGCGGAGCGGAAGGTGTCGCGGCGGACTCCATGGGCAACGTCTACGGGGCGGAGGTCGGCCCGCGGGCTTTGAAGAAATACGTGAAGAGGTAGGACGGGTTTCAATGACAAATGACCAATGACAAATGACCAATGACAAATGACAAATGAAAAATGACCAATTGCAGGTCGAGTCACGAAGCTGCAAGATGCCTCGTATTTCATTTGTCATTTCTCATTGGTCATTTCTCTGCGAACTCCCCGTCTCTGCGGCGAAAAAGATGTTGAAGGTCAGGGCAATACGGCGGTGATGTTGCGCTTCGGCACCTGCCCGACCGGAATGCGCGTCACCTCTTTCCGCGACGCGGCATCGACCACCGAAACCGAATTCGAGCCGGCGTTGGCGACGTAGACTCTCTTGCTGTCGGGTGTGAACGTGAGCCAGTCGGGATGATCACCGACGCGCACGCCGCCCAGAAGCTTGAGATCGGGGAGCGAGTACGCGTAGACGTGGCTGTTGACTTTGCTGTTGACCCACAGCGTCTTCCCGTCGGGGGCCACGCCTATGCCGTGGGACGGCGACCCTTGCAAGCCCTGCGTATGGCGCTCTCCGGGCGGAACCTCGGGGAGCGTCACGCGGCCAACCTCCTTGCGCCCGGCGAAATCGACGATGGCGAAACCGTGAAAGTCCGAGATCTGAACGAACATCCGGCACGTCGAGCCGTCGGCGTTGCGCTCGAAGGCCATCGGGCGCACGCCGCCGTTGAAGTCGAGCCACCAGACCGGCTCCTCGGTCGTGCCGTCGATGACCGTCAGCCTCTTTCCGGCGATCGATCCCGCGATCACGTACTTGCCGTCGGGTGTGACGAAAGTGTTGTGCACGCCGCCGCGCGTCGCAATGCTCTTCACCCGTTCGAGCCGGGCAGTGTCGATGACGTCCACCGCGCCGCTGCCCGACAGGATCGCGACGTAGACGCGGCGGCCGTCCCGGCTGATCGCTATGTTGTTGGGGCGGCCGCTGAGCGCGATCTTGTCGGTAACCCGGAGCGTCTTGCCGCTCACGACGTCCAGCGTGTGGTCGGCTTCGTTACTGAAGTAGAACCGGCTCCCGTCGGGGGCGACGGCAGCTCCATGGTTGACCTCGATGCCGGTGATTTCGGCCACGACCTTGTTGGTAGCCGGATCGATGAGGTGGATGTTGTCGCCCGCGGCGTTGGTCTGGACGATCCGGATGGTGCGCGCGGCCGTCAGGGACGGAAGAGCCAGGACCGCGGATACCACGAGAAAGAGGAAGCGTTTACTCACAACGGTCTCCATAGTTGAACCTCGCTCGCCACACTTTAGCCGAACCGGCCCCCCGAAGTAAATCTGAAGCAGCGGGATTCGGCAGTCGTTCGAAAGGGTTTCGTGGCACGGGCGTCCCGCCCGTGAACGGCCGGTGACGCCTGGACGCAGTTGATCCAGCCAGCTTGCCCATCCCCAGAGACCAGGCCGGTCATGTTTTCCTCGACTTCAGTCAACTGCCCGCCCGGGACGTCGTTCTGCCTTGGCAAGCAGACGGGCCTGCAGATTCGCCAAACGGATGGGAAGCGACTCATACCCGAACGCAGTCATGGGCGAGACGGGCCTTGCTGGTATGGCCGGCCCGGCCATGACTGCGTTGGACTTTGTCCTGACGCGCTTCACGGGCGAGACGCCCGTGCCACGGGCACACCAAGAAATCCTAGTACGTCGGTATCCACCATTACACCGCGTGCGATCGCCCCGCCGGTGTCGAGAGCGCCGGCGGCTTCGGCGACGGTGAGCTACTTGGCTGGCACCGTCAGAACCGGGATGTTGACCGCCTGAATCGCGATCCCGCGCATCGAGTCAGCCGGAGCATTCCGGTTGGTGACGCAGTCGCCCGTGCATGTATCGACAGCGCTGGCCCAAGCCGTCCCGTCGGCGGGTGAGACCTGAATGTCCAGGAAGTCGAACATCCCGGCGCATCGCCCGACGCAGTTGCCTCGGTGAATCGGGTCGTCCGGGTCGTTGGCGATGTTCGAGAGGAACAGCGGGTTGGTCTCCAGTGCATTGGTCGAGATGACAACGTAGGAGTTCCACGGCCGCGTGGGGTCGGACTGGTCGTTGACCATCGTGCCAGGGAAGGTGATCGCAATTTTGCCTGGGTCACCGGCGGTGATTGTCGGGAAGTTCACCTCGAAAACGCCGGGCGGCGCGATCATCAGCGGCGTCGTCCAAGTCCCGCCGTGATCACGCGAGACCGACAAGTACGGCAGATGGTGCTTGTCGTCCCACCAGACGTAGTAGAGGTTGCCGGCGGCGTCCGCGGCAACGGCTGGGTCGGCGTCGGCCACGCCAATGAGCTTCGAGACTTGCGTCCGCGTCCAGGCGTCACCGCCGTTGGTGGAAGTGGCAAGCCACGGGAAGCCGCAGTGATCCTTTGGCAGGAAGATCCGGCCGTCCGGATCGGGTTTCACATGACCGTGCAGGCCGCCGCAGACACCGCCGGCCGCCGGATCTTCGCCGAGGAATGCGGGCGTCGCTGTCTGCGCGAAAATGCGGCCGCCGTCGACGCTGCGGGCACACCAAGAGTCGGAGACCTGGTTGACGCAGTAGTAGCAGATCTTCTGGAAGTCTGGATCGAGCGGGGTCAAGAGCGGGTTTCCGATCGGCGTCTTACCGGCGACGAGCGTCTGGTGGTCATTGACCCCGCCTACTGTGAGCGCGCTCGTCGTCCAGTTCGCCCCCTGGTCGTCGGAGAAGGACAGGTAGGAGCCGGCAGCCAGCAAGTCGATCGTGAAGACTCTGCCGATCGGATCGACGTAGAGGTACGGATCGAGCGTTGCCGGGTGAGACTCGGTGTCCTCGATTGTCGGGCTGACCTTGGTCCACGTCAGCCCGCCGTCGGTCGAGCGCAGGACAGTCGTCTTCGCCGTCCCGCCGGTGCCGTCGAACGCGGCGGCGGCGTAGAAGATAGCATCCTTGCGGTCGACGCCGAGCGTCGGCTCGGCCGCGTCGTGTCCGACGTCATGCGCTTGCAGAAGCAGTGCGTTTTGGTTCTGTAGCGGCAGCGCCTTGTTCTGCGGAGCGTTGTTGGGATTTGCGCCGCCGACGTATGTGCCGTGGTAGGCCGTAGGACCGCCGCCCGGCACCTTGCTCGGCTTCTGGGCGATGAACTCGGCGACGCCTTTGTAACCGGACTGTGTGACCGCGAACGGAACGACGACGACGTCATACGTCCCCGACGCCGCCGGGATCAGCGCGCGCTCGAACGTCGTCCCGCCTTGCCCGGAAGACGCCACAAGGCTGCCGCTTTGGTCGTAGATGTAGAGGTCGAAGTCGTTGTCGGCGGACGC
>QHZE01000765.1 GCA_003225335.1 Acidobacteriota bacterium
CAGCGTCGGTGGGAACGAGCTTTGGACCATAAGGATACTGGACGGCGATCTTCAGGAGGCCGTCAGCGCGAATGGATGTCAGTTCGTCCGACAGGTCAAAGGAGAAGGGACCGTACATATAAAGGATGAACTCAAAGCCGGTCGGAACCTCACAGATTTCTTGCAGAAGGTATACAGCCTTCTGGATATGGGTCTCCCTGTAATGCCGCGGATTGAACCAGTCATAGGAAGAGTTCCCTGATCATCCCAGTTCAGGAAGTAAGGTCATTCGCGATCGAGGATTTCCTGCCAGAGCCTGCCGCAACACACGATGCTTTAAAGATTTGAAGATTTGAGTAGGATGATCGCCGTCTTTTTGGAAGGGAAGGCGGTGATTGAGGCCAGCTTTCTTTTGACGGAGAGGGCAAGCCCGAAACCACCGCCGGTCAGTAGACGGTGGTCATTCTACACAGCCTTGCGATTTCCGTCGAGCACCTGTGCGCCCGAAGTGTGGGCGCGCCATCGGTGGAAGAGCTTCGGCCGCGATCCTGCACACAATGCGGGCAGTTGGCGCGCGATGGCGGACGCCTTCGCGTGCAAGGGCATGGTTGTTACAGCCGACAGGTCTGCGGACTGAGTGAGGGGTGGATTGTCATTTGGGTGCGGCGGTACTTGTGCCGGGATTGCGGCCACACGATGAGCTGCTTGCCGGATTGGCTGCATCCGTGGCGGTGGTACGCGGCGACAGTCATCATTGAAGCCCTCTACCGGCATTTGATTCTAGGAGAGACGGCACGTGCGGTCAGCGTGCGGTTCAGGCGTAGCCGCGATGCGAGCGAATGGCGCAGCCTGCGGCGGTGGCGGAAGCAGTTATTGGTATCGACGACATTGTGGGGCTGGTTGGGATCACGGCTTGGGGTAAGCCAGCCGGCACAGAGCCGACGCCAAGGCCGGCTGAACCTAACGCGGTTGCTCGGCGAGATGCGGATCGCTTGGGAATCGGCCGCAAAAGTTCTTCGCGGGTTGGCGCCGGCGGTGAGGTCAAGTCTGAACGGCCTCGTGCACAACCGGCGTACGGCTTGGCCGGTGACGCGATTCCGTCCAGGAGTGTCTTCGGCGTCGGATTCTGGAAGAGCGCCAACGGCAATGCCCACAAAGGAAGGCCCTGGGCGAGGGCCACCACGCTAGCCATGCTGGGTTCCATCACGTGAACAACACGAGGAGGAACTCATGACCGACGATGAACGTAATCACGAAGCGCTGTTTCGACACGCCATTCTGGGCGATCTGCTCAGCCGGAATCCGCGGCGGGGACAACTACGCCTGGCGCTGAAACAGCTCGCCCAACAAACCTATCAAGATCACCACGGACGATCGCGCCGCGTCGCTCATAAGACGCTGGAGGAGTGGTACTACAAGTACCGAAATGGCGGTTTTGAAGCGCTCAAGCCGCGGCCACGCAAGGATCGCAACAGCAGCCGGGTTCTCGCTGAAGACTTACAACAACTGATCCTCGATATGAAACGAGAAGATCCGGGCCGTTCGGCGCATCTGATTTTGCGGGAACTGGAACTGGCCGGAAGGATTGCCACGGGCCAGGTCAGCCGGTCGAGTGTGCAACGGTTGCTTCACCGGCATGGTCTGTCCGTGCCACGCATGGAGTGGGATCACGCGGCGCGATACCGCTGGGAAGCCTCGATGTGCGGAGAACTCTGGCAGGCCGATGCGCTGCATGGTCCTGCGCTGATGAATCCGGCAACAGGGCGGAAGCAGCGCGTGATCGTTTTCGGGCTCATCGATGACCGGAGCCGGCTGATTCCTTATCTGGAAAGCGGCTTCGGTGAAACCGAACAACGTTTCCTCGCCGTGCTCTATCAAGCGATGGCCCGGCGCGGCATCGTGCGTAAACTCTTGCTGGATAATCATGCCAGCTTCAGCGGCTATGATCTGCGGCTGTTGTGCGCGCGGCTCGGGATTCATCTGGTACACAGCCGGCCCGGTGACGCTCCATCGAAAGGAAAGATTGAAAGACTCTGGAGAACGCTTCGCGCTCAACTGATCGAGCGGCTCGACCTGGAACGCGTCACAACGATCGATGAGTTCAATCTGCGTCTGTGGACATGGGTCGAGATGGAGTATCACCATCAACCGCATTCTTCACTTTCGGGCCGCACACCATTGGAAGTCTGGGAAAGCGAGGCGGACCAGATCCGTTGGGTCGAGGATCACAGTCAACTGAAACAGAACTTCTACGGTGAAGCCACGCGACTGGTCCTCAACGATTCCACCGTGCAATGGCGCGGCGTCTTGTATGAAGTTCCACCGTATCTACGCCGCCAAAGAGTGCGTCTGCGTTATGCGTTGTTAGATCCCACTCGTGTCTCCGTGCTCGATGGCGGTACGGAGATTCCTCTGCGCCCTGTCCAGCCCGTCGATAATGCGCACCGCTCGCGTGCCACGGCGCCGACGATCGCGGCCGACAGCGACGCGACCAAAACGGGACTCAACGCCGCCGAACTGATCCTGGCCCGCGCGGCGGGCATCGATCCTCAAGGAGGCGGCGATGAATCCTAAGATGCTATCGACCTACGGGCTGACGCGGCTTCCATTCAGCAAAGACATTCCCGCCTCCGAAATGCTCGATACCGAAGCCTTGCAATCGGCGCGTGAGCGTTTGAAAGCCGCGCTGGAAGGCCGTGCCTCCGCCGTGGTGACGGGCGATTCCGGTTGTGGCAAAACCTGCCTGCTACGCGCCATCGAAGAAGATCTTCCTCAAGGCCGCTATCGCATCCACTATGTGCACAATGCGACGGTCAACCGCCGCGACTTTTATCGGCAACTGTCGATCGGTATGGGACTGGAGCCGCGCGCCACGTTTGCTGCACTGTTCGCCTCGATCAGCCAGCACATTGAAGACCTGGCCAGCCAGCATAAGCTGCGCGTCCTGATTTTGTTGGACGAGGCTCACCTCCTGCCGCTGCAGGTTCTGGATC
>QHZE01000424.1 GCA_003225335.1 Acidobacteriota bacterium
GCGATCCTCATACCGCCCTTTGGGCGCCTAGATTTTCTGGTAGATTTCGGCCCCTTTCTCCAGAAACTCGCGGCTCTTCTGTTGTAACCCCGTCTCGAGCGCCTGATCTTCCCCGACTCCCAATTGCGCCGCGTAATCCCGAACCTCCTGGGTGATTTTCATCGAGCAGAAATGCGGTCCACACATGCTGCAGAAGTGCGCCACCTTTGCCGCCTCCTGCGGCAGGGTCTCGTCGTGGAATTCTCTGGCCGTCTCGGGATCGAGGGAGAGATTGAACTGATCTTCCCAGCGGAACTCAAACCGCGCTTTGGATAGGGCATCGTCGCGCACGTTTGCTCCGGGATGTCCCTTCGCAAGATCGGCCGCGTGAGCGGCGATTTTGTAGGTGATCACCCCGTCTTTTACGTCCTTCTTGTTCGGCAATCCCAAATGCTCCTTGGGCGTTACGTAACAGAGCATGGCCGTGCCGAGCCAGCCAATAATAGCGGCGCCAATACCGCTTGTAATATGGTCATATCCTGGGGCAATGTCCGTCGCCAGTGGGCCGAGGGTATAGAACGGGGCTTCGTGACACACGCGCAGCTGCCGCTCCATGTTTTCCTGGATCAGGTGCATGGGCACGTGACCGGGACCTTCGATCATCACCTGGCAGTCGTGCTTCCAGGCCTTCAAAGTCAGCTCTCCCAGGGTCTCGAGCTCCGCGAACTGCGCTTCGTCATTCGCATCGGCTGTGGATCCGGGTCTCAGTCCGTCACCGAGCGAAAAGGAAACGTCGTAGGCTTTCACGATTTCGCAGATCTCGTCGAACCTGGTATAGAGGAAGCTTTCTTTATGGTGCGCCAGGCACCATTTGGCCATGATCGATCCCCCCCGGCTTACGATGCCCGTAACACGTTTGGCCGTGAGCGGGATATATCGAAGTAAGACGCCCGCGTGGATCGTGAAGTAATCCACACCCTGCTCGGCCTGCTCGATGAGCGTGTCGCGGTAAGTCTCCCACGTCAGCTCTTCGGCCGTACCCCCCACCTTTTCCAGCGCCTGGTAAATGGGAACCGTCCCGATGGGTACGGGTGAGTTGCGGAGGATCCACTCACGGGTTTCGTGGATGTTCTTTCCCGTGGAAAGGTCCATTGCAGTGTCCGCCCCCCAGCGGATGGCCCATGTCATCTTCTCGACTTCTTCCTCAATGGAAGAACTGACCACAGAGTTGCCGATGTTGGCGTTGATTTTGACCAGAAACTTCCGGCCTATGATCATGGGCTCGCTTTCGGGATGGTTTATGTTGGCGGGGATTATCGCACGGCCCCGTGCCACTTCGCCTCGGACATACTCGGGATCGACATTTTCCCGCAGCGCCACAAACTCCATCTCCGGCGTAACAATTCCCTTCCGCGCGTAGTGCATTTGTGTGACGTTTCCGCGGCCCCGCAGGACCGGACGGCGGTTGGGCAGTGGAGTATCCGGATCGCTATGCCCGGGTACGGGCCGATAGCGTGGCTCCATCCGATCGTACTCGCCACGTTCCAGAATCCAGGGCAACCTCAGGGGCGGGAGACCCTGGCGGAGATCCAGCTGCACCTCAGGGTCGGTATATGGACCCGATGTGTCGTACACGCGTACGGGAGGGTTCAACTCAATCTGGCCGTTCATTTCCCGGGTTGGTTGCATCGAGATCTCGCGCATCGGGACACGGACTCCGCGCGTTCCATGAACGTAAACTTTTTTCGAGGCGGGTAGCGGCCGGATATTTGCCACGCGGCGACTCGGTTCTGCGTTTCTTATTCGGTTCATGAAACCCCTTCCTTTTTTCGTTTTCCAGCCAATATTCTAACAGCCGAAGGGAGCCAGATCTATTGCCAGCGTCCTTCCGATTGCGGATTTCGGATTTCGGATTTCGGATTGCGGATTTGAAATCGATTACGGTTTTTCTTCTCAATCCGCAATCCGCAATCCGCAATCCGAAAATGCCCTTATTTCTTGTGAGAGAGAACTTCATAGAGTTGAGCAGCAAAAAGATCGAGGTTCTTGCGCGCGCTGAAAGAAGGGGTTAAGGAGACGGAAGTGAGAAAAGCGTCACGCGTTCGTTTCGCCGAAATGGCCCGTGCAGCTTCATTTCTCAACCTCTGCGCACTCTCCAGCAGATCCTTCACTTCTCTCAGATTCGACGCGGGACCGTGCCCGGGAATCACCGCAACCAGCTCCTCCAGGGTCTTCTCCTCCTCGGGAGCCGCGGATGTGCCAGGCTTCGGTTGGGGTATGGCGGGTTTGGCCAGTGGGACTGCCTCGATGACCCTCTTCATTGCATCGAACCATCCTAAGGGGCTTCCGCCTCCCACCATGTCGATTTCCGGATAACTCCCGGCCATGAACAGATCGCCTATTTGGAGGACTCTTTCGGACGGAATAAGAACGATGACGTCTGCGGCCGTGTGCGCGGGATGTTCCACTGCCATGACACGAACCTCGATCCCTCCCGGGAACAAGCGCATTTCCCGTCCGAAGGCTAACAGGGGGCTCTTGCGAGGCGAGCCCTTGTCGTTGGCAGTTTCCGCCTCACCCGGACGCAACGGCCGGCGGCTGCCTATGACAGCCGCATTATGCTCCAAAAAGTAGCTGTTTCCTCCCGTATGGTCTTCGTGCTCGTGAGTACTGATCACCCAGCGAACCGGACGGGGAGTCAGCCGTTTGAGCGCTTCGAGGCTAACAGGGACGTCCTTTGCCGACGGGGTATCCACCAGAAGCACTCCATCCTCCGTGACGAGAGCGCCCACATTGGCCGCGCCCTCTCCAGATTTCAAGTAGTAAAATCTTTCGGTTACCTTCTCGAAGCGAGACAGCGCAGCGGTGGATGAGAAGCCGGCCCCTACCGCAAGGACGGCCCACAGCAGGACATGTTTCATGCGTCGCCGCTCCGGAAAAACTCAATGTGGCTCAGAAACTCGGTCACGTAGCTTTGAAGTTGATCGAGGCCGGGCACGAAAAAATGGCTGGCTCCTTCGACCCAACGCAGGGTGAAAGAAGACGACATACGCCGCGCGAGCCCGTCCATCTTGTCGCGCGGACAATACTCGTCCCGCGTGCCGATAACAAAGAGTGTAGGTTTGAAATTCCCGGTGAGGAATTCGAAATCGTAAAACGACACCGGCACACCCAGTCCTACCATGGCCTGGATGCGCGGGTCCTGGCATCCGGCCTGAAGCCCAACCCAGGCGCCGAAGGAAAACCCAACCAGGACAAGCGGCAGGCCGGGATATTTTCCAGACAGGTAATCGATCGCAGCAGAGACATCGTCCTTTTCTCCGTCTCCGTGATCGTACGAGCCCGTACTGGCGCCGACGCCGCGAAAATTGAATCGGAGCGCAGCCAGTCCCGCCTCCATTACGGCTTTGCCGGCGCGGTACACGACCCGGTTGTCCATAGTTCCGCCATAGACCGGGTGGGGATGACAGAGCACTGCGGCTCCAAGGAGAGGCCGCGCCTCAGGCTCTCGCAGGATTGCTTCCAGTTCCACTCCGCGCCCTCGAATCCTGAATCCCACGGGTCGTCCACCACGAGATTTGATTTTACGCACTCCGGCATCCGACACTCAAGTAGATAGGCTCGCCGGGTGCAATCAGAAGTGCGAGTCAAATTTTTAGGCGTCACCGTCAGGTGCGTGTGAATTCTCCACAGTTTCTGAGAGAGTCAAAAGCCGCATGAATTGACTCGCATTTTTAACTACACCCGGCTCGCTCGTATTCTTCGCGTCTTCGTGTATTCGCGGTGGATTGAGCGCAGCCTTTACCCCCAAGACGCAAGGAATGACCAGGTTCTTATTGCAGTTTGCCAGCGGCGTGAAATAGGTGACTTGACAGCGAACGGGGGCTCACGGGACCTCGAGTCCGTGTTCCTCCATAAGGCGCGCATCAGCGAGAATACGGCGCGTCTCTCCGTCCGCCCATATCTTGCCTCGATCCATCAGCGCAGTTCTCGGGCACAACGCCATAACCATCCCCAGATCGTGCGTTGCCAGAACCAGGGTTGAGGGCAACGATGCGACCAGTTCGATCAAATGCCGGCGATTTCGTGGATCCAGGTTGCTACTGGGCTCGTCCAGGGCGAGGATGTCCGGTTCCATGATAAGGACCGAAGCCAGCGCCACGCGCTTGCGTTCGCCGTGGCTCAGATGGTGGGACGGGCGGTTGCGGATCGATTGATCCAGTCCCACGTCGCGCAGCGCCCTCTCCACCCGATGCGGTATTTCCTGTGGGGAAATCGAGAGGTTCAGGGGTCCAAATGCAACGTCTTCAAAGACGGTAGGGCAAAAGAGCTGGTCGTCCGGATTCTGGAAGACCAGGCCGACGTGCCGGCGAATCTCCCGCAGAGCGGTGTCGCCAAGCGGCTTTCCCATGACGCGGATCATTCCCTTTCCGGACAGGACTCCATTAAGATGCAGGAGCAGCGTCGATTTGCCCGCGCCGCTGGGCCCCACAAGTGCGACACGCTCGCCGACGCGCACGTCGAGGTCCACATCCTCCAGGGCCTTCGTCCCGTCCGGATAACTGTAACTCAGCCGGGTTATGCGAATCGCATACTCTGTCACTTGAATTGACGATTGACGATTGACGATTGACCGATTGAGTTCCGCTATTTTCCAATGGTCAATCGTAAATTTGCCTCTGACTGCCTCTGGCTCATCGGCCGGCGTAGCGGAATGAGCTCACGATGAGCAGTGCGATTCCGGCAAGGAAGGTCAGGTCGCGCCACGTAAAGCGCCGGGGGGCGAGAACAGGGAACTCTCCGGCATAGCCACGCGACAGCATCGCCTGGTACATCCGCTCGGCGCGCTCGAAGGAGCGCAGCACGAGCGACCCCAGCATCGACCCCAGGAGCTTCAATTCCACTCTCGGCGGCGCGCGGCCGGCGCGCCGGCAATCCCGGGCCTGACGCATGCGCAACACCTCTTCGGTGAGAACGAAAAGATACCGGTACAGGAACCCGAGGTTCAGTATCAGTATCCTGGGGCAGCCCAGCTTCTGCAAACCGCGCAGGAGCTCGGGGAATGGCGTGGTGCTCGTCATCAGCAAGAGGATGGTCACGCTGAGAAAAGAGCGAGTCGCAAGGGCCATAAACCTGGCCCCGTCGAAACTGTTTGTCCAGGGGGCAGCGATCCCGGCCAGCAACACAAAAGGCAAGATCACCAAGGACCTCCCCGCAATGTATCCCAGCGGGACTTGCGAAGCACCTACCAGAATGGCCGCCACGAAAGCGTAGACGAGCAGGACAACGTCATTGCGGCCGGGCATCAAAAGGAGCGCCGCTATGAGGGAAAGATATCCAAGAATTTTCGTGCGCGCTTCCAGGACATGCAGGGGAGAATCGAGATTAGCATAACGATCTATAAAATTGTGCCTCACAGCTTGCTCCTCTTCCCTCGCATCAAGCGCCCCAGAAAATATGCGGATCCGATCGCTCCCGCGATAAGCGTCAGTGCCCGGAGGAATTCGCGATAGCGTAGCGGAGAAAGGAAGGGTTCCGATTCCCCCTGGCGCCCATAGACGGGATCTGCCGAGGCGAGCAGTCTCTGAAGAGGATCCGGAAGATTGGAGCTTCCGGCCAGAACCAAGATGGCGCAAGGGACGGCAACCAGAGCGACGACAGCAACCCAATCCGCGACGGGAAGCCGGCTTCCAGCACCTCTGCGGATCAAGTCAGGCCGTGTGTGCGACAAAAAAACCAGCACACTCGACGTCAGAATCCCCTCCGCCACCCCGAGGATCGCGTGATATCCCGTCATCGCAGGGAGCCCCACTCTCAGGGGGATGGCCCCGGAGAGCGACAGTTCCAGGGCACAGCAAAGAGCGCACAATTCGATCGACACCCAGCCAGACAGAAAACTTGCTATGGCGAGACGCCTGCCGTGGCTTTGAGTTCCGCCTGCCAGTCGGAAAATTCCGTACCCGCTCAGAACGGGCACAGCCGCAATGTTGAAGATGTTCGCCCCGAGTGCGGCCAGGCCTCCGTCCTGGAGAAACAGCGCCTGCGCGATAAGAACAGTGACCATAGTAAGGAAAGCGGCCAGAGGTCCGAGCAGAACGGCGAGAAGCGCACTCCCCACCAGGTGGCCTGAAGTGCCTCCCAGGACGGGGAAGTTCAGCAACTGCGCAGCAAACACGAAGGCGGACAAAACTCCCATGAGGGGAACGGTATGTCCCGAGGCCTGAACACGAAGACGCCGCGCAGCATATAGAACCGTCACGCTGGACAGAGCGTCCAGGGAAAGCCAGATCCGGCCGGACAAGAATCCGTCTGGAATGTGCATGGTCCCCCGAATTTTAATCCAGACTCCGCAATAAGAGAACAGGGCAAGACGCGTACGCTCACACGCTCAGGAGATTTGGACGCAAGTTCCGGCGGAGAAATTCCCGGCGAGCCCTTTGCGTCCTTCGCGTCTTCGCGGTGAAACTGAGCCCGAATTAGCCGCCAAGACGCGAAGTGCGCGAAGGGGAATCTCGAAGATTTATTGGTTGCGGGTCTGCTCTGCTGCCCCCTTTAAACGAGCGCCTCACTGAAGCTGGCGCAACATGGAGCAGAAAGTGATATATAGTCGAGACTACTCTCAACGGAGGTCCGTGATGAATCGACGTTCATTCTTAAGCCTCACTGCCAGTTCTCTTGCCTTCCCTTGTCCGCAAGCTCCCGGCCCCGGAAAGAGCGACCGCGTCAAAGGCGTGCGCCTCTCGATCACCTGGGGAATGCTCCGTAAAATGCCGGTTGCTGATGGGCTCGCGCTGCTGGCCCGCCTCGGTTACGATGCCTTCGAAATGTTCGACTGGCGCGATTCAAACCTGCTCGAAACCTTCGCTGCGGAAATGAAGAAGTATCCGATGGTTTGTGCATGCCTTGTAGCAAACAAGGGGGTTACCGCGCCCGGATGCGGCCTGGTCAACCCGCGCGAGCGGGAAGGTTTCCTGGAGCAGATCCATCTCGCCGTCGAGGCGGCAAAGAAGGTGAATTCCAGGCGCTTGGTCGTGCTGACAGGAAACGAACTGGGCGGCATGCCCCGTTCCGAGCAAATGGCCAATGCCGCCGCGGCACTGCGCTACGCAGCGCCCATCCTGGAGAAGAACGGAATCACAGCTGTCGTGGAAATACTAAACACCTATGTCGACCACGCCGGTTACTTTCTCTACTACGTCCGTGATGGCGCGGAGTTGATCGAACGTGTGGGCAGCCCCAACGTAAGGCTTCTGTTTGACATTTACCACGTGCAGATAATGGAAGGAAACTTGATAGAGAACATCAGAATGAACACAGACCGCATCGGGCACTTTCACATCGGAGACGTGCCGGGGCGCAACGAGCCCGGCACAGGTGAAATCAACTACCGCAACGTTTTCAAGGTCATCTACGAACTGAGCGAGCGCTTCCCGGGTTATGCAGCCCTTGAGTATCGCCCGAAGGCCCCTCTGGAGGAAAACCTGGCCGCCATGAGACAGCTTGCAAATTTCAGCTGAGCAGTCGAAGACGCTTCGTGATTCTTCGCGTCTTCGTGTCTTTGCGGTGGGTTGAGCGCAGTCTTTACCACCAAGACGCGAAGACACAAAGAATCACCAAGTTTTTTGGTTGCGGAAGGTCTTAAAGGACGATCTCGGCCATGGTCCGGACGGCGTCCAGGCTGGACGCGGCGCAGATCATGGTGGTAACCCCGCAACTGCGCCAGGCTTCGAGACGCTCGGCAATGCGCGCCCTGGGGCCGCAGAGGGCAACTTCGTCTACGAGCGCATCAGGAACCGATGCGGCAGCTTCGCCCTTCCGTCCCTGGAGATAAAGATCCTGAATCCGCAATGCGGCTTCCGCGTAACCGTAACGACAAGCGAGGTTGTAATAGAAGTTCCGGTCCGGCGCCCCCATGCCGCCGATATACAGCGCAAGATTCGGCTTCACTGCGTTGCGGCAGTCATCGACCTCCGCACCCAGTTGAACCTGCACGGTCGGGGCAATATCGAAGTTCGAGATGTCCTTTTTAGAGCCCGCCCGAGTGAATCCTTCCTCGAGTGACGGGCGGAAGAGATTCATTCTTTCCGGAGAGAAAAAGATCGGCAGCCATCCGTCGGCTATCTCGGCGGCAAGCGCCACATTCTTGGGGCCGATTGCTGCGAGGTAGATAGGTATGTTCGGGCGCAGGGGGTGCAGAATCAACTTGAGGGGTTTGCCGAGACCCGTTCCACCCCGCAGAGGAATGTCGTAATACTCGCCATGGTATTCGAGGGGCCGGTCGCGTCGCAGGATCCTGCGAACAATTTCCACATACTCGCGCGAGCGCACCAGCGGCCTGCCGTAAGGAACGCCGTGCCAGCCTTCAACTACCTGCGGACCCGAGACGCCGAGGCCCAGGAGCACCCGTCCTCCGGTCAGCAGGTCCAATGTTGCAGCTGTCATTGCTGTGTTGGCAGGAGTGCGCGCGGCGACCTGCATGATCGCGGTGCCGACGTTCACGCGCTCGGTTTTGGCAGCCAGCCAGGTCAGGGGCGCGATGCAGTCGGAACCCCAGGCCTCCGCGGTCCAGATGGAATGGTATCCGAGCCGGTCGGCCTCCTGAGCAAGCTCTACGTTGTCCTTGGGCCCCGCACCCCAATACCCGAAGCTTAACCCCAGCCTCATACCTGCGTACCTTGACGATTGACGAATTACGATTGACGACTGAAAAACTCGTCATTCGTAATTCGTCAATTGAACTTTCGCGTTGCGCAGCGCTTCAATCCTTGGAACGCGGCGCCTCGCGGTGAGACTGAACCTGAATTAACCGTCAATTAGCCGCGAAGACACGAAGGGGTCGTAGTGGAAGTGGGTGTAAATCGGTTTTGCGCGATCGCGTCACTCCAGGAAGGCGTTGCACTCGTAACACCAGATCCAGGAGGATTGGCTTCGATGCGGCCGTATCAGGGTGTGGCCGGTGCTCTTGAAGTGGGCTGTGTTGTGCGCGGAGTGGGATTCGCAACAGCCCACGTAACCGCAAGTCAGACAGATCCTCAAATCCTCGGTCCACCCGCACGCCTCACACGCGTCCTTCGCAGATGGAGTTTCTCCTCCCAGAGTTGAAACGTGCGGACACTCTTCTCTTTTGATACGGCCCCAGGCCTTGGATTTCTCCGTGTGGCTCACAGATCCGCCTCCTCGTTCTTCACAGGCCAGTGTACCATCCGAAGGGCGGGACGGCGTGTACGAATTCGTACTATCCTGGGAAATTAGACTATCTTAATGGTCGCAACCGATAACGTGCCGATAAGATCCATTGGAGGCCCATTCCCCCATGGGCTGAGGTGCGCACAGGGGCAGGAATGTCGCTTTCCGGCAATCTGAAGACGATGGATCTGGCGGAGCTTCTTCAATGGGTGGCCATGGGGAGAAAGACAGGCGCGCTTGCCTTCGTAAAGGACAAGACGAAGAACTACATTGTCTTTCGTGAAGGGTCAATAATTTCCTCGGGATCCAACGAGCCCACGTACCAGTTGGGTCAGTACCTTCTCTTTCAAGGCAAGCTCACCGAGAGCGATTTCAAACGCGCCTTCGAACTTGAGCAGGAAACGCGCGGGACGCTCAGTCCTATCCTCGTCCTGCAGGGATTTGTCTCGCAGCAAGATTTGCAGCAAGCGATGATCAACAGGACGGAAGAGGTTATCTACGACCTGTTCCTCTGGGAAGAGGGAGACTTCAACTTTACGACGGCCCCCGAATACGATGCGGAACAGCTCTGTTTGATCAATATCAATGTGAACTCGGTGATTTTCGAGGGTGTTCGGCGCAAAGACGAATGGAAGCGGATACGCGCTGTCTTTCCGAGCAACAATGTGACCCTGGCCCCGAGGTCCAACGCCGACCTAGAGTCGGTTCCTATAACACTTCTCCAAAAGAAACTGCTCTCCCTTGCCAGTTCAGGCAAAACCATCTCAGAAATGATCCTGGAGCTTCACGGCTCGGACTTCCAGGTGAACTTCGAACTGTTTCAGCTCTATGACAGCAACATTCTGGAAGTCAAGCAGATTGGGGAGGAACCCAAGAAGGCCGAGGATGCCAGCCAGCTTTTCAATGAGGGTCTCGAGTACACGAAGCAGCACAAGTGGCCGGAGGCCATCGCAGTTTTCCAGAAAGTGCTGGAGACCGATCCCCAGAACTTTCGCGCATACGACCAGATCGAGCAGGCGGAAAAGGCTATCTGTCAGGATTTATACAAAAACCTCCTGCCCCCCGATAAAGTGCCGTACTTGCTTATCCCGGTGAGCTTGCTTAAGAAGTTCGAGCTTACGCACAGGGAAGGCTATGTCGCCTCTCGCATCGACGGCACGTGGGACGTCAGGTCCATCGTGACGCTTTCGCCGCTGCCTGAGCTGGAGGTCCTCCGCACCCTCCAAAAACTGATCACGTGCGACGTTGTCGCCCTGATCTCGCGCCCGTTAGGCACTGACACACCTCGAGGTCAGTCCGGCAGCCGTCGTCAGCCGAAGGAGCGCGGGACTACGTCGTACTGACTAACGCGAAAAATCCTTCAGCCCAATTCCTACGCACGCCCCAGACGGTCACCCTTCCCCCCTTATCTTCTTGTGTGACGCGGGTCTCGATCTCCATTGTGCCGAGCGAGAATGTGGCCGCCGTCGCGGACAGATTAGATTGCTTTTTGACGCGGGCCCAAACGGGGAATCGGACTTCGAACGGGGTTAGCGCCCAGCGCCCTTTTCGTGGGAGACCGAGTGAAGAAGATCAGGATGTAGCTTGTGACGATGCCTTTTGCTTTTGCTTTTGCTTGGAGCCAGGCTCCTGAGTCGCGACAAATCCGAGCTTTCTAAGCCGCTCGCGCTCGAATGCGTAAAACTCGCGAATGCCCTGACGAGGATCTTCAATGCCACGCTCCTTCATGAACTCGCGGATAATGAGCGCCTTGTAGACGATCTCGTTAGGCACAAACTCCGCGATCTCCTGGATGTCTTGAATGTTGTCGCTCAACAATTCGCGCATCAGCTCGTGGGTAATCATTTCAAACCCTCCTCCGCCTCGGGCATCTCCTCCCCAAAAAACGCCCGGCACTTCCTAAAGATTACTCAATTCTAAGAAAGTTTCTCTTGGCCCCTACAAGTCTTATCGGCACGACCCAAGAGAACTGGCCTCAACCGAGGTGCCTCGTCGTCTAGCACAGAGGGTCTACTCCGAATCAGAGGGCCTTAGCGTACGTTCGTTCCGGCCTGTTTCGTCTTCATGGTCGATTGGGCGCAGCTTTTACCACCAAGACGCAATCTAGACAAACGCGTCGAGAATCCAATAGTGGTTGTCTACTTTCCGGAACGGTTAGTCCTTCTTGTGGCGTTGTACAAAGTCGCGAGCAAACTGCAGCAGGATATCGGACCGAAGGCCTATCTGACTTGCTTCCTCTTCGGCCTTGTCGAGAGGCACGCCATCCTTTAGCGCCCGCTGGATCATCATCAGAGCGCCAACCCGGCTGGCGGAGGCACAATGGACAAATACTTTGCGATCCTTGAGCTCCTCCATGAGATTCAGGAATTCAAGCGCCTCGTCGTCTCGAGGCGCAGAGACTGGTACCGGTATGTTGAAATATTGGAGACCTATCTCCTTAACCACCTTTTCTTCACCATCGAGGTCTGCCCCCTCCTGAGCCGTGCGCAAATTTATGACCGCCTGATAGCCCCTCAGGACCAGGGATCGAAGACCGTTTTCCGAAGGCTGGCCTCCGGTTCCAAACCTGGGAGTGAGTTCGAGATACCTCGGAATCTCCACGGCGTCCGGCTTCCCTGCGGAAGGCGCCTGCGCCCACAGGCCGTACCTCGAGGGGAGAAAGGCAAGAAGAAAACACAAGACGACAAGGTTTCTCACGGCGGCACCTCGTATGCTGCCGGCCTGGGTTGTTCTGGTTGTTCGGGCTATCTTGACTTTCAGCGCGCGATACAACTCCCAGTCCGAAATTGGGTTGATCTTATTCTCGTTAATCAACATCAAAAGGATCAGACTCTGGATGTCCTTGCCGGCGACGAGTTCGACAAGACGGTCATGAGTCCAGGACGGATAGCGCCATCGCGCCGTATGAAACAGCACCTCAATCTCTTCCGTTTGCGGGTTGGCTTGGCGGAGGCTCCGGTAACGATCGTGGATGACACGTATCTCCGCCGAATATCGATCGAATTTCAAAACGAGGACTACGGCCAGAGCAGCGGCGCCTGCTGCAACCCATGCCAGCCGGAGGCGGACCGTCCCCAGGAGGAACACTCCCGTGACGAAAAGCACGAGGGCCAGCGCAGGAACGCCCCATTTGAACGCCGCCGGGCGTATGAAAAGTGGTTGTTCCGCCGCGGGGAGCGACACTACCGTTCGGTACCACAGGAACAGGAAAAGCCCCCCGGCGGCTGTCATCGCTCCAAAGGCCGGAAGCATAGTTTCGGCAACGAGCTAAACAAGGGTCTCGGCCCTTGAAATTGCTGGGGACCGTTTAAGGATGCCGATGAACGCGGACCCACGCGGATCTGGTTCCATGTGCATCCGCGCCGATCCGCGTTCCTTCTCATGGACCTTCTTCGACGCCCGAATGTGAGAGACATATTCTCGGGGAAAGGTGTAAGCGGCTAAAGACCTCGCATCGCATGGACGAATTGATTGACGGAGGTGAATTGAAGGTACGGATTGCTGCGCTTTTGTTCTCCCAGCGTCGATGTGGGGTGCTCCGCGTAGTTGTGCCCGGGATAGAGAATCGTGTCGTCATCCAACGAAGCGAGCTTGCGATTCAAGCTCCACCACATCTTTTCCGGATCTCCGCCCGGCAGATCCACGCGACCGCACGCGTTGATAAACAGAGTGTCTCCGGAGATCAGCCTCCTTTCCACAAGGAAGCACTGAGACCCGGGGGTATGTCCCGGCGTGTGGAGGAATTGTATGGGCACCTTCCCGACAAGAACCTGCTCGCCGTCCGAAAGCGGACGGAAATTGCCGGAGCGCCGGTTCATGAACTCGATCGGGAGCCTGAATCGCGCCGCTATTTCCTTCATGTAATCAATTTCGTTGACGTTCATGTAAACGGCAGCGTCTGTTGCTTCAAGCAACTCTCCGAGCCCATTAATGTGATCCGGATGCGCGTGGGTCACCAGCACCCGGTTTACCTTCAGATCAGATTCCTGGGCAATCCTCAGGATCGTCGAAACGTCCCACGCCGGGTCGACTACGGCGGCTTCCCGCGTCTCAGAACAGCCGATGAGATAGACGAAGTTCATCATCGGCCCGATTTCCATTTGTTTAAGAACTACCCCGGGAGGACTCATATCAAACTGCGATTCTACCATCGGGATCCGGAGGAAGTAAGAGCGCATTGACTCATGCCCTTAAATGACTTGAATAAAACAATTCTTTGCGTCTTCGCGTCTTTGCGGTGAAAGGTAGTTACCCCGCATTCACCGCTAAGACGTAAAGACGCGAAGAGCCGCTAAGAAGATTTTTCGGCGCGGTTATGTTGCGCCGCCTGTCGCTGGGCAGTTGTAAGTCGCCAAGGGTGGTGGTTTAATTTTCCGAGGTTTCTGAGATGATGCGCATCAAAAATCGCTACCAACCGTTTGCCTGCATGCTGATCGGCATTCTGGCGCTGGCTAACCCGCAAAAAAAGGAGAAGTCAGAGCAGGAGTCAAGCATAAAAGTCCAGGTCGAGATGGTCTCGCTTCCGGTCGTAGTGACAAACCGTGAAGGCAAGCAGATTACCGATCTCGAAAAGGAAGACTTCAGAGTCTTCGAGGACAGAGCGCCTCAAACGATCGCGGGTTTCTCACCGGTTGAGGAACCTTTCTCCATTGCCTTGCTCCTGGACACGAGCGGCAGTACCGAACAGAGGCTGGCGCAGATCCAGAATGAGGCGATTCGCTTCGTCCAGTTGCTGCACCCGGACGACTCCGTAGCGGTCCTGTCTTTCGACCAGGATGTAAAGCTGCACGAAGATTTCAGCATTGACCGGGATCGCAACGCCCGCGGAATTAAGGAAACGCGGGCGGGAGGCAGCACGGTACTGTACGAGGCGGTCTGGCTGGCGCTGGAAGAAGTTCTCAGGCCCATAAAAGAAAGGAAAGCGCTCGTGCTCTTCACCGACGGTGTGGACACCGCAAGCCGGAAGGCTTCCATGAAAGAGACTCTGGAGCTGGCAAAGGAATCGAACGCCGTGATTTACTGCATCTACTTCAATACTGAGGGAGACCAGCTAAGCCGGATGACGCGCGGACCCCGCCCTACGGTGGGAGGAATACCCTTGCCGGGAGGTCCCCCAGTTGTTGTGGGCCCGATGCCGCCCGTCTACGGCCCCGGAGGTCCGGGCAGCTCGCACGACGAATATGCCTCCGGTCGGGGCTATCTGGCGCAGCTCGCTGAATACAGCGGCGGAATGGTGTTCGACGCGCTCGCCATGCAGGACCTGGAGCCCGCGTTCGAACACATCGCCCGGGAATTGGCCAGCCAGTACAGCATCGGCTATTACTCCACAAACACCAGGCATGACGGTAAATTCCGCCGGGTTGAGGTTCGTATGACGAAACCCGGTCTTCTAGCCCGTACACGAAAAGGCTACTATGCCCGCAAACCTGGCAAGTAATCGGGAAGCGCGCTATGCCGTGACTTTCGCTGGACTAGGGGTTTTGATGAAGGGTTGATTGCAATAGGGGCACTTCTTCGCAGGCTTTTCCCTGAGGTATTTGTTGCAGTTCGGACAGAATATCGATGTCTTTCCCCAGCAGGCCGGGCAGCGGCTATCTTCAGGCCCGTCGTATTCCTGGCTCCGGCCGCATTCCAAGCAGACACAGTAAAACATTCACGCCCTCGAAACAATCACGCGGCATTCTAGCCAATCAGTCACCAAAAAGCTATAGACGGGGAGCAGGGCACAGCACGAGATGGCAAAGGGGCAGGGGGGCGGAGGAGCAGAGGAGAAGCTGCTCCCCAGCTCCCGTGCTCCTCTGCAGCCTTGTTACTTCTTACCGAAGGTGGGATGGTGCTCCGGTTTTCCGCTCCGATGATTCACATAGCGCGCAAGAACGAAGCAAAGGTCGGAGAGGCGGTTGAGGTACCTGACAATCTGCGCGTCGATCTGCTCTTCGCGCGCCAATGCGACACAGTAGCGTTCAGCCCGCCGGGCGACCGTGCGAGACAGATGCAGAAGCGCTCCGGGGACGGTGCCCCCGGGAAGCACAAACTGGTGAAGGGGTGGCAGCTCTGTCTGGCATGCGTCGATGTCTCGCTCGAGGGCCTGGATGTGCTCGACTGTCACAGGTGGAATAGCCCAGGTGCTCTGGTCTGCTCCTTGCGGCAAGGCCAAGTGTGCGCCAAGAATGAACAGGTCATCTTGTACCCGTCCCACAATCCCGTCCACGCGTTCTGGGAGGCCATGACCGCGCGCCAGGCCCAGGACGGCATTTAATTCATCCACCGTCCCGTAAGCAATGATGCGAGAAGAATCCTTGGAGACGCGTCTTCCTCCAATCAATCCTGTCGTCCCATCGTCACCCGTGCGGGTATAAATCCTCGTCAAGGCATCCTCCTTGCCCCAGATCCGAAGAAAGCGATTCTCTCTCGTCCTCTAATGCAAAGACCGGAGCCAATGCAGATCGGGCGCCGGGCGTCAGCGACCATTGAATTCCCCGTGTCAGCCAGCATGAAGATCTGATATAAGCCGTGGCAGCGCCATACTAGCACAAGGTTCGGGCACTTGAGTGAGGGCTTCGCATTGGGAAGACCCGGGTCCCTTCGTCTCACCGCTACACTCGCCGTCGGGATTGGAGCCGTTTCCTGCGGTTCCATCTTTATTCGCCTGGCCTCCGCACCGACTCTCGCCGCTGCGGCATACCGGGTTTTCTGGGCTACTGTCCTGCTCGCGCCGCTGGTGGCTGCAAGGCACTTGCCCGAACTCGCCCTTCTGTCCCGGCAGGAGTGGAGGAAACTGATACTTTCGGGAGCGGCCCTGGCGCTGCACTTTGCACTTTGGATCGCTTCCCTGTCCTACACTTCCGTTGCGAGCTCAGTACTGCTGGTTGACACGACTCCTTTTTTCATCGGGCTGGCCAGCCGGTGGGTTTTCGGTAAGGCACCACGGCGTGTTTTCTGGTTCGGGTTGGCAGTGGCCTTCGCCGGCTGCACCCTCGTCTTCCAGGAGGACCGGTCGGTTTCCAGCGACAGCATGCGCGGAAACCTGATGGCTATCGGCGGAGCTATCGCGATGGCGATATACTTCCTGGCAGGGGCGACCGCCCGCCAGAAGCTTTCTCTCCTTGTCTATGTATGGCCTGTCTACGCGTCTGCAACCGTCTTCCTGCTGCTCGCAAGTTCCGTTTCCAAGACTCCGCTCGCCGGCTATCCGAGGTCTAGCTATCTGTTTCTTTTCCTCCTGGGTCTGGTGCCCCAGTCCATTGGACACACGAGTTACAACTGGTCCCTGCGCTGGCTTTCGCCGGCTCTGGTGGCGCTAATCAGCCTGGGTGAGCCCGTGGGCGCGAGCCTGCTGGCCTACGTCATTCTTGGGGAGCGCGTGAGTCTTATGAAACTGTTTGGTGGTGCAGTCATCCTGTTGGGAATCTATGTAGCAGCCAGGTCCGAGACTTGATTGCCACGACATGAACCGCTTTCTTCGGGTTCTTTGCGCCCTTCGTGTCTTCGGGGTGAAATCTTGGCCTGAGCCTTTCACCGCCAAGTCGCGAAGTACGCAAAGAAGAGCGAGACTTCAGTTTACTTAGGGCTTAGGGGAGGCGGACTTCAGGATCGGGGGGAAAAAAGAAAGGTCTCCTCACGGAGCGACGTCCCTCCTTTCTGGAACACCTTGACGAATCGAACTAGGCGGTCTTCTTTTCTTTGCAGTTTATGCACACCGACGTCCAGGGCACGGCGTTGAGCCGGGCCAGGCTGATTTCTCCTTCGCACATGGTGCAAATACCAAAGCTTCCGTTTTCAATTCGGCTGATCGCAGCCTCGATGGCGCGAAGGAGTTTCGCGTCGGTCTGGCGGAGCCGGATATTGACGTGAACTTCATTGTCGTCACTTGCCTGGTCCACGAAATCTCCACGACGAGTGCTTTCCATGTTCTCCCAATAGGTTTCCTTCCCTGACGAGTGGAGAATGGCGTCCATCTTAGTTTCCAGGATCGTCCGAAACCTTTTCAGATCTACCTTTTTCATCTAGACGTGCCTCCTGCGGGGCCCCGGGGATAGAATTGCAAAAACAGTGATTATACAGGAAAACAAAGACTTTGTGAATCGCAAATTGAAGCCAAGAGGCCCCAAAAAAGCCCTCAGTCACGGGACCCGATTACGCGGACCTTCCTGGACCCATTTTTTGATCCATTCTCAAATCCAAATCCTTGGCCACGGAGACACAGAGATCAGGTTTTCTCTGTGTCTCCGTGTCTCTGTGGCCAAATACGAAGAAGAGAGACCCGTCGCATCCCGCCACGAAGTACGATATGCTTGTGGACTCGAAGATTGAAGCACGGTCATCGAAGCATCGGTACTCCGTCGTTCGAGGGGAGTGTCTTCCATATGGATCGTTTTCACTTCTTGGATCTGCTTCCCATTTCGCTGGCGCTCGTCGCCTCCGGAACCTGGTTCGCGCTGTCCTGGGGTAGTCCGCCGAAGCCCCCTCCCGATTCTCTCGCGCATGCCATGGAACTGCACAGGCTGGCGCCGCTGATCGACGGACACAATGATTTGCCCTGGCAATTTCGTGAGAAGGCCAACAGTGATCTGTCAAAGATAGACATCCGCAAGGCGCAATCTGAGTTGCACACCGATATCCTGCGTCTGCGAGCCGGGGGAGTGGGCGCGCAGTTCTGGTCTGTCTATGTGCCGGCCAGCATGCAGGGAAAGGATGCCGTCCGGGCTACGCTGGAACAAATCGATGTTGTGCACCAGATGGCGGCGCGCTATCCGGAGACGTTTGAGGTCGCGCTTACATCACACGACGTCGAGCGGATTTTTCGCTCAAGAAAGATTGCATCGCTGATAGGGATGGAAGGAGGACATTCGATCGACAATTCGCTGGCCGTCCTCCGTATGTTCCACAGGCTCGGAGCGCGCTACATGACGCTGACTCACGGCGCCAATACCCCCTGGGCCGATTCGGCCACCGACACACCGAAAGCCAACGGCCTGACCAAGTTTGGCGAAGAGGTCGTGCGGGAAATGAACCGGCTGGGTATGCTAGTGGACATCTCCCATGTGTCGCCCGAGACCATGCACGACGTGCTGGACGTCACGCAGGCGCCGGTAATATTCAGCCACAGCTCCGCCCGCGCGGTTTGTGACCATCCGCGCAATGTCCCGGACGATGTTCTGAAGCGCTTGCCCGGCAACAACGGCGTTGTAATGGTCACGTTCGTTCCGGGCTTCATTTCCAATGTTGTTCGAGAACACGAGCAAAAGCGAAAGCAGGAGTCCGAGCGGCTGAGAGCGCAGGCCGGGAACACCGACCGGTCTGTCGCGGAAGCTCTCGCTCTATGGGACCGGGCGAATCCCGCGCCGCGCGCGAAACTCGCCGATGTCGCCGACCACATCGACCACATCCGCAAGGTCGCAGGAATCGATCACATCGGTTTGGGTTCCGACTTCGATGGGATCACCAGCGTGCCCGAGGGATTAGAAGATGTCTCGAAGTATCCGGCTTTGACGGCAGAGCTGATCCGCCGGGGCTATTCGGATCAGGATATTCTGAAGATCCTCGGGCGCAACCTCTTGCGGGTCATGAAGCAGATGGAAACCGTGTCGAACAAAATTCAGAAGGAGCGCGGTCCTTCGGAAGCGCACATAGAAGAGTTGGACGGGAGCCCGTAGGTCAAGCATTCCGCAAACACCGTTTTCACCACGGAGACGCGGAGAACACGGAGATTCACTGTGGAAAACGAAAGATCTCCGCGAACCTCCGTGTCTCCGTGGCGAAGCAGTGCGCCTAAGGTTCCATGAGCAGGCCAAACTCCGAACAATGAAAGGCCGCGCCGAGTCCCCCGGGTCACTGCTTCTGAATCCTGTCGAGCCACACAGCGGTGAGAATCACGATCCCCAGGGCAACCTTTTGGGTGTAGGGATCGACGTTCGCGAGGTTCAGGCCGTTACCCAGGACACCGATGAAAACCGTGCCGGCAAGCGTTCCGGGCAGACTGCCGCGACCGCCGTTCAAACTCGTGCCGCCAACAACCACAGCGGCGATTACATCCAGCTCGTACTGGAGACCCGAGTTCGGAGCGCCGGCGCCCAGCCGCGCCGCCAGGGTCACCCCCGCCAAACCCGCCAGCAGGCCGTTCAGTGAATAGACCAGAATTTTGACCCGGTGCGTTCGGATTCCGGAGAGCCGGCTGGCTTCCTCGTTACCTCCGAGAGCGTAGACGTGGCGCCCGAATGCGGTTTGCGTGAGGACCACGTGTCCACTGCCAAAAAGAACGGCCATGATGACGACGGGAACAGGCAGAATCCAGACATGCCCGCGTCCCAGCCATCCGAAGCTTGCCGGAAGGTCCCCTTCGGTGAATCCTCCGGTGATCAGGAACACGACACCCCGGCAGATGGTCATCATGGCGAGGGTCACAATAAAGGCGGGAATGCCAAACCGAGCGATCAAGAAACCCGAAAACGCGCCGCTTATCATTCCGACTGCAAGGCCGGCGAGAATGGCCACCAGCACCATGATTTCCGTTGAAAGCACAGCTTGCTTGGAAAGAATGGCAGCGGAGACCCCGACCAGGGCAACCATGGATCCGACAGACAAATCGATCCCGCCGGTAATCATCACGAGGGTCATTCCCACGGCAAGAATCCCGTAGATGGCGATCTGAAGCGTCACATTGACGAAATTGTTCAGCGTTCGAAAACTCGGGGACAGCAGGGCGAAGACGATGCACTCCAGCGCCACTGCGAGGAAGATCATGAATTCAGTGGAACGCATACGTTCCGGAATCTTCAAGCCGCCTCCGCTTCCAGTAATCCCATAGGGTGTGCGACGGAAAACTGCACAAAATGAAACCACCGATGAACACGGTGCAGCCCATCCGCAACCAAGAACTTTGGCGATTCTTCGCGTCTTCGCGCCTTTGTGGTAAAGCCTGCCCCAAATTCCACCACGAAGACACGAAGAATCACGAAGCTATGGAGTCGAGGGCCCGGCCGGCAGTGGGACGCCCATTGCAGTCGCCAGCAGGATCTCCTGGGAGGCCTGCTCGGCGGAGAATTCTCCGGCGATCTCGCCGTCGCGCATCACATAGATGCGGTGGCACAGCCCCAGGATCTCCGGCAATTCCGAAGAAATCAGCAGGACGCTGCGCCCCTGCTTTGCCAGCTCTACAATGAGTTGATAGATTTCAGCCTTGGCTCCAACGTCAATGCCGCGCGTCGGCTCATCGACAATCAGAAAACGGCTGTTGGTAAACAGCCAGCGCGCGACCAGCGTTTTCTGCTGATTTCCGCCCGATAGATTCCCGATACCCTGCTCCAACGAAGGAGTCTTGATGCGCAAGCCTTCTGCCAGAGCGCGGACCAGAGCGCTCTCCTTGCTCTTCGAGACAAAGGCATAGCGCGCGATGCGCGCCAGGTTCGCAATGGTTACGTTCTCCCGCACTGTCATGTTGAGCAGCAACCCCTGCGCCTTCCGATCCTCGGTGAGCAGCCCCATGCCCAGGCGGACGGCTTCATGAGGGGTATGCTCTCGCAGCGGCGCCTTCTCAAACAGGATCTCGCCTTCTTCTATCGGTTGCGCGCCGAAGATGGCCCTTGCCAGATCCGTGCGTCCCGCGCCAACGAGCCCCGAGAGCCCCACGATTTCGCCCTTCCGGACATACAGCGAGACGTTCTTCACGCGCGGGCGGCTGGTTACGTTTCTCACCTCCAGGGCCATCTCAGCGGAAGGAGCGTCACGGACCGGGAAGATCTGAGCCAGCGCCCTCCCCACCATCTGCATAACGAGCTCGCCTTGAGAGACCGCTCTCACATCATGTGTGGCGATCGTGCGCCCATCGCGCATCACGGTCGCACGGTCGCAAATCCGAAATATCTCCTCCAGCCGGTGGGAGATGTAGATTATCGCCAGACCTTCGTTCTTCAGCGTCTTCATGAGATGAAACAGCTCTTCCAGCTCCCGGTCGGTCAGGATCGAGGACGGCTCGTCCATAATCATTACCCTGGCCTCGAGCGAAAGCGCCTTGACGATCTCCACCATCTGCTGCTCCGCCAGGGACAGTTCCCGTACCAGGCGGCCCGGTTCGATAGTCTGATGGAGCCTGGCCAGCCAGTTACGGCTGACCTCCATCATTTTTACACGGTTGAGGAGACCCATGCGCCAACGGGGCTCGCGTCCCAGAAAAATGTTCTCCGCCACGGTTAGCTCGGGCAGCAGGTTCAGCTCCTGATAAATCATGGCCACCCCGCAGCGCCTTGCGTCCAGAGGAGAACGGATCTCCACCTTCCTGCCTCCAAGAAGAATCACGCCCGAATCGGGAAGAACCGCGCCCGCGAGCACTTTCATAAGAGTGGACTTGCCGGCGCCGTTTTCTCCCACCAACGCATGGCACTCCCCCGCGTGGACCTCGAGAGAGGCTTCGTCCAACGCCGCCACTCCGGGGAACGACTTACACATCCCGCGCATCACCAAATAGGGTTCAACCATGGTCTTCTGGAGTATATCCGTTTTTGATCCAGTCACGGAAAGACAGCGCCGTCTTGAGCCTTTGACGGGCCATTGGAGCCAGGCACGGCAACGTATTTAGACACAGAGAAAATCGTGCCTCTATGTCTCTGTGGCTGTGGCCTAGAGATCGGATTTGAGAAATGCAAAGCCCTGTGTTACGTCCGCGGCGGTTCCAGGAAACCGATGATCTTCGTGCCCTCGCGGGAGCTGCGCGCTTCGCGGAGCGCCACGTCGAAGTCCTCGGTACGCAGCTCGAGGTTCTCGGTGCCTTCAACAATCCGCTCGGTCGCGATCTGGACGGCGCGGTGCACCCAATCCTTGAGGAACGCCTGGCTCGCGCCGGCAGAACGCGCGACCAGCGCCTCCACATCCACGGCTCCGATCGCGTAGGGCGTGAGAAAGTGTCGGAGATAGCGCTCCCGGAGCTCCCTCTCGGGTGGGCCCAGGTGGATGCACTGGCTGATCCGGCCGGGGCGATCCTTGATCGCGGCTTCGATGCGGTCGATGGTATTGGTTGTCAACACAAAACCGATGTCCTCGTGCGGACGGAGACCATCCATCTGGTCGAGGAGCTCGCCGAGAATCGATGCTTGGGTGTTGATATCGCGCACCGCGAACACGAGGTCGACGTCTTCGAGGATCACGAGCGCCGGCTGTAGCAGACGGGCGAGCGCGAACACGGCCGCGACCTGTTGCAGAGCGCTTCCGGCCACCATGATCCGAGTCGTGTTGGGAAGGTTGGCGCACAGATAGCGACACGTGAACGTCTTGCCGGTCCCAGGCGGTCCGTAAAGGAGAACCCCGCGCCGGATCGGCACGCCGTGCGCCTTAAGAACGTCGCGCCGCAGGTGCAGGTCGATCACGTTCCTCCACAGGAGGCGACGGGTAGCCTCATCCATCACAACCTCGTCGTCACCGACTTCGGGCTCGGGAGCGAAGAGCACGCGCAACGTCTCAGGTTTTTCCACATCGCCGAGCTCGTCCCGGGTCGCCGGCTCGAAACGCAGCGCGAGAACGCTGTTTCGGTATACAGACACCTCCGCACTGCTGCGGACGATTTCTCTCACCAAAGACTCCGCGACGGCCGGGTCCGGACAAGCGGCTTCAAGGACGGCCTTTTCACCAATGGCTTCGTAATGGACACGGACCAGCACAGACTTGCCGCTTGCCGCAGACCCGGCCGCACAGGCCCAGAAGATATCGACCGGGAGGAACACCTCTTCGGATGGGCCGACAGGCCAGGCTATTCGCTCCGAGCGACGGATCTGTCGTGGGGCCCAGCGCGATGGCCTCGAATGCAGAATCGCGCTCAGGCTTTCCAGCCGGTGGTCGGATTCGAAGGTCGCCGTGATCCCGCGGACGCGGCAGTGATGCTCCGCGGCCCGGAAGAGATCAACGAAGCGATACTGCGGGAGCTCTTTGACGTGGACCTGGAAGCGATCCAGCCGCAACTTGATCTCCGCAAAGAGGCACTCGTCGATGTTCTTCTGCCGGGCGTGCAACCAACGCCACATCACCCGAGGATGCAACCAGGCACGATCAACATATTCCGAATCGTCGTTCATATTTCGCTGGGTAGCGGCCGCGCCCCTTCGCAAGGAGATGAGACCTGGCGGTACCACCGCACGCCGATGATACCGGACTAGGCGCGGATTTTTCTGATTTTTCCACTGATGGACAACCTTCGTGATTCTCCGCGTCTACGTGGTGGATTGGGCCCAGCCTTTACCACGAAGACGCGAAGAATCGCCAAGTTTTTGGTTGCGGCTCTGCTGCGCTGTGTTCATCTGTGGTTTCATTTTGCGCACGAGACTCTGGCTCGGCATTCCGCCGAGCCTCGTGCTGTTGTTTGAGCCGCTAATTCGTGGAATTCGTGGCCAATAAAACCGCCACGAATTCCACGAATTTCACCAAAACGATCACTGCCGGTTGCATGTCATGGGTTTGACATGAGGGGCTTGCGCAAGAGGTGATTTCGCCGTCACAATTCGCTCCCGAAGATTTGGGCCTTTCCCGAGGACTCCGCCAACAATTAGAATTCCACTCGTAAACGAGGAACTATGGTTGAAGTAACGAATCTATCAAAACGCTACGAAGGCAAGCGCACCGTGCATGCGCTTCGCGACGTCAGCTTCCGCGTGGAGAAGGGGGAGATGATAGCCACGATGGGCCCCTCCGGCTCAGGCAAGTCGACACTGCTGAACATAATTGGAGGCCTGGACCGGCCGAGCGAGGGCTCTGTGATCATCGACGGGAGGGACACGACGGGTCTGAACGACGACGACCTGACCCGATTGCGCCGCGAGAAGATCGGGTTCATCTTCCAGTTCTTCAATTTGCTCCCCACTCTGACTGCGCAGGAAAACGTGGCGCTCCCGCTCTACCTTACGGGCGCCGGCGGCAAGGAAGCTCGCGCCAGGGCGCTTGAAATGCTGGAGAGAGCCGGCTTGGGTGACCGAACCGAGCACCTGCCGGACGAACTCTCCGGCGGAGAACAGCAACGGGTTGCCATGGCCAGGGCGCTCATACTGAGTCCGCCCCTGATTCTGGCCGACGAGCCGACAGGAAATCTCGACTCGAAGAACGGCCAGGAAGTCCTGGCGCTTTTCAAAAGGCTGCAGAGCCGGTTCGGCACGACAGTCATCATGGTAACGCACGATGCCAAAGCCGCCGCCTTTTGCGATCGCATCCTGAACATGCAAGACGGGCAACTGGTTTGAAAACTAAAAGGGGCAAAGGGGTCGAGGGGCACAGGGGTAAAGGGAAGGCTTTCGGCGATGCAACCATTGAGGAACCTTTTTGGCCTTGACCCCTCTTTCCCTTTGCTCCTTTGCTCCTCTGCCCCTTTGCCCCTTGTAGGTCCGACATGATCACACTACTTCGGCAGATCAGCATTCCCGAGTATCGGAAGCACCTGTTGCGCTATTCCCTGACACTCCTGGGGATCGTCCTCGGAGTGGCAATCTTCGCCGCGGTCCGGTCTGCCAACTCCTCGCTCAGGCTCGCCCTGCGCAACACCATCGATCAGATCGCGGGGAAAGCGGTCCTGCAAGTCACTGCCGGGCAGGCCGGTGTTCCGGAATCGGCGCTCGATGAAGTGCGCTCGGTGCGGGGTGTGCGGGCAGCGGTCCCGATCATCGAAGCCGTGGTCAGGACCACGGAGGCCAGCCAGGGAAACATCCTGATTCTGGGCGTGGATTTGACGGGCGACCGGAGCATGCGGGACTACACGCTGGAAGGGGATGAAGAGGCGGTTTCTGATCCTCTGGTTTTTCTGGCTCAACCGGACAGCGTCATCATCTCGAGAGAATTCGCCGCCCGCAATCACTTAAAGGAAGACGACACACTGGAGTTGATCGCCGCGGTGGGAAACAAGACCTTCACCGTCCGGGGGATCATGGCTCCGCGCGGGATGGCGAAGGCTTTTGGCGGAAACATCGGCGTCATGGATATCTATTCGGCCCAGTTCGTTTTCGGCCGGGGCCGGTCGTTCGACCGTATTGATGTCGCCCTCGAGGACGGAGCCAGGATCGACGACGCGCGGCCGCGCATCCAGGCCAGACTGGGCCCGGGGTACAGAATCGAACCTCCTCTGCGACGCGGCAAACAGACCGAGAGCTTGATGGAAGCTTTCTCCCAAGGGTTGTTCTTCTCCAGTGTCATGGCGCTGCTGGTCGGGCTCTTCATCATCTTTAACGCATTCTCGGTAAGCGTGACGCAGCGTCGTGTCCAGATAGGCATACTCCGCGCTTTGGGAGTGACTCGCTCCCAGATTCGCAACCTTTTTCTGGGTGAAAGCCTCCTTCTCGGACTGGCCGGCTCGATCGCCGGGATCGCAGGAGGAATCTTTCTGGGCCGGGGCATGATGCTTTTCATGGCGAAACTCGTGGAAGAGACTTACGGAGTCCGGGTGGCTGTCGAAAGTCTCCACCTGGATCCCTTCTGGTCGTTCTTTTCGTTTGCAATGGGACTGGGAGCCTCGATAATCGGAGCTTACCTTCCGGCTCGGGCAGCGGCCCGGGTCGACCCGGCTCTCGCGCTGCAGAAAGGGAAATTCCAGATCCTGTTCCTGGGCGAGAACCGTTCCAGGCGATGGGTTGGATTGCTTCTATTATCGATCTGCATGGCCCTGGGTTATACGCGGTGGTCCGAGATTTTGCAGGTCCAGCTCGTGCTCTTCGGCGCTCTCTTTGTCAGTTTTACCCTTCTCGTCCCGGCACTCTCGCACTTTTTGGCGGGATTGCTGCGGCGTCCCATGAGGTGGGCATTCGGCATGGAGGGGAGGCTGGCCGCCGACAGTCTGCTACAGGCGCCGCGCCGGACCAGCGCCACGGTGGCGGCTCTCATGTTCAGCCTCTCCTTTGTGATCAGCGTCGCCTGTCTCAGCGCCAGCATCAAGACGTCTATGATGAAATGGGTGGAGTCTGCGATCAACTCGGATCTGTTCGTCTCGGCCTCAGAAAGCTTGACCGCCCGGACTTTCCAGTTCCCTGAAGAAATGGGCGAAGCGCTGAGAAAAATCCCCGGAGTGCGTCAGGTCGACTCCGTGCGGATCCTGATCCTCGACTACAAGGACGCTGCCCCGATGCTGATCTCGATCGAGATGGATCAGTACCTGCGCCGTGGCAAGCCCTTGATGGAGGAGGGACGCGTGGAGGACTTGCTGCCGGGCATGT
>QHZE01000161.1 GCA_003225335.1 Acidobacteriota bacterium
GGCTGAGGACAGTCGACAAATCCATACACACATTGGCAGCCACTCGCCAACCTAGGTCCACTTGCTGGCCAGGAAGTTACAAAATGGTCAAATTCTGTGCCATGCGGGCGCAGGTTCGGAGTTCAGCCTTCAGGCTGCACAGGTCAGTGCAGGCTAAAGCCTGAACTCCATGCCTGCTTCAGTCAGGTTTGGAGTTCGAGTTCAGGCTGCAGGTTCGTAGAGATCTACACGGAGGGCGGCTTCAATCGATGAGACGCAGCTCCACGATCGTGTTCGGCCGGACAGTCACCAGAGCGGACTCGCCTGCGCGCCGAAAATACTTGACGTTCCAGCGATCGGTGAGCTGTTTCGATTCCCGTTCCGGCAGCGGCGCACCGGCCGATCGCGCCTCGAGCTTACCGCCGCCGGCCACCCGGAATTCCAGCGTGACGCTGTTGTTGTAGATGGCGGGATCCAGACTGTGGTACACGGCGAAGCGCTCCCATCCATCTTTTGACTTGATCGGGCGCACGACCGTGTTCTCGCTCACAACTTGATAGGCGTACAAAGGCCCCATGGGCACGTACCAGACGTCGGGGCGACCACTCAGGTAAGCCAGGTGCTGCTCGAAGAACTTGTCGGGTCCATAGTCCAACCACTGCGGGTGGGACATGAAGTGATAGATGCCGCCACCGAACGTCTTGTTGATAGAGTTTCCAGAGCCGGCCTCCCCTTTGTAGACTTCGTCGAATTTCGCATTGAGGTCCGTCAGATCGGTTCGCCCCGCCGGCGCAACCCCGCCCTTCTTCTGCACGACCTGGGTGAACCCGGCGTTGTACGGGTCTCGCGCCCACGTCTGCAGATCGGGAACCAGAATGCCTCCTCGTCTCTCGTCCGGGTAATTGCGCGCCACCAGGTACCCTGCCTGCATTAAGCGCCGATGCACGAACTCGTAGTCGGCGCAATTGCCGCACGGATAAACCCATGTCCACACGTAGGGTTGTTCGGTCTTTCCGAGGATGTCATCGCGCGACCCCACGATTTCATCCTGGCTGTAGGCCTCGCGGCAGAACGATTCGGGGTCGGGCCACTGGCACTGGTGCCGCCGCGAATGCGACGCGACCTCGTGCCCGCTCGATATCGCCTCCCGGAGTCGTTCCCATAGCCGGGAAATCGGCTCCCGCTGCGTGCTGACCGCTATCGTCGCCTTGATCCCGTACTTGTCGAGTGCGTCGATGGCTCTGGGAACGAAGTCGCTCGAATCGTCCAGCGTTCCGGTCACGACGGCCCTCGCTTTGTCGAGAAACCGCGTCATTCCGAGATATCGAATCTTGGGGTTGCTCCCGGCCTCCCTCAGATCGCCGGCAGTAACGCCAAGCCGATTCAGAGGGTCGCCCGGCAGGACGCCGACCGGCGCGTGATCGGAATCGCCCAGAGAGCCGTCCGGGTGTGCCTGGCCGGCAGGAGTTCTCGGCCCGAACATTGGCTGGGCCAGCACGAGTGCCGAAACACCAACCAGCAGCTTGCGCGTCACACTCGCGTTCATCGCAGTTTGCCCGTGCCGGGCCTCCAAGAAAGTGAGGACCCTGCTCGAAAAGTGTGCGGAATTTGCCAATAAATTCTTAGTCCTCCGCCCCTGCCGGGGCGGGTCTTTGGCTGGCGCCGTCTCCAGGGGTTCGCAAAGAGCGCTCACCCCTGGCTAAGCTCCCTCCGCTCCGGAGCGGAAGACCTGGGCTACCGAAACGCTTTCTCGAGCTTGAGCGCCGCGGCGAGCGCCGCCTGAAACCCGGCGTCTTCGCCGGCGATGGAGAGCTCGCGGATGAGAAGCGTGGCCTCGTCCATCGAGTCTCTGGGGACGGTGTGCACCAGGACCGAAGCCGGCGTGTGCGACGTGGCCGACATGCAGGAGGATCCCTTTTCCTGCGTGACGCTGAAGGTAACGCCACTGCGAGTGTGGAGTCTCACCGACTGAATGTCTGCGGCCTGAGCGGCGCCGGCGGAGCTCCCAGTCAGCCGCACCACGACGTCGCCCGAGGCGCTCTGCCAGCGAGAGAGCCATTCGTCGCCATTGCGCTCCGCGGAAACTTGCTTCCAGTTCAGGCGGGCGGCGAGCCAGCCTATGAGCAGCAAGGTGCGCGTCGGCACGTTTCCCGGCCTGGCTACCGCGCGGCAGATCTCGATCTCAGAGATCTCCCACACATGGCGCCGATTCGACGGAACATCGAAGAACTGCGCTATCAAATCCCGCCATGCCGTGAGGCGCGACCAGTTGAGGTCCCGGATGGAAATCCCAGCCGGAGGATTGCGCAGCAGCTCGAGAAGGCGCTCGCGGTTTTCGAGATCTTCCTTGGAAGCATGAGAGTCCACGATCAACAGGTCCGAAAAATGCGCGATTCGGTTCACCAGCTCCTGGTCCAGTGATTTGAAGGATCTCCAATAAACAAAGGCAGGCAGATCCGGGACGAGCAGGGAAACCAGGGTATTTGGAAGATCTCCTGCGGCCTTGCCGCGCGCCGCGATGGCAATGGCTTCGCAGCAGACCTGAGGGCCCCCGGCGACCGGCGAGAAGCACTGGGCGCTCAGCCACGCCCGCATGCCCGCGTTGACGCCGCCAGGGTTTTCGCCGTTTTCTTCGCGGTAGGCGATGATGGATCGACAGGGATGAAACTCCGATACCTTGGCAAGGACCGAGGCAAGGGAGACGGCCTCCTTTTCATCGAGGGCGATCGCAACAAGGTTGCAGGAACACGCGCGCATCACCGCTCCCTCACCTTCCCTCTCAGACGCGGATTTCCACAGGGAGGTCAGTTCCTGTTCTATCTGAGCCACGTCCACGGGGACCGGGACACCCAGATTTGCTACGGCCTCAGTCATGATTTGAAACCTCAAATTCATTAAAGGCGCCGCCAGCGCCGGTTCTCGCGCGCCAGGAGCGCATCCGCTTCCGCAGGGCCCCAGGACCCGGAAGCGTATGTTGGAATCGGGCCCCCATCGGTCGAGGACCAGCGATCCAGGAACGGCTGCACCAGGGACCAGGCCAGCTCCACGGAATCGATACGGTCGAAGAGCGTGGGATCGCCGACCATGCAATCCAGCAGGAGCCTCTCGTAAGCGCTCGAAAGGTGCGGACCAAAAGTGCTGCCGTAGCGAAAATCCATGCTCACCGGCCGGATATTCATCGACTGTCCCGGCAACTTGGCTTCGAACTTGAGAGTGATCCCTTCGTCCGGCTGAATGCGAAGGGCCAGCACATTCGACTCCACGTGGTCAGTGGGCGCCTGCCGGAAAATCAAATGCGGCGTGCGCCGGAAGAGAATAGCGATTTCGGTCGCGCGCTTGGCAAGGTTTTTTCCCGTACGCACATAGAATGGGACGCCGGCCCAGCGCCAATTGTCGATCGTGAACCGGATGGCCGCAAACGTCTCGGTGGTCGAGTTCGGCGACACCCCTTGTTCTTCGCGGTACGCAGGCATCTCGCGCCCCCCCACGAAGCCGCGGCCGTACTGGCCGCGCACCGCCACCTGGCCCACTTCCTCCGGAGTACAGGGCCGGATCGACCGCAGCACCTTGGCCTTCTCGTCGCGCACGGAGTTGGGGGCAAAGTCCGGCGGGGGTTCCATTGCGACCAGGGTCAGCAGCTGCATCATGTGATTCTGGATCATGTCGCGGAGCGCGCCCGCTTCCTCGTAGTAGGCGCCGCGCGTGCCGACTCCGATGTTTTCCGCCGCGGTGATCTGGACGTGATCGACGTACTGCCTGTTCCAGATCGGTTCGAAGATCCCGTTGGCGAAGCGAAAGACCAGGAGGTTCTGGACCGTTTCCTTTCCCAGGTAATGGTCGATGCGGTAGACCTGATCTTCTCGAAAGACGGCGCTGACCTCGCGGTTGAGCGCTCGCGCAGACGCCAAATCGCGTCCGAAAGGCTTTTCGATGATCGCCCTCACCCAGCCCGAATCCTCCCGCGCCATGCCGGCACTGCCCAGATTGCGAATGATGTCCACATAATCGCTCGGCGCAGTAGCGAGGTAGAAGATGCGGTTGCCTCCCGTGCCCCTGCGGGTATCGTATGCGGCGAGGACCTCCTTGAGCCGGGCGTACATTGCCGCGTCATGAAAGTTTGCCGGCAGGTAGTAGATTCCCTGGGAAAACGGTTCCCATGTCTCGGGGTCGGAAGGCGCGGCTTCCTCCGCTTTGTCAACCCACTCCCTCAGCCGTGAACGATACTCCTCGTCTTTCATGGGAGAGCGCGAGATCCCGAGAATGGTGAAGCCGCCCGGGATCATGCGCTTTCGGGAAAGATTGTAGAGCGCGGGCACCAGCTTCCGGCGCGTGAGGTCTCCGGAGCCGCCGAAAATAACCATGGCGCAAGGCTCCGGGCTGCGATTCATCCTCCTGCCGTGTCTCAGTGGGTTCTCTTCCATAATCGTGATTGAGATTGGCTATTGACGAATGACATTAGGCAGGTCACCTACCAGTCACTCGTAATTCGTCACTGGCCGAGGCGTTCCATGATTCTCTGCGCGACGCTTTCCGCCGTAAACCCGAAGTTCTTCATGATCGTCTCGTAGGGGGCCGAAGCTCCATAGCGGTTGAGCCCAATGATAAGGCCGTCTTCGCCCACCCAGCGTTCCCACCCGAACGGGGTCGCCGCCTCGACCGCCACGCGCAGTCTCGCAGAGCGCGGAATGACCGACGCGCGATATTCCGCGCTCCCGTCGGAGAAAAACTCCCAGCAGGGCATGCTGACCACGCGCGTCTGTATGCCCTTGAATTGAAGCAGGTCTCTGGCTGCCAGCGCCACGCTCACCTCGGAGCCAGAGGCAATGAGCACGACATCCGGCTTTCCGCCGTCTGCTTCAGCCAGAATGTAGGCGCCCTGATGCAAGCCTTCGGCCGAAGCGAACTTAGTCCTGTCAATGACGGGAAGTTTCTGGCGCGTGAGCGCCAGCGCGACGGGCCCGCTCGCGTATCGTAGTGCCGCCCGCCAGGCTTCGGCGGTTTCAGGCCCATCTGCCGGACGAATGAAGACCAGTCCCGGTATGGCCCGGAGCGCGGCTGTGTGCTCTACCGGTTGATGTGTCGGTCCGTCTTCCCCCAGCCCCACGCTGTCGTGAGTCCAAACGTAAATGACGCGTGTTTTCATTATCGCGGCGAGCCGGACGCTGGGGCGCATGTAGTCGGAGAATATCAAGAAGGTCGCGCCAAAAGGGATCAGCACCTTGCTGAGAGAGATTCCATTGAGAATCGCTCCCATCCCGTGTTCACGCACCCCGAAGTGAAAATTTCGTCCCGCATAGTTTCCTGCTTGAAAGTCGCCGAAGGGTTTGATGTAGGTGTTCGTCGAGGGCGCGAGGTCCGCTGAACCGCCGAGTAAGCCGGGGGCGTGAGGAAAGATCGCGCTCAAGACTTTGCCCGACGCCTCGCGCGTCGCCATAGGTTTCGCGTCGGTGGCGAAGGTTGGGATGCGCTCTTCCCATCCTTCATTGAGCCCGCCGTTGACCAGTGCCTGCCACTCGCGATAGCGGTCGCCGTGCGCGTCCGCGTACCTCGCCATCAGCCGGTTCCACTGGGCCTCGATCTTCTCCCCTCTCTTGACGGATTCCCGGAAGACCTCGAGCGCTTCCGGGGGGATGTAAAATTGCGCGTCTTCCGGCCAGCCCAGGTTCTTTTTCGTCAGACGGACTTCCTCTTCGCCGAGCGGGGCCCCGTGGGCTTCTGCCGTATCCTGCTTGTTCGGGCTGCCGTACGCGATATGGGTGTGGACGTTGATGAACGACGGCCGATCCGTCACCGATTGCGCTTTGCGAATAGACTCCTCAATCGCGTCCAGGTCATAACCCGAGATCTCCTGGACGTGCCAGCCGTAGGCCTCGAAGCGCCCGTTCGGGTTTTCGGTGAATGCCAGTTCTGTGCTCCCTTCGATCGTGATGCGATTATTATCATAAAAATAGACGATGTTTCCGAGCTTTAGATGTCCGGCGAGAGAAGCCGCTTCGGAGGACACCCCCTCCATGAGATCCCCGTCCGAGACAATGGCGTAGACTCGGTAGTCGAATACAGGGAAGTCGGGCGCATTGAAACGCGCGGCGAGATGGCGGCCTGCGATGGCCATTCCGACGCCGTTGCCGAAGCCCTGCCCCAGCGGCCCCGTAGTCGTTTCGACACCCGGAGTGTGGCGATACTCCGGATGACCCGGCGTCTTGCTGTTCCATTGACGGAACTGCTTTAGTTCCTCAAGGGGCAGGTCATAACCAGTGAGGTGCAGGAGGGAGTAGAGCAACATCGAGCCATGCCCCGCGCTGAGGACGAAGCGGTCCCGGTTGTGCCATTGCGGATTGTGCGGATTGTGCCGCAGGAATCGGGTCCAGAGCACATAGGCCACGGCCGCCATTCCCATGGGCATTCCCGGATGTCCCGACTTTGCCTTTTGAACCGCGTCCATGGAGAGCGTCCGGATGGTGTTGATGCAGAGCTCGTCAAGTTTTACTTCAGTTGCCATTTCCTGTTTCCCCTCAACTCTGCCAGGCTGCATTATTCTTCAAATCTCCTGTGAGAATTTTGGCCCCCTCCAAATCGCCGACAGGGAATTATACAGTGCTTCCTGGCGCTTGCCAGCACAGCGGCAGATTTCAATCACCCTGGGGAACGGGTTAACGGCAAAAAGACCTGCCACGAATTACACGAATTGGACGAATTTTTCTGTTTTCGTCCAATTCGTGAAATTCGTGGCGAAGCTTTAGGGATGTCTATTTCTTCAACTCCACCTCAACGACATGGACCGTTGCCTGGCCGAGATTTCGAATGCTGTGGGTCACACCTGCGTTGCGCCAGCCGGCATCCCCGTCCTTGAATTCAATGGTTTCCGCTTTCCCCTGCTCCGTAAAACGAAGCTTCCCGCCCTTCACGATCACACCCACGTGCGGGTACTGATGCGTGTGCGGAGCGTAATCGATACCGGGCTCGATGAACACCTCCCGCACCCGCACGCGGTCGTTTTCGAGCAGAGCTTTTCGCTTTTCTTCCGGCCTTTGCGCCGACACCACGGCCACGATTAGCGCGAGCACTATCGATCCCGCCGTCACTCTCCTTCGCATGATTCCTCCCTTTCTGCTACCGCGAAGATACAAAGACGCGAAGAATCGCCAAGATGCGACGGTCATTTTAGCTGCGAAAACGGGAGCGCGCTCATGAGCTGGTTCGAGATGATCGAGACCAGCTCTCGGTCCACATTACCCGGTGCCGTCGAGAGCTTCTTCCAGTCAGGGTCGTTCGCAAACCTCGACCACGCCTCCGCGCGAGCCTCCCAAGCCGGATAGTAC
>QHZE01000162.1 GCA_003225335.1 Acidobacteriota bacterium
TCAGGCTTTAGCCTGCCCGGCGCCAGTGCAGCCTGAAGGCTGAACTCCGAACCTGCGCCCGCGATGACGCAAAAATTTGACCATTTTGTGAACTTTGTGTCCACCAAGAGGGCCTAGCCGCACCATTGCTTCACCATTCCCCGGGACAGCGGGACCGCATTTTCATGTACTCCGGGTGTGCGCCGCACAAGTGAGACTGCCGTTATTTGACCTGCCGAACGTAACCCGCTAGAAGATCCACTTCAAAGCGAACTGGATGAAGCGGGGGTCACGCGTCCCCAGGATCTTTCCGAACGAAGCACCGGACGCAAGGCTGCTCACCGGGTTTCGGAAATTGACGTTGTTGAACAGGTTGAAATACTCGTTGCGGAACTGGATCCTGCCCCAGCGTTCTGAAATGGTAAGATCCTTGAACACGGCAAAGTCCCAGTTGATGATTCCCGGACCGCGAATCGTGTTCCGTCCTACGTTGCCAAACGTGCCGTCGGCGGCCACACGAAAGGCACTGACGTTAAAGTACTGATCAATCAACTTGCCGTTGGGACGTCCGGCATCAAGCTCGGGATTCTGTCCGGCCACCAGATCGGCATTATCGGCGCCAAAGCCAACCAAAGATGTATCCAGGCCGCTCACCACGGTGAACGGATTGCCTCCCTGAATCGTCGTGATGCCATTGAACTGCCATCCATTGACAAAAAAGCCCGCAAAGCCGGTGAACCGATCGAAGCGCGGCGGCTGCCAGAGATAGGAAACTACAAAACGATGATCCACGTCGTTTTGCGAGAGCCCTTTATCGGCAGCAAAGTCAAATGGATTTCTGGGACCGTTGCCACCCGCCTGGCCCCAGGAAAAGACGTCGAGGTACTTGGACCAGACGTAGGAACCCAGAAGGGTCAGGCCTTTGCTGAACTTCCGATTCAAGGTGAGCTGCATGGAATGATAACTGGACCAGAGTCCGTTGTCTTCCAGCTCAAAACGTCCGTAGCAAGGCAAGTCGCGACCATCGGCGGCTGTGCAGCGAATACGGCTGAGCTTTCGCCTGGCATCAAAGCTGGCCCGCTGTTCAGCCACAGACGCAACACTTAACGGCAGAGGAATGGCGTAATTGAATTCGCGGGACACCCACAAGTGCGTTGCCTTGTTTCCAATGTAGCCGATCGAGAAGGTGTAGTCCTTGAACAGCTCCTGCTGAATGTTGAAGTTAAACTGCTGAACGTAGCCCAGGTTGAAGTCCGAGTTCAGCACGTTTTCCAGAGCGGGAGCCTCCCAGCGGAAAGCCGCTCGCTGAGCCGGCGTGCGTGGAATTGCGAACGGATAGGGATTGCTGACCCCGGCGTTTCGGTAAATCAGGTCTCCAGACAGGCTCGGAGCATAGTTGTTGCCGGGATTTCCGGGTGAGAAGATGTTTCGGGAGATATCGAAAGGCTGGGCCGTCGAGAAACGGTTATAGCCGATCGATTGGAACTGGTCCCAGAAGATGCCATACCCGGCTCGAATTGAAGTCTGGCCTTTTTTGAAGGGGTCCCAGACCAACCCGAAACGCGGCGCGAAATTCTTCCACCGATGCGGGACCAGGTGCCGCGGACAATCGGGGTCGCCGTCTCCAAAGCCGCTGCCCACCGGGCTTCCCGGGAAAAGAATCCCGGGCGGCGCGTTCGGATAAAACTGAGAGCGCTTCGTGAAAGTCGCGTCGAGACAGATTTGATCGTTGAGATTGTCGACCGGCGGCAAAAACGGCTCCCAGCGCAGCCCAAGGTCAAGTGTGACGTTGGAAGCCATCTTGATGTTGTCCGAGACAAACAGGCTCGGCTGCGTGCGGCGCAGCTGGCTTTCCACGAGGGTGTCCTGCCGGAAGGAGGCCGGCAGTCCCAGCAGAAAGTCGGCGAGTGCGTTTCCGGTGAACTGATTTGTGAAGCTGATGCTCGGCTCAGTCAGGAAGTCTTCGAAACGATTCACCGATTCTCGCCGGTAATCGCCGCCGATCTTCAAGGAGTGTTTTCCCTTGATCCAACTGAGCGTGTCGGACGCCTGAAAGCCGGTCCGCGGCTGTCCAAAGGTCCCGTTAGTGCCTGTGCCCAGAGACCCTGCGATACTGACGACGTATTGCAGATTATAGGGCGATTCCCGGCAGCCCCACGAACTGCACGGTCCGCCAAAATCCTCCCAGCCCACGTCCTGATCGATGCCTCGGCGATGCCAGAGCCGATTGAATCCAAACGTGGCCGTATTTAGCATCGTCGTGTTGAACGCGTGGGTCCAGTTGAGACCGAAATTCTGGTTTCGGAACCGCTTGGTAAAGGTCTGGGTCGGGATGTTCCCCGTGAGGCCGAAAGCCGTGTCGTTATTGTAGTAGTAGCGCCCAAAGATTGTGTCTTTAGCGCTGAACGAGTGGTCGATGCGCCCGATCAATTGGGTCTCATCCAGTTTGTCGTTGGGTCCGGAACTTGGCCCGTTGAAGATGTAACTGCTGCCAGAATTCGGCAGGGGCATGACACCGGCGGCGAACCGCACAGCGACAGGATCCAGCCTGTCTTTGGGAATGACGAAATTCGGAAAGAACTGGCCGGTTCGGGGATCTCGCGGACAACTCGCTCCAGGACAAACTTCGGAGAAATCGGCCGCTCCGCCGGGGTTGAGATCGGGCCTCTGCCGCTGCGTCAACACCGTCGGGATAGTGACGACGTTACTCTTTCTCTGATTGGTGCCCTGGTAATAGCCAAAGAAGAACGTCTTGTCTTTGCGGATCGGTCCGCCGAAGGTGCCTCCATACTGGTTGAGCTTGAATGGGGGCTTGGCTCGGCCTGCCCGGTTGGCGAAAAACTCGTTCGCGTTCAGCTCTTCATTGCGCAGGAATTCGAACAGCGTGCCATGAAACTCGTTTGTGCCCGACTTGATCACGGCATTGACGAGCCCGCCGGCATTGCGCCCGAACTCCGCGCTGAATTGGCTGGTCTGCACGCTGAATTCCTGTAAGGCGTCAGGTGACGGAAACCGCGGGGCAACCCCAAGATAGGAATCAACCGCGTCCACTCCGTCCATCAGAAAATAATTGGATCCGGGCCGATTGCCGTTGATGACGGCCCCCTCGTTTTGTCCCTGGCCGTGCCCCTGGCTGACGTTGTCGAAAACCACACCGGGCATGAGGAACTGCAACTGAAGCGGGTTGCGACCGTTCAGAGGCAGATCGACGATTCTTCGCTGATCGACGACTTCAATCACCGTAGCCTTCACCAGATCGACCCCCGCGGTAGCGCCTTCAACCGTCAGTTCCTGCGTGATCTCTCCAAGTTTCATCGTGACGGGGATGGTCAGGTTCTGGTCGACCTGAAGTAGAAATTCCTTCTGGACGAAGGTCTGGAACCCCTGCATCTCAATCTTGAGCGTGTAGGTACCGACAGGCAGCAGCGGGAAATTGTAGTTTCCGGAGGAGTCGGTCTGCATACTGCGGACGGCTCCGGTTCCCTGATGGGTGATGGTGACCTTCGCGCCTGGAATGATCGCTCCGGACTCATCCCTCACAGTGCCAACCACAGTACCCGTGGGAATGGCTGCCTCGAGCAGAGAGACGATCGAGCCAAACAGGATTGCGGCAGTCAACAGCCGAGTCCGCTTGCGACCCGTCTTTTCTGACATACAAGGTCTCCTTTCTATTTTGAAACCTGGCCGTTCCATCACCGGAATGAATAGATGGGCGTTTTTCTAACACGGGAGGGTTCGTGGAGCAAGCGCAATTCCCAGCGCTGGATTGGGTGATTCCCGTTGCTCTTGGCGTCTTCGCGGTGAAGTCGGGCTCAGTTTCACCGCGAAGGCGCTAAGACGCAAAGGGACCCTGTAGCGGCAAGCCGTCCTGTTTTCACTACGGAAACACAGAGGGCGCGGAGATTTCACAGAGGCATCAAGGTTTCTCCGTGCATCTCCGTGTACTCCGTGTCTCCGTGGTGAATAAAGTGCCTGAATTCTTCTTGAGCTTGGCTTCCCACAACTACGTCGGGCCCCTGCGCTTCTAAATCATAAAGCGTCACCGAGAATTTCTCCCAGCTTGCGTGTTGGTACGGTGCGCAGCCTAAAGGCTGAACTCTAAACAAAAGGCGGGCCGGATTGGTTATGATAGTCACCGCTCATTTCTTTCCGAGGAGAGTTACCCATGAAGTTATCAGTTGCCTTGTTCCTTCTTGCCTTGATTGCCCCCGCCCAGCCGCAGCGGCCCAAGATCCTGGGCCTGGCGCACATCGCACTGTTCACCGCCGACGTCGAGAAGTCGCGCCGCTTCTACAAGGACTTCCTCGGTTACGGCGAACCCTTCGACCTCAAGAACCCTGACGGCTCACTCTCGCTGACCTTCATCAAGGTCAACGACCACCAATACATTGAACTCTTTCCCGAACACGAGAGCCGCACGGACCGCCTGCATCACATCTCCGTCTACACGGACAATGCCGAGGCAATGCGGCTCTATCTCGCGTCGCGCGGCATCAAGGTGCCGGACCGTGTACCAAAGGGCCGCATCGGCAACGCCAACTTCAATATCACGGATCCCGACGGCCATACCGTCGAGATCGTACAGTACGAGCCCGACGGCTGGTCCATGCGCGAAAAGGGCAAGCACATGGGCCCGGAGCGGATCTCTACCCGTATGCTTCATCTCGGCATCCTGGTCGGCGATCTCGCGGCGGCGAAGAAATTCTACGGCGACGTGCTCGGATTCTTGGAAATCTGGCGCGGCAGCAGCGACGGCACGCAACTGTCTTGGGTGAACATGCGCGTACCAGACGGAACGGACTATATCGAGTTCATGCTCTACAAAGACCTGCCGCAACCGGACCACCGGGGCTCGGCGCACCACATCTGCCTGGAAGTGCCGGATATGGACAAAGCCGTGGCGGTGCTCGAAGCCAAGCCGGCGCGGAAAACCTACGAGCGCAACATGGAGATTCGCACCGGCCGTAATCGCAGGCGGCAATGTAATCTGTTCGATCCCGACGGCACACGCACGGAACTGATGGAGCCGAACACCGTCGATGGCCAGCCCGCGCCCTCCTCGACCGCTCTGCCGCCGAGGTGACGCGCGTCAACATTCACAGAGCGGCCCAGCCGCAACCAAGAATCTCACCGCAGAGACGCAGAGGTTCCTTCCCTGGGAGCGCACGCTTCCAGCGTGCCCAGGGTGTGGTGAAACAGGACGTCCTGCCAGGGTCACTGAGATTGGTGCTCCTTTCTGTTGAGGGTGGAGATGAGTGCCGCTTTATTCTTTGACCAGGGTGATATTCACCAACCACTGATGCGCATCGGAGGTCTCCCTCCGGGCACCTCGGACTTCGGGATGCAATTAGAAGAGCGCGGCCAAGGCATGGCTGGCACATGAGCTGCGTCGTCTGCGACGCGTTTTGAGCGGGGGAGATTGACCTGGTTGAAATGTGACCATTCGATGGTTGAAATTCAGCCATGTTCAGGCGAAATATCACCCAACGCTTGCTCGAAGCGCTCGCGGACAGCGGACCTTCGATGCCGAGCGGTCCTTATTATCACTCCGGTTTGGCGGCCCCGCGGGTTTCCTTCGCGCCATCCATGCAGTCGACCCAGTGGACGAGGAAGAATTTCTTTTCCTTCGGCAGCAGTGTGTCGGCCTTGCCAACTAGCGGACGGAGCGCCGTGGTCATCTGCATCACGACCAGCAGGAAGATCAGGATCCAGACGTTGATCCCCGCAGGCGACCGGATCGCCAGGTGGCGAAACCCCGACTGCAGGAACCGCGCGCCGAAGCCCACCGACACAATCCAGAATGCCACGTGTAACATGCCCATTCCCGCGACGGACTCCGTGGACTGGGAGAAAATCCACGCCACCGGCGCGAAGCCGATGAGCAGCAGCGTCGCCAGCGCCAACAATCCCGCCAGCAGCCCAAGCACTTCGACCAAGCGCGCCTGCGATCCGCCCAGGCACGCGAAGATGTAGAGGCTCGGCAGGCAGATGAACGAGGAGAAGAGCAGCCCGAGCGCGATTTTCATCGGGGCGGCCCAGAGCTGCGTGCCGCCGGAGAAACTGCCGACGATGACGCCGTAAACCAGGCTGCACACGATGGCCAACGCCAGGAGGGCTCCGATCAACCGCTCAGGGCCGCTTTGATGCAGATGAAAAACAACGCGGCGCGGATGCCGCAGCACGGCTTCAATCACGCCAAGCAGTCCGCCGAGCTCGCTCCGGTCGTCAGGATGTTCGCCGAGCGGTAAGTATTGCGGGTCGGGAATGCGGCTCGCAGCAGGAATCATGGGCGGAAATTGATTGGGTGTTTGATTGTTCTCGTTCATGTTTGCTCCTCGTGGAGATTCGTTCAGTCAAAATCCATGGAACACGCGGCGCATGGCGTAAAAAACCGTCTCGAAGAAACTGCCGTGGAAAGCATCGGGCCGGAGGAACTGCACCGGCAATCCCGGCGTGCCGATGAACGGCCGCAAAATCCACGAGATCTGGCTGCCGAGCAGCAGGTTCGCCGCTAGCCACGCGAACAGGATGCGGCGGGCGGTCTTGGCGTCGCCGCTGAGTTTTCGCAGCAGTTGCAGCAGCCGCAGATTCGCCGTGATGCCCGCGAAGGCGATGACTACGACCAGCGTGAGCAGCATCACGGCGTGGACCACTCCCGTGACCTTCACGCCCAGTTGCAATGCCGGCAGGTTCCACACTAGAAACGCCATCAGCGGGCTGGACGCGCCGAGGATGGCAGCCGCGATCCCGAAGCTCATCAGCACCGCGGCGAACGACTGGCGCAGCGTAAGGTTCAGGCCGAGCAGCGGCGCGAGCATGCCGTTGATGAGCGCGTTGCCGCACGCCGTCACCAGCACGATCAACGGCAGCTTGATCGCCGCGAAAACGGCCTGCGTCGGATCGCGCCAGCAGCCCATCGCCGCTC
>QHZE01000163.1 GCA_003225335.1 Acidobacteriota bacterium
TGGCCTGTTTTCGTGTAATTCGTGAAATTCGTGGCCAGTTTTTCTCCGTGGCTCTGTGTCTCTGTGGCCAATGACGCGCTTTTCTTATCATTCCCTCCAGGGCGTTATCTGCCATTCCCTTCAGGCTTGCAGCATGCTTTGGATTTAGAATAGGCGCAGGCAGGAGGGACCATGGACAAGAACCGTCGCGATTTCCTGAAGACTGTTACGGGTCTGTCGCTGGCCGCGCCTTACGTGAGCCGGTTTACCCAGCCATCCGCCGCGGCTCGAAGATTCGACCCGGGTTTCTCTTCGGCGCATGACGCGCTCCGCGCGCTGCGGGAAGGGACCGTTTCGTCGCGCGATCTCACCCAGCTCGTGTACCAGCGGATCCACAAGCATAATCCTAGAGTGAACACATTCGTCACGCTGGTCGAAGACCTGGCAATGGAAAGAGCCCGGCAGGCCGACGAAGCCCGCGCCTCGGGAAAAAGCTGGGGACGCCTCCATGGCTTGCCCGTCTTGATCAAGGACGCTTTCGAAACCGCGGGAATCCGGACGACGTGCGGGTCGCGAGAACTGGAGCGGAACGTTCCGAAAGACGATGCCGTTGCCGTGGCCCGTCTCAAGGCGGCTGGAGCCATTGTCGTCGGCAAGACAAACCTGCCCGAGTATGCCAGCGATCTGCAGTCTTATAACGAAGTCGCCGGCACCACCAATAATCCCTGGAACACAGGAAGAACCCCCGGGGGGTCCACTGGAGGAGGCGCGGCGGCGCTCGCGGCAGGCTTCGGTTTCCTCGAGCTGGGCAGCGATATCGGCGGCTCCATACGCACGCCGTGTCACTTTTGCGGCGTGTACGGGCACAAGCCGACGCTTAACGTGGTTCCTACGCGGGGCCACATCCCGCCGCTTCCAGGGACCGTGCCGACCGACGCGGACTTGAATGTTGCCGGGCCCATGGCGAGGAGCGCGCAGGACTTGATGCTGGAGCTCGAAGTGCTCGGCGGCGCTCTTCCGGAAGAAGCCCTGGCGTATCGATGGGTCCTTCCCGCTCCGAGAGGGAGCAGGCTCAAAGACTACCGGGTCGGGTTCGTCGTCGATGACCCGTTCTGTCCCGTGGGTTCCGATGTGAAGCAGGTTCTGGCCGGTATGATCGAAGCCCTGAGGAAGGCAGGTGCGGATCTCGTCGAAGGCTGGCCTCCAAACTTCCGTCCCCAGGAGAGCTGGGAAGTTTATATTCGCTTGCTGGCGGCGGTCGTAGGTCCCGGGCTGAAGGAGGAGCAGGTCAGGCCGCTGCGCGAGTCGAGAAATGAAGACCCCGCCGCTCCCTATGCGAAGCCCTGGCTCGAAGGCATGGCCATGAACCACGCACGCTGGCTCGAGCTGACCCGGGAGCGTCTCAAGACGAGAGCCCTCTGGAAGGAGTATTTCAAGACGCACGATGTTTTCTTGATGCCGGTCAACTTCGTTGCCGCATTCCCGCACGATCACAACAGAACCTTCTTTGAAAGAACTGTGGCGACCCCCGAGGGGAAGCGGATGTATGCGGAGATGTTGAAATGGATCTCAGTGGCAACGCTTACGGGATGCCCGGCCACGGTGGCCCCCGTGGGGAGGACTCGAGAGAAGCTTCCTGTAGGAATTCAGATAATGGGACCGTATCTCGAAGACGCGACTCCCATCGATCTCGCCGGCCGGATCGGCGAAATCGTGGGCGGCTTTGAATCCCCGCCCGGCTTCTGAACTACGGCCCCTCTGCTGCTTTCGCTCGTCTGCTGATTTCAATCGCCGCCCATTCTTCTTTTCTTCTCGCGTGTCGCAGTACGCCGTCGGCAGAGGAAAACGAAGCGGAAATATCGGGGCAGTCTTCGGCGAGAATCCCTGAAACCAGAAGCGAACCGCCGATGCGCAACGGGCGCAGCAGCTGATAGGAACAGCGGAGCAACGTGTTGCGGTCGAGATTAGCCACGATCAGGTCGTACTCCCGCTCTGCCAGATCCGCAATTTCCCCGATCCTCAGCTCCAGCTCGGCCCCAAAGCCGTTGTCGGCGGCGTGCTCAAGGGCGCATTCGATCGCGACCGGGTCATGGTCGACGCCGAGCGCGGATCGCGCTCCCAGGCGCAAGGCCGCCATCGAGAGAATGCCGCTACCGGTGCCCACATCCAGCACCTTTTCGCCGCCGCATATCTTGTCCTCCAGCCACGCCAGCAACAACTGGGTCGTGGCATGGAAACCGGTTCCGAAGGCGCGCTTGGGGTCGATGACAAGCTCTATGTCGCCGGGAGCGGGACGTGCAGCGTTCCAGCTCTGGCGGATGAGGATGCGCCGCCCGACGCGAATGGGCTCGATGGATCGGGTCCATATCAGATTCCAATCCCGATCGGGAACAACGGTGACGATGATGTCCTTCGCTTCGGGGGCGCTTCCCAGAGCGCCGAGGGCCGTTCGCAGACGCTGAAGCATGCCGGAGTCCCAGCGGTCTTCCGGCCAGTACAGATGGAGCGTGCCGCCGTTTTCCCAGGCGCCGAGGACGTCTGGATCATTCAGCGAGTCCAAAACGTCGCCACAATCCAAAGCGGTCTTCAGGCGCACTTCAATGAAGTTCACTGACATGATTGCGGATTTCCGATTGCGGATTGCGGATTGCGGATTTCGGATTGAAAGACTCTCCAAGAATGCGGATTGGCGATTTCGGGTTGTGGATTGAAAGACTCATCGGGTGGTCGTTAACGAAATCCGCAATCCGCAATCCGCAATCCGCAATCGGAAATCAGAAATGAAAAGCGATTCCTGTGATGAACAGCGTGCTGGCATCCCACTTGTCGCGGCCGGGCGCTCCGGTAAGATTAGGCAGGCTGACAGCGAGCTGGGTGGCTTCCAGGATCAGCGACATTCCCCCGCTCACCTTGATTTGTAGCCCACCGCCATAGTTGAAGGCCTGACCATAATCGACGGCCCTGAACCCGGGGAACTCGAAGATGTAACGTGTGAATCCGACTCCCCCCTTTGCATAGACTCGAAAAGGTCCTTTCCCCGGAGACGTGAGTTTCATCCCCTGGATTTCGTTGATGAGGTTCATGCTGATGCCGCCTTGTCGGACACCCGAATAGAACGCGACCTGAGACCAGAGAGCAAACCAATCGGTAATCCCGTAATCGAAACCGAAGCCGCCGCCGTTCAGGTGCACGCTTTGCACGTCAAAAGCGGCGCTGCCCGACCTGAAATCGAACCCTTGGTCCCGCTGATAGAAGAGCTGAATTCCGCTTTGCCCTTCGTATTGGGCGAGACCCGCCTTGGAGAAGAGCAGAAAGAATAGAGGAACAAAGAAGAGGCGTTTCATAAATTGCCCGGACCCCCGACCGCCGGGCTTAGAACAGGAAGTCTTCGAGCAACCGGCGGAAGAGAGCGTCGAATTCCTCGAACGGGTCATTCCTGGGCACGTGCACGCTCTGAGACCCGAATACAGAGATCGGCTCCGGCCGGCGAGAACTTGCAAGGCCCCTCAAATCGACGTGTGCTGGAAAACCCGCTCCGGATCCGAAGCCCTCAAAGCCTGGGGACCAGGTGCCGTGCACAGGGTGTATGCGTGTTTCCTCAATCCGCCTGATGGCGCGCCGGAGATCGTATTGCAGGCGCTTCTCGGGATCGCTCAATACTTCATAGGCCCCCTGGACGGCGTGGAATTCTTCAGCCGAGGACACTTCGCCCGCGTCGGGATGGAACTTTTTGGCCAGGTTTCGATACGCGGAGCGGATCTTCTTTTCGTCCGCGTCGTGTGGAACGCCCAGCGTCTTATAGTGATTTTTTTCCATAGTCAGCTTAGCCAAATCTGGGAAAAATTCTAAACCCAGGTTTGGGCCAATTTCAAGGCGCTGCCACGGATTGCACGCACTAAAAGCTGGTCACGAATTACACGAAGCAGCCGAGCCGCAACCAAAAGTAAAATCACCTGTTCCAAAGTTAAACAGGAGTTCGTGTAATTTGTGAAATTCGTGGCAAGTCTTTCGGTCGAGGACTATAACGACACCGGGCTTCGTTGCTGTGATATTCTAGCTCGCCTATGGACACGACAGGTCGCTACTACGCTGCTTGCTGCCAGACGGACTTCCCAAGCCCGAAGACGCAGGCAGAGATCTCCTCGCGTGTGGACTGCTCGAAATGATCGATTCGGCAGTGCTCGGATACGAACCCTTTTTCCCCGTGAGGCTCGTGGTCTTTCCGGAATTCGCGCACACGCCCCCTGTCTATTTCACGGTGGAGGAGCTTCGGGAGCGCCTGGCCGTGCCGATTCCGAACGAGCATACGGACCGATACACTGCCCGGGACGCCCGTGCCACGGGCCTGATGCAAGCGCCCACTGAGCGAAAAAAATTCGTTTAATTCGTGAAATCCGTGGCAAGTCTTTGTTCGGTTGTGGTAGTAAATCACTTTCATCCAAAGAAGCTGCCGGCTGAAATTTGCAAGTGTATTTTCATGATGAGTGAAATTGAGAGACCCTTGTTTGCTCGACACACCTGGGAGGTGACGACGTGGAATGCAACATTCGCGTTAGAGTAAACGGCAAGGAACGGGAAAGCACCGTCGAGCCGCGCCTTCTTCTCGTGCATTACCTGCGCGAGAATCTGGGCCTCACAGGAACCCATATCGGTTGCGAGACCAGCATCTGCGGCGCCTGTACGGTGCTTGTGGACGGAGAGGCAGTCAAGTCTTGCACGCTCCTCGCGGTGCAGGCCGACGGAGGGGAGGTCACCACGATCGAGGGCCTGGCAAAGGACGGAAACCTGCATGCGCTTCAGGAGGGTTTTTGGGAGGAGCATGGCCTTCAGTGCGGCTTCTGCACGCCCGGAATGATCATGGCTGCGTGCAACCTGCTCAACCAGAATCCAGATCCCCCCGAAAGGGAAATCCGTCACGCTCTGGAGGGCAACCTTTGCCGCTGCACGGGCTACGAGCACATCGTGAACGCAGTCCAATACGCCGCGCGCAAGCAGCGCAAGCAGGTTCGAGCGGCGGCAGCGCGATAGGAGGAAACCATGGCCAGGACAACAACTGAAAAACCCAAAGCTACTGCGATGGGATCCCGAACGAAGCGCACAGAGGATCCGCGCCTGATCACGGGATCGTCCACTTACGTCGATGACATCAAGCTGGCGGGAATGCTCTATGTGACTTTCGTACGCAGCGTCCACGCCAACGCAAACATCGTTTCCGTCAACACGGAGGCGGCGAAGGCGTCGGCGGGGGTGGTGGAGGTACTGACCGGCAAGGACGTCTCGCATCTCATCGGTTCCGTTCCGTGCGCCGCGGCGATTCCGGGATTGAAGGTCCCATTCCAACCCGTGCTTGCGGTCGATGCGGTCCGCTTCGTGGGAGAACCTGTGGTCGCCATTGTCGCGTCGGATCGGTATGCGGGCAGGGATGCGGCCGACCTCGTGGAGATCGAGTACGAACCTCTGCCGGCGGCAGTCGACGTTGAAGCGGCGATGAAGCCCGACTCCCCCAAGGTGCACCCCCAGTTTGAAAACAACATAGCATTCACATTCCCATTTCCGCAGAAAGGGGGTGGCGACATCGAAAAAGCGTTTGCGGGTGCGCACAAGATTGTCACCCAACGCCTGGTCAACCAGCGCCTCGCTCCCATTGCCATGGAGTGCCGCGCGGTGGCCGCCCAATATAACGCCGGGGAGGAATCGATCACCCTCTGGTCCTCCACCCAGATCCCGCACCTGATGCGCACGCAGGTTGCGATCATGCTGGGAGTCCCGGAGAACCGCGTGCGCGTGATCGCGCCGGAAGTCGGAGGAGGATTCGGCTCCAAGCTCAATGTGTATCGGGAAGAGGCCCTGTTGGCCTACCTGGCCCGGAAGCTCGGCCGTCCTGTGAAGTGGGCCGAAACGCGCCGGGAGAATATCGTGGGCACGATTCACGGCCGCGCCCAGGTCAACGAAGTGGAGCTGGCGGTCAAAAAGGACGGGACCGTGCTCGGCCTGCGCTGCAAGCTAATAGCGGACCTGGGCGCATACCATCAGCTGCTGACCCCGGCGATTCCGACGCTCACGGGCCTGATGCTTTCGGGACCGTACAAAATTCCCGCCGTCCGGATGGACCTGGTCGGAGTCTTTACCAATAAGACGGCGACCGACGCGTACCGGGGAGCCGGCCGTCCGGAAGCCACTTATGTCGTGGAGCGCATGATGGACCGAGTGGCCCAGGAGTTAGGCATGGATCCGGTCGCGGTGCGTCGCAAGAACTTTGTCAAGCCGAGAGAGTTTCCCTATGCCACGGCCACGGGTCTGAGTTACGACAGCGGGAACTACCAGAAAGCGCTGGATCAGGCGCTGGAAAACGCGGGATACGAAAAGCTGCGCAAAGAACAGGCGCGGCTGCGCAAGCAGGGCCGATACCTCGGCATCGGCCTCTCCAGTTACGTTGAGATCTGCGCCCTGGGTCCTTCCTCTGCGATGCCGGCCGGTGGGTGGGAATCGGCGACCGTCCGCATCGCGCCCACGGGCAAGGTAACCATCCTGAGCGGCGCTTCCCCGCACGGCCAGGGAGAGGAGACCAGCTTCATGCAGATCGCGTGCGACCGCCTGGGCGTGAGCCCCGCGGATGTCGTCGTGGTTCATGGCGACACAGCGCTCGTGCAGTATGGAATCGGCACCTTTGGGAGCCGCGCGACCGCGGTGGGTGGGACCGCCGTGTGGATGTGCCTGGAGCAAATCCGCGAAAAGGCCAAAAAGTTCGCGGCGGCCATGTTGAAGGCCAGGCCCGAGCAAATCGTGGTCAAAGGCGCGATTTACTCCGTAAAGGGGAAGCCGAAGGTGCAGACGACCTTCCAGAATATCGCCCTTGCCACGTATACTGCCAAGATCCTGCCGAAAGGGGAGACGCCCGGTCTCGAAGCCACGGCGTTCTTTGAGCCCACGAACTTCACGTTCCCTTTCGGGACGCATGTTGCCGTCGTCGAGGTGGATGGCGAGACGGGTGAGATCCAGTGCCGGCGCTATGTGGCAGTCGACGACTGCGGGAAAGTCATCAACCCCTTGCTTGTCGACGGTCAGGTCCAGGGCGGCATCGCGCAGGCGATGGGACAGGCTCTCTGGGAAGAAGTCGTGTACGACGAAAACGGCCAGATATTGACCGGCAGTCTCATGGACTATGCCATTCCCAGGGCAGCGTACCTCCCGCGATTTGAGACCTCCCGGACGGAAACTCCGACCAATGTCAACCCTATGGGAGTTAAAGGCGTAGGGGAA
>QHZE01000164.1 GCA_003225335.1 Acidobacteriota bacterium
GAACAAACAAAAGAGAAAGCAAAACCAAGGGCCTACGGAGGATCTATGGGACCGAGAAGTCCGCTGAGAAGTAAAAGGCTTTGGCTGGTTGGATTCGGTTTTCTCGTTCTAACATTCCTGTCTCCCTTGAGACAGATGACGCAGGCTCAGGTCGACACCGGAACTATTCTGGGAACCGTTAGAGATCAAAGCGGCGCCGTAGTTCCAGGAGCAAAGGTAACCCTGATTCATGAGGGGACATCGTTTACGCTTTCCGCTCTTACCCGGGAAGACGGCGGTTACATCTTTACCCCGATTAGAATCGGCACGTATCGGGTAGAAGCGGAATACGGTGGTTTCCAGAAAGCTGTTCGATCAGGGGTTCAACTGAACATTCAGCAGCAGGCAGTGGTGGATTTCACACTGGTCCCGGGGGAAGTCACTCAGACGGTCGAAGTCACCGCCGCGGTCCCGCTGCTCCAGACTGAGAGCGGTTCGGTGGGTGAGGCCGTGACAGGGGAGAAGATTATCAACCTGCCTCTGAGCGGGCGTAACTATACCTTCCTGGCGCGGTTGACCGCCGGAGTCACTATTGCCCAGCCGGAAGGGCGGGGTCTCAATGGGAACGGTTGGTTTGCGGCTAACGGGACACGCCCTGCCCAGAACAACTATCTTTTGGACGGGATCGACAACAACAGCAACAACGTGGACTTTCTGAGCGGTGCGGCGACCGTTGTGAAGCCCCCCATCGATGCCATCGGTGAATTCAAGGTCCAGACCAGTGCCTTCAGCGCCGAGTTTGGCCGTGCGGGCGGTGCGGTCTTGAACGTCACCTTAAAGTCCGGCACTAATGAGATTCATGGCAGTGCCTGGGAATTTCTGCGGAACAATCATCTGGATGCGAATAATTTCTTTGCAAACCAAGCCGGATTGGAGAAGGGCCAGTTTCAACAGAACCAATTTGGAGCTGCCGTCGGAGGCCCGCTGATCAAGAACAAAACGTTTTGGTTTGTCGATTATGAAGGGACTCGGATCCGGCAGGCTCGGATTTGGTCTGGGCTGACCGTGCCAACTGCCTCGCAGCGAAACGCTGGATTTACTGACTTCTCTGACCTGATCACCGGGCAAAGCGGCACGCGTGGCCCGGACCTGTTAGGCCGCACCGTTCCACTCGGGACGATTTTCGATCCGGCGACGACTCGGCCTGTTACCGCGGGGCAAGTCGATCCCGTGACCGGTCTGACCGCCACGGCTACCGGCTCTGTACGGGACGCCTTCCCAGGGAATCGGATTCCCGCCAACCGTTTGAGCCCGAATGCCGTGAAACTGCTCAGTCTGTATCCTGGTCCTACGGCAGCGGGACTCTTCAGAAATTACACGGTCAATCGAACGAATATGGATGATACGGACGCGATTGACGTGCGCATTGATCACAACTTTACTTCCAACGACCAGATCTTTGGGCGTTATAGTTTTGCCGATGCTCCTAAGTTCAGACCGGGACCCTTTGAAGGAGTTGCCGACGGCGGTGGCTTTGGCGATGGCGAAGAAACCCTTCGGACTCAAGGAGCCGCTCTCAGTTGGACCCACACGTTTTCCCGCACTCTGATCAATGAAGCTCGAGTTGGCTTTGGCCGCGAGCACAACGTGCGGTTGCAGGCCTTCGGCAATGACACCAGCGACATCCCGGGCAAATACGGGATACCCGGTATCGTCCAAACCCCGGGCAACGGCGGCTTGCCGTTTTTTGGCATTGGGAGCCTCGCAGGGTTGGGAAGCTCCAACTGGTTGGTGAGCGAAAGGTTCAGCAATACTTACCAGTTGACGCAGAATCTCACGAAACTTTACAAATCCCATAGCTTCAAGGGCGGATTCCAGATCCAACACATAGAGTTCCCTTGGACAGCTCCCCCGACCTCGCGGGGGAATTTCTCTTTCAACGGGGCCTTTACCTCCATCCCGAATAATCCCGATGCCAGCACAGGCATGGCCCAATTCTTACTGACGCCCATCGCTTCCACCGTTCCTAACGGCGTGAATTTCCTGGGTGGGTCAAACTCGGTGTCCGCCTCCAACTTTGGGAGTGTGGCCAATAACAAGGACTACTATGGCGCCTACTTCCAGGACGACTGGAAGGTGAGTCCCAAGTTGACCCTGAACCTTGGTTTGCGTTGGGATCATTTCAGCCTGGTTGGGGAGGATTACGGCGCCCAGGCCAACTTTGTGCCAGGTCCTCCAGGCGCCGGAGCCAAGTTCGTCATTCCCGCTCAACGCAAGAGCACCACAATCTCTCCCGGTTTTGTCAGCGCCTTGGCCAAGGACGGTATCGAGCTGGTCTATACGGACGAGTTTGGCACCGGCCTGGGGCGGTCCCAGAAGAAGAACTTTGCGCCGCGCTTCGGCTTCGCCTATCAGGCGACCTCCAAGTTTGTCGTCCGCGGGGGTTACGGGATCTACTACGGCGCCTTTGAAAACCGGGGCGGCTTTCCCAACCTGGGCTACAACTACCCGTTCCAGTACTCGTTCTCATTCCCCGCGGTGAACGATGTGACCCCAGTGACATACCCCGATGGAACTACTGGAACCCTGGAACGAGGTTTTTTGGGAATTCCTCTCAATCCAGCAGCCGTGAGCGGGAGTGGACTCTACTTTCGAGCTATCGAGTTCAACTACAAGACGCCCTACACTCAAAGCTACAATCTGACCACTCAGTACCAGTTGACGTCCAGTGACTCGATCGAGGTAGGTTATGTCGCCTCGTTGAGCCGTCACATTGAAGCTTTCACCGGAACCAATCACGTCAGGCAGATTCTGCCGCCAGGGACCAACCGGACGCCCTATCTGCTCTATCCGACCTTTGCACCGGATGCTTCTTATGCCACCACCAACGGCAACAGCCACTATCATTCGATGCAAACCAAGTACACGCGCCGGATGAGCAAAGGCTTGGATTTCCTGGCTGCCTACACCTGGGCCAAGACCTTGACCAATGCCGGTGATTTGTTAAGCGACGGCAACGTGGGCGACTTCCGAGCGCCAGAGTTGCCGGGCTTTGGCATCAAGAAGGATATGGCGTTAGCCTCCTTCCACATTAAGCATGCCTTCACCTACAGTGGAATCTACGAGTTTCCCTTCGGCAGAGGTAAGGCCGCAGGGGGCAATCTCAGCGGTGTGGGGAACGCCATTCTGGGCGGCTGGAGTACCAACTGGATTCTGACTCTCTACTCGGGCCAGCCGCAGACCATCGGTTGTACCCGCGCGACCACCGCGGGATTAGGTTGCAACGCCCTGCTGACCGGCCAGCCTCTTTATCCAGCCAATCAAACGATTAACCAGTTTTATAATCCGGCAGCGTTCGCGAATCCGCCGGTTGCCACGACAATTGGCCAGACCGATTTTGCGCCGCTGGGTGGAGCTGGAACTCAGGTGACCGGCCCTTCGTTCCAGCAGTTGGACCTCTCGCTGTTCAAGAGCTTCAAACCCTCGGAGGGAACTCGGTTGGAATTCCGCACGGAAGCTTTCAACCTCACTAACACACCCTCCTTTAACGCGCCGGGATCCTTGGATTTCACTAACCCGAACAACTTCGCCGTAATCACCTCAACCCGGAACTTCGCACGGCAGATCCAGTTCGCCCTTAAGTTTTACTGGTGAGACCAGGACTGGCTATTGGTGTATCCCGAGGGCGGTCTGCAGGAGCCGCCCTCTGTAGTTTCCACATTTCTTGTGTCGCTGCAGCAAAGCAGGTCGCATGCGCTCCGGAGCGGGACGAATCAGTACTGATTTCCTGAATACGCCAGTCCTCAAACCTTAGATGTCTCTTCCGCGAAGCCAAGATACAGGGACTCGCGCACCCCGGCTTGCAGGCTCAATGTCACTCTCGCCAAGCGTTAACCGTATTGAAACGCACTCAGCCAATTGTTGGTTCGCCGCGGCGATCAGTCGTGCAAGCGAGGCTTTCAACTTCGGATTCAATTCCAAGCCGCGGCTGTCTTGGCAAGGAAAGTCGGAACGCTGGCGCGTGTGGACGCTGGCGGTAGCGGGCGCAACGCTGGCGCTCGGCGTGTTCATGGCTGATGCGTTGCGCGTCGCGGGCGACGGAGCATAGGCCGTGCGTGATGCGCTGCCGACAGGATTTGCTTGGCCGGCGTTCGGTGTGGTGTGGCTGGCAATGGCTGCGCCGGTGGCGGGAGCAGCGCGGCAATTGTGGGGACGAGCACGGCCATGAGCACAACTTCACACACTTCAGCGTCGCGGCGTTATCGCGTCGAATTGATTACGGCGGAATCCGAGGCGTCGCGCTTTGTCCGCCACCGGCGTTTGATTCGCTTTCCTCAACTCACAATGCCGCTCCTCGCGGCCTATACACCGGACCATTGGGAGGTCAGCCACACGGATGAGATCGTTCAAGAGGTTGATTTCAACAAGAAGCTGGACGTGGTCGGGATCACAGCCAACACACCAGCCGCGCCGCACGCTTACGCACTGGCGCGCGAATTTCGCCGCCGTCGTGTCGCCGTGGTGATCGGCGGGCCCCACGCGACGCTTCTGCCGGACGAAGTGATGCAGCACGCCGACGCGGTCGTTGTGGGCGAAGGCGAACTTGTGTGGCCACAGCTTTTGGGTGACTTCGAGCGGGGCGAGTTGAAGCATATCTACCGATCGTGCGCGCTCCCAGACCTCAAGACAATGCCCGCGCCCCGGTGGGACCTGATCAAAGGCAGAACTTATGGAAAGGGAGTGACCATTGCGACGCGCGGGTGCCCGTTCGCCTGCGACTATTGCACCATCCCGCAGATGTATAGGCGCCGGATGCGCTATCGGCCGGTCGGGGAAGTTGCGGAAGAACTCAAGCGCATGCCGGGGCGGGCATTGATTCTTTGGGACGACAACATCGGCGCCGACCGCTCCTATGCGAAAGAGTTGTTTGCAGCAATCGCGCCCTACAAACGCTGGTGGACAAGCCAGTGCACCGCTGACGTCGCCTTCGACGACGAATTCATGACACTGGCGGCCAAGAGCGGCTGCAAGGCGCTCTTCCTCGGCCTCGAGACCATCTCGCAGGCCAGCCTCAACGTCGCGAACAAACGCCACAATCGGTCCGCCGAATACAGCGAAGTCATCCGACGATTTCACTCGCATGGCATCGCGGTGCAGGCCGGCGTCGTGTTTGGATTCGACCACGACGACCGCTCCATTTTCAGAACGACGGTCGAGTTCTATCGCTCCGTTGGCCTCGACTCCGCGACGATCAGCGTGCTCATTCCCTTTCCCAGCACGCCGCTATTCAAGCGACTCGATGCGGAGGGCCGGATCCTCACGCGTGATTGGTCAAAGTATAACGGCAAGAAGGACGTCGTCTTCCAACCCGCGCTGATGGCCCCGCGCGAACTGCTGATGGGTATGGAATGGGCGGCCCGGCAGTTCTACTCGATCCCTTCCATCATCGAGCGCCTGTGGCGATCGCGGACCGGGCTGTGGTGGAACGTCGTACGAAACGCCGGCTACCATTTGGCGCTCCGAAATTTTGGCGTTGTGGGATTCAACCCGGAACACGTCGAACAGCATGCGGAATTTCAGAAGACTCTCGACCATCGCGGCTGAGCGCCGCCCACCTCGTAGTCCACCGGACGGCGGAGGCGAAGCGATCTTGACACGAGCCGCAGAGACGCCTCGGGTCGCGTGCCGGCAGTGTGTCCCTTGTTCCCCGCGCCTCCCGGTAGTAAAATCGCATTCTCATGCGCAATTGGCGAAGCTTAGCAAAACTTTTTTATGTTGCCTTATTGTTGCCTCTATCTCCGGCATCAGTGGGGCGTGCACAGGAAGATGCCGGCAGGATTGAGGGAAGTATTCGCGACCAGGCAGGTAGTGCGCTTCCCGGCGTCAAAGTGACACTTCGAGGTGAAGGAAGTTCTGTCCTGGATTCCACCTTGACTTCTCCGCAGGGCCGCTACCTTTTTGCTTCTCTAAAGAGAGGTGTCTATGGCATCGAAGCTGAGGCTGAAGGATACCAGAGGGCTTTCCAGGATCAAATCGCGTTGAATCCTCCGCAAAAAGTATCTGTCGACCTCTCTCTGGCCAAAACTAATACCCGCGTTAAGCAGACCCCACCTTCAGGGGAGGGCGCTGATATACTCTCCCAAGAAGCGGCTTTTTCTGATGCGCCTAAATTCAAACAAAGTGGGATTGAGAGTTCGGTCGACCCGGGTGGATATTCCACGCCGGGCCGGACGGAGACTACCAACCGTTTGCTGCAAGCCGCTGCCCAGCTCAAAGCCGAATCAGCCAGATCAGGAACTGATGCTGCTGACAAATCTAAGACAGCTCAGAAAAAGAATCTGGCCGCACTTGAGTTAAATTTAAGGCAGGTGTTACGCCGTAATCCCAACACTTTCGAGGCCAATCACAGTCTCGGTGAGTTTTATATTCAACAAGGGAAACTGGCGCTGGCGATTCCTTATATGGAGAGGGCACAGCAGATTCAACCTTCCCATTACGTGAATAGTTTTGACCTGGCACTGGCTTACATAGGAATTCAGGACTTATCCAAAGCCCGCAATCAAATTCAGCAGATGCTGCAGAGAAAGGAGACTGCCGAATTACATAACCTGCTGGCCGAAGTGGAGGAAACCGCCGGAAACTATTTAGTGGCCGCTCAAGAGTACCAACGCGCTGCCCATCTGGATCCCAGCGAAAAAAACCTGTTCGATTGGGGGAACCAGCTACTCTTACATCAGGCTTATGAATCCGCCGCCCAGGTTCTCAGTCGAGCCTTGGAACTGTATCCTCGTTCGGCCAAGCTTCTGATCGGGCTGGGAATTAGTCACTATTCGCGCGGCTATTACGACGACGCAGTCAAGGTCTTGTGTCGCGCAGTAGATCTGCAGCCCAACGATCCACGTCCCTATTATTTTGTGGGAAAGATGTTCAACGTGTCCGAGACCCTCTCCGAAGACGTAACTCGCCGCCTCGCTCATTTCGTTCGACTCTATCCCCAAAATGCTCTTGCCAACTATTACTATGCCCTCAGCTTATGGAAAGGGAAGCGCGGAGAGGACTCACAAGGGGATCTCAACCAGATCGAGTCGCTGTTGAAAAAGGCGATCCTGCTGGATCCCGGAATGGCAGAGGGGCACTTCCAGCTTGGGGTTTTCTATTCCAATCAGCAAAAGATCGCGGAAGCCATTCAGCAATACGAGATGGCCATCAAGCTCCAACCCGATTTTGCCAACGCGCATTATCGCCTTGGACAGGCTTATCAGCGCACAGGGCGGAAAGCTCAGGCGCAGAAACATCTCGAGACCTACCAGCGATTACATTCTGCCGGCCGCCCCGAAGACAAGCAGGTCATCTTCACAGTGAATGAGATTCCCCGTTGATTTGATTCTTCGCGTCTGCATGTCTTCGTGGTAAGGCCCGCGCCCAAGCCACCACGAAGACAACCAGGTTTCTTTTTGCGGCTTTTCTTTGGAGTGCGCAAGCTTGCTTGCGCTTTAAGGACGATCGAACATTTCCACACGCACGAGAGCGGCAGCAAGCTGCCGCACTCCAAATAGCGCAGTGGGAGTCCAGTCTAGTTTCTGGCGCGAAACTAGCCCCGCAGGGGCGACTCAGGAAAGCCCAGGGCGCAAGCCCTGGGAACAAGCACAGTAACAAGGGAAGCCCCGAAGGGGCGATGCAGTTGGTCCCGGTACCAAAGAGGCGCCTTATGACGAGCATTTATCTGGAGTTGAGGTCGAACTCCCTGCGCCGCCCTTTCAGGGCTTTCCGCAATTTGGCCCTTGAACCCAGGGCTTGCGCCCTGGGCTGTCCTGCTGGACCCCTTCGGGGTCCTTGGTTTCGCGCCAGAAACTAGTCTAGTCTTAGTTTGGTTGCGGCTCGGTATGGGAATTCAATCATTCTTGGTTCTAAGACTATCCCGGCGCCGTGTTCGCGGGCGACTTTCCGCAATAATTCTTTCATGCCTCTTGCTTCAGATCTTTCCAACAGGCGTTCTGACTGATGAGACTGCGACCGATCTGCCCTCCGAATGCCGCTTGAGTCCTCATTACCGCACAAAATCTCCGCTCGATGAACTCTTACGCAGGGTTCAACCGGGGCTCGATGCCTTCCCCACCGAAGCGCTCGCGGACGAGGTTGAGAAACTCCTCGAGAAATGGCAGAAGGCCCTGCAAAAATCACCGCCCGAATTGGAACCGATTGCCCAAGCGCTTTCGCCAGGGTTTCAGGGCTACGGCCTTCTTCCCTCCGAGGAGAAGAGCTTACGCTCCGGCTCAGGCCTGGAGATCCTTCAAGGGCGTTTTGCAAATCAGCAGTTGATGGAAAGGGAAGCCTTCATTCAAGGGCTCCGTGCTTTCTTTGAGTTTACGATGCTCCAGTGCGCTGAATTCAAGTTGACTGGCATTCAAGTTCGCACGATGCCGCCTCTGGTCTTTCAAACTCGGATGCGTTATGACGTAGCGGGGAGGAAGGCTGGCGCCTCTTTCGAAGAGCGTGTCGGCGCCTGGAACTTTGAGTGGGAGCGCGACTCCAGTGGCAAACTATGGATTCGGAAGTGGCAGGGAATCTCGCAGACTCGAAGCCGGGCCGAGCGGCCCATTTTCAGGGATGTAACGGCCGCATCTCTGGGGAAGAATCGCTCTTACCAGGAGCAGTTGCTACGCGGAGCGGACCATTGGAGAACTGTTCTAGACGGCGCCAGTGGGATTGATGTCTACGGCAACAATGGCATTGCCGTAGGTGACTTTGACAATGATGGCTTTGACGACCTTTATGTCTGCCAGCCGGCGGGCCTCCCGAACCGGCTTTACCGCAATCGAGGGGATGGAACATTTGAAGATGTCACCGAAGTGGCCGGGGTTGCGGTCCTCGATCCTACTGCCTGCGCGCTCTTCGCCGACCTGGACAATGATGGTGACCAGGATCTGTTGGTCGTCAGTTCCAAAGGACCTCTGCTCTTCCTCAATCAGAAGAATGGAACCTTTCGTCTGAAGCCCGATGCGTTTTCGTTTGCACAGCCTCCCCAAGGAACATTTACTGCCGTTGCCGCTGCCGATTATGATCGCGACGGCAGGCTCGATCTTTACTTCTGTCTCTACAGCTACTATCAGGGCCTGGACCAGTATCGGTTTCCCTCGCCCTATCACGATGCCCAGAACGGTCCGCCCAATTTCCTCCTCCGCAATATCGGAGACGGCACTTTCCGCGATGTGACCTCTTCGGCAGGCCTGGGCCAGAACAACAACCGGTACAGTTTTGCCTGTGGCTGGGGCGACTTCAATAATGACGGCTGGCCCGATCTTTATGTGGCCAATGATTTTGGTCGCAAGAACCTATACCGCAACAACAGTGACGGAACGTTTACCGACGTAGCGGGCGCAGCGGGTGTCGAGGATGTGGGAGCCGGCATGAGCGTTTGCTGGTTCGATTACGACAATGATGGCCGGGAGGATCTCTATGTCGCCAACATGTGGACGGCTGAAGGGAAGCGTGTTTCCGGTCAAGAAGTCTTTATGAGTCAGGCGCCGGAAACAGTCCGCGCGGCCTACCGAAAACATGCCAATGGCAATTCGCTCTTCCGCAATATGGGTAATGGGAGGTTTCGCGACAGCACCGCTGAGGCCAACGTTGAAATGGGCCGTTGGGCCTGGTCGGCCGACGCCTGGGATTTCGACCACGACGGATATTCTGACCTTTATGTTGTCGACGGAATGATCTCTGGTTCTGCCCCTCGAGAGTTAAACAGTTTTTTCTGGAGACAAGTCGTACCCCACTCGCCGGTGGAAGGCCGTCCGGAACGCAGCTACGAGCAAGGCTGGAACGCCATCAACGAACTGATCCGCGCCGATGGCACCTGGAGCGGTTATGAACGGAACGTCTTTTATCTGAGTAACGGTGATGGGACTTTTTCAGACATCTCTGCAACGTCGGGACTGGACTTCCCCGAGGACGGCCGAGCCTTTGCGCTCTCCGACATTGACCAGGATGGCCGCCTGGAGCTCATCCTCAAGAACCGGGATGCGCCGCAGATTCGAGTTCTGCGGAATGAGCTTGCTCACGTAGGGCATTCCATCGCCTTCCGCTTGCGCGGGACGAAAAGCAACCGCGATGCGATTGGGGCGCGCATCACTGTAGAGGCGGAGGGAAGAGCGCAGTCCAAGTCCCTCCAAGCCGGCTCGGGTTTCCTATCGCAGCATACGAAGGAGGTCTTTTTTGGTTTGGGAATGAGCTCGGGGCTCGTTAGGGCGACCGTGCGCTGGCCCAGTGGGCTTGTTGAAAAATTCGAGAAGGTTCCCGACAATTGCCGCATCCAGATTGAAGAAGGATCCGCTCAATTTCGGGCGACCCCTTTTGCCGCTGCGAGTTCCCTTTCAGATCTTTCCGTTCCGCCCCAGGAAAAACCCCCGCTGCCTTCCCGCTTCTCAACTTGGTTGCTGGTTCCGCTGCCCGCCCCTGAGTTTTCACTCTCGGACCTCGAGGGACGCACTCACACCCTGCAGAGCTTTCGCGGCCGTAAAGTCCTGCTGAATTTCTGGATGGCCGGGTGTCGCGCCTGCCAGAAAGATTTGGAAATTCTCCAGCAGCAGCACGCCACTTGGGCATCACATGGTCTTCAAAGTGTGGCTATCAACTTGGATGATGCCGACAAGCGGACAGAGGTCCAGACCTGGTTGCAATCCCATAGGATTGCGTTCCCTTCACTCTTCGGAAACCAGGAAGTGGCGGCCATTTACAATATCCTCTATCGTTATCTTTATGACCGCCGCAGAAATCTCCCCGTTCCCATTTCCTTCCTGCTCGATGAGCAAGGAATGATTGTCAAGCTTTACCAGGGCGGCCTGGACGCTGATGATGTACTCAAGAGTGTGACGTCTCTCCCAAAAAGTCCCGAAGAGCGGATCCGGAGAGGTTTGCCTTTCCCAGGGCAGTTTTATCTCACGGGTGCCTACCGCAATATGTTCACCTACGGTGTCGCTTATTACGAGAGGGGATATTTTGACCAGGCAGCAGCCTCGTTCCAAGCGGCTCTGCGCGACAACCCGGATTATCCTGAAGCTCACTACAACTTGGGTACTCTCTATCTCAAGAGCGAGAATATGGCCGCGGCCAGAGAGCACTTCCAGAGAGCCCTCCAACTTCGCCCGGAATATCCGGATGCCCTCAATAATCTTGGCCTCATCGCGGCAGAACAGGGGCGGTGGGAGGAAGCGCTGCATTATTTCCGGGAATCCATTCGGCAGAAGCCGAACAACGGAACGGCGTTTTTGAATTTGGGCAATGTCTTCCGCGAGCAGGGTCGTCGGGAAGAGGCCATGGAGGCACTCCAGCAGGCCCTTCATCTGGAACCGCAAGATCCCGAAATCCATTACAGTCTGGGGATGCTTTATGCTCAGCGGGAGGACAACCGGCGTGCGCGAGACTTTCTCGAAAAGGCCGTGAAGCTGCAACCCGACTATCCGGAAGCTCTGAATAACCTCGGTGTCCTCTATCTTCGCATCCGAGAGCCCCTGCAGGCCGTAGACGCATTTCAAAAGTGCATTCGCGTGGCCGCTGGTTTCGACCAGCCCTATTTAAATCTCGCCAAGGCCCACGTAGCCAATGGCGACCGGAGGAAGGCGGAGGAAGTGCTTCGACGGCTTCTCGAAATTCAGCCCCATCATCCCATGGCCCAGAAAATGCTTGAGCAGTTTACCCGCCAACACTGACGGCGGGCTCATCATGGGATCATTGCGAAAGCAGGACTTTGTGATTCTTCACAGTTAGATTTTCAGCCACAGAGCCACGGAGACACGGAGAAGTCTCTGTGGCTCTGTGGCCAAATCGAGGTCTCGTCGGCTCAGGCGCCCAGGCCGGCACTGTTGGCGGCGCAGACACGGCGCGAATCCTGGCTGGTTGATGATCGATGAGGGACACGAGGGCATGTCGATGCGAAGCATGCAGTTCAGAGATCGCCTCCGGTGGTATTCTGGCCCCATGTCGCCCATACGCCTCATAGTCATCCTTCTTTTCGCACGGGTCTCCCTCCTCGCGCAGTCGCTGCCGGGCACACAGCCGCTGACCCTCGACGGCGACCTCGCGGCGCGGATGCTGGAGGGGATGGACCGTTTCCTCTCGCGAGAGCTCACTGCGTCTGCCTCGCGCCGCGATTCGCGTTGGACCCGCGAGTTCTCCTCCGCTGAAGCCTACGAAAAGTCCGTCGCCCCAAACCGCGAAAGGTTCCGCCGCATCATCGGCTTGGTCGATCGCCGCGTCGAATTTGAGACGCCGGGGCTCGAGGCCGATGTGTCGCATCCCGACGGACTGGTAGCGACCGGCGCGGGGTACCGCGTGTTCGCCATCCGCTGGCCGGTCCTCGAGGGGATCGAGGCTGAGGGGCTGTTGCTCGAGCCCTCCGAGCCACCCGTCGCGCGAATAGTCGCCCTCCCCGACGCGGATTGGCCGCCGGAAGCGCTGGCCGGGCTCGCTCCGGGAGTGCCGGCTGCGGCTCAGTTTGCGCGGCGCCTAGCCGAGAGCGGCTGCCAGGTGCTGGTTCCGGTGCTGCTGAGCCGCAGGCCGACGGGCATCATCAACCCGGCGATCCCGCACCCGACCAACCAGACTCATCGCGAATTCGTCTACCGCATGGCATTTGAAGCGGGCCGGCACGTAATTGGCTACGAAGTGCAGAAGGTGCTGGCAGCAGTGGATTGGCTCTCGCGGCTTCAGCCCGCGCGGCCCGTCGGCACGATGGGCTACGGCGAAGGAGGGCTGCTCGCCTTCTACAGCGCCGCGGTTGCCCCGCAGATCGCGGCTACGGTCGTCAGCGGCTACTTCCGCTCTCGCGAAGGCCTCTGGCGCGAGCCGGTGTACCGCAACGTTTGGGGGCTTCTGACCGAATTCGGAGACGCAGAACTGGCCGGCCTTGTGGCGCCGCGCGCGCTGATAATTGAGGCATCGCGTGGGCCCGAGAGTCTCGGTCCGCCGCCCGCCAACAGGGAAAATGGCGCCGGCGCCGCCCCAGGCGTCCTGCTCACGCCACTTCTCTCCGAAGTGCGAAGCGAGATCGAGCGGGCCAGACCCGTATTCGAAAAACTGGGAGCGAACCTCAGCCTCGTTGCCGGCTCTGAAGGGCGTGACGATCCCGGGTCCGAAGAGACTCTCAATGTGTTTCTACGCGCTCTCGGCAGTCCAAGCGGGGTGAAGCCCCTCGGTGACGCGCCTCGAGACCGCCGCGAGGGCTTCGATGCGGCCCGGCAGGAGCGCCGGCAATTCGAGCAGTTGGTGGAGTTCACCCAGGCGCTCGTGCGGCGCTCCGAAATCGCGCGCAAGGAATTCTGGTCAAAGGCCGATGCTTCCTCCGTCGAGCGCTGGCAACAAACGACTGGGGTGTACCGGCAATACCTGTGGGAAGAGGTCCTGGGCAAGCTGCCGCTTCCGTCCGAACCGCTCGCGGCAAAAACGCGGCGCGTCTATGACCGCCCGCGCTGGACCGGCTACGAAGTGGTGCTGCCCCTCTGGCCGGACGTGTTCGCCACCGGGATCCTGCTCGTGCCCAGGGACCTCAAACCTGGCGAGCGCCGCCCGGTTGTTGTCACGCAGCACGGCCGCGCCGGCCGCCCGCAGGACCTCATCGAGCCCTCGACACCGCGTCTGGAAAACGTCTACAAGAGGTTCGCCGCACAACTGGCCGACCGTGGGTTCATCGTCTATGCGCCCCAGAATCCGTATATCTTCGAGGAGCAGTACCGGTTTATACAGCGGAAGGCCAACCCGCAGAAGTGGTCGCTGTTTTCTTTTATCCTCAGCCAGCACCAGCGGGCGCTGGAGTGGCTGGCGCAGTTGCCCTTCGTGGATCCCGCGCGAATCGGCTTCTACGGCCTCTCCTACGGCGGGAAAACCGCGGTTCGCGTTCCACCGCTGCTCGAGCGATACCGGTTGTCGATCTGTTCCGGCGATTTCAATGAATACGCGGGAAAGATGGCGGGCACAGACCGTTCCGAGAGCTTCATGTTCACCAACGAGCACGAGACGTACGAGTTCAATCTCGCGAATACCTTCAACTACAGCGACATGGCTAATCTAATGGCTCCGCGGCCGTTCATGGTGGAAA
>QHZE01000165.1 GCA_003225335.1 Acidobacteriota bacterium
ACAAACTCCCCGTCGAAGGAGGCTACGTCGTTGGTCCAAAGCGTTTTGATCGCGGCGAGGTATTCATTCGTGAGCCTCCCTCGCCGGTCGAACGGGACGGCGAGCGCCTCGAACTCCTGTTTCGCCCACCCCACCCCGATTCCAAAGATGAAGCGGCCGCCGCTGAGCTGGTCGAGGTTCGTGGCCATGCGCGCAGTCTGAAGCGGGTGCCGGTAGGGGAGGATGGCGACCGTGGTGCCAGGCTCGACCCTGGACGTGATTCCGGCGAGCCATCCGAGTATGATGAACGGATCATAGAACGGCGCAGGGTACTGAGACTGAACATCCGGCGTAATCGCCACATGATCCGAGACCATCACCAGGTGAAAGCCGACCGCCTCCGCAAACCTGGCCCAGCGCTCTAATGACGCCGGGCTTATCCCGGGGCCAAAGTTGATGGTGTTGACTCCAAATTTCATGCCGTTCCTGTGGCATCACAGATACCGTTCGCAAATAGAATTTAGCTCACCCTTCACAAGGAGACCCGCCGGATTCGAACCCTTCAATCCGGCTGTCGTTGTTCCGGTCCGTGCCCGTCTGCATGTTGACGGGTAGCGCTGAGTTATAGGAGATAGGGGGTATCTCACTTGAAAACCCCCGAGCACCCGGCGAGCTCCCGGACTGGGGGCTCCGGGAATTTCGAGGCGAAACAACCATAGGACAAGGACTGGGCCAATCAGCGCGGACCGGCGCGAGTTTCGATCATTTTCAGAGACTTCTGGATGTCCGCGTCGCGCGGCTTGAGCTCAAGCGCCTGGCGAAGCCGCGTCTCGCCGTTTCTGAGGTCGCCTGAATGGCAGTACACCAGGCCTAGGCTCTTGAGTAGGTCGCCGCGCAGGCGGCAGTCCCCGCACAAATCGACCGCTTCCTGTAACTGCGTGATAGCCTCCGCTAACTTGCCCGCCTTGGCGGAGCTCACTGCCAGAAACGAGAGCATCTCTGCGCGGTCCGTGGTCTGCCCTATTTTCTTCAACTTCCCCACACGCTCGCGGTAAGCCTTGGCGGCCTGCGGATCCTGCTCGACGAGCATTCGCGAGAGATGGTAGAGGGCTTCGGTGTGTTCCGGATCGAGATCTACGGCCGTTTTCCATTGCGCGACAGCCTCGTCGGTTCTTCCAAAGTACAGCAGGTCCTGGCCCAGTAAATAGTGGCCCTCCGCGTCTCGGGGGTCGATCTCGGTCAGTTTCCGAAACAATTCCATGGAGCGGTTCCGATGATCGAGTTCCTTTTCGCTGATCCCGAGCAGGTAAAGGGCGGACGTGTCCTGGGGCGCAAGACGGCAAGCCGTCTCCAGTTCCAACCGGGCATCCGCATAACGGCGAAGCTCAAACAGCACACGGCCGCGGTTGTAGCGCATCTTGGGGGAGCGAGGCTCCAGGCGAACCCCCTCGGAGAAGGCTGTCAGCGCACCTTCGAGGTCCGACTGATCGGCTAGGGTGATGCCGAGGTCGAAATGCGCTTCGGCCGAACGCGGCTCGAGCGCGATGGCCTTACGAAACGCTTGGCGCGCTTCTGGGTCGCGACGCAGCCGCGTGAGAACCTTGCCCAGGGCTGTGTAAATGCGCGGATCGGCTGGCGAGAGGTGGAGCGCATCGCGAATTTCCGGTTCCGCCTCCGCGAAGCGTTCTTGGGCGGCGATCGTCAGTCCCAGATTGAGATGCGCCTTGGCGCATTGCGGGTCGCGTTCCACCACTTGGCGGAAGAGTTTTTCCGCTTCCGGGTTGCTTCCCTGCTGGCTCGCCCGCACGGCCGCCTGGTACTGAATTTCGGCAGGGCCGCGGCACGGTTTCAGGACCATGGAAGCGCCCAACAGAAAAAGCACAAGCATCACCTTTCCTCCGGCCCCCTCCTGACATCTTGATAGCCCTTGAGCCTGCTGAAAACCGCGCCTTCCTGCCGCGCCAGATCCGGCTGGCCGGTCAAACTGTACAGCCGGCTAAGGCGGTAGTGAACCGTCGGGCTATCCGGGTAGTGCAGCGTCGCCTGGCGCAGGTAGCGAATGGCGTCGTCTAGCCGCCCGAGCGCCTGCGCCGCCGAAGCCGCATCCAGAAGCGCCCACTCCGGTGGCTCCTTGGCCGCGGTGATCGGCTTGAGATGCCGGTTCAGCGCCTCGTACCGTTCCAGGCGCAGCAGACATTCGCTGATTCCTGCCACCGCCTGCTCATCTTCTGGATGTGCGAGTTGTTCCAGTTCGAACTCGCGGAGCGCCTTATCCCACGCGCCGCTCTTGTGGTAAAGCATGGCAAGATCGTAGTGCACGCCGGAGGCGGTCGAAGAAGCTCGGATGAGCGCCTCGTACTCAGCAACGGCCTCTTCATGGCGCCCCTGCGAAGCAAGAATCTCCGCATGCAGCCGCCGCACCCCAACTGAACCCGCATAACGGCTCTGGCAGAGCAGAAAGTTCTGCATGGCCTCCTCCCCGCAGACCACACCCAGCATGTAGAGCAGCGCGGGGTCATTGGGATGCTTCCGCAGCAATTTGCCTAGCTCCTCGACTCCCATGTCCAGCCGCAGATACGGGGCATTGCGAAACGCAACGGCGAAGGCCCCACGGGCGTCCGGGGAAGAGTTTTGCCGTGCCGCCTGGATTGCCCCCATGTACTCTTTGTTGCCCGGCGCGCTTTCGAGCAAGCCCAGAAAATGCTTCGACGCCCGGAAGTTTGCTCGAGCCAGGTTGACCATGTTTTCGTCTGCGGGCGCGATTTCGCGCTTCACCAGTTCCTTATAGACAAGGACGCCATCCATCGGCTCGCCGGCATCCAGATAACAAGGTCCAAGCACGGATAGGACATTCGAATCGGCGAAATAGCGCTTGGCGCGCTCCAGAATGGGAACAGCATCATCGAACTGCCGGAGCCTGCAATAACTCAGACCCAGCAGGGCAAGTGTGCCAGGCATTTCCTTGAGACGCAGGGCGCGCCGAAGCACCGCAATGGCTTCCGACGACTTTCCCTGTAAGTGAAGCGCAATGCCGAGATTGTTCAGCAGCTCCGCCGACGCCGGACCGGAGCTCATGAAAGTGCGATAAACTTCTTCGGCCCTTTTGTAGTCTCCCCGGTCGAGAGCCCTTTGAGCAGCATGCAGGTCGGTTGTCTGACCCATCAGGCGCTCCCCGAGGACAATCGTGAGAATCAAAACCTGCCAGGTTCGTCGCGCAACCGCGGAACCTGGCGGGGCTAACCGGAGATCCATTACACGAGCCTCCAAAGGATCTGATAGGTCCGTTAACCTGCAGCACCTTCCCCCTCTCAGTCCTCCCTTGGCAAGGGGGACTACCGAGGGTGCACCCCGGCTTTCGTAAGATTCCAAATGCGCTTGTGTTAGTCTACCAGATCAGCTTGGTCCCATACTGAATGATCCTTCCAGGGCGCGCGCTACCGATGACGCCGAAGGTCGGCGAATTCACGTTAGCGTCCGGATAAAGGAACTGCGTGTGGTTAAACGCGTTGAACGCTTCGAAGCGGAGCTGCCAACGGATGCGCTCGGTCAGTCTGATGTTCTTGAAGGCAGACAGGTCATAGTTGGCGAGCCCGGGCGCGTTGACCAGGTTCCGGCCGGAATTCCCGAATCCGCTCTGGCCTGGTATGTCGATGCGCGGCTGGCTGAATGCGGACGTGTTGAACCACTCGTATCGCGATTTGCTGAATCCCTTCGTGGGGTCGGCGTTCACGTCGGCACGGTTTCCGAATGTTTGGTTGACGCCACCCGGATCATTGGCATTGATCGAGAACGGGAATCCTGATTGATAAGTCACGATGCCGTTCACCTGCCAACCGCCCAGGACGAGGTTGGCGGATTCGCCGATCGACCCCAGAAAGCGCTTGCCGCGTCCAACAGGCAGGTCGTATACCATGCTGACCACGAAACGATGATTGGCATCGTAGCTTGCCCGGGCATAATCGCGCCGGTGGTTGTGGGGATCCATGACCCCGACCCAGCCAGCTGAATCACCGGCCACTCCCGCCGTCGCTGACTTGACGTCCATGTTCTTGGACCAGGTATAGCCGGCGAGCAAGGTCATGTCGCGGACCGAGCGTTCGACCTTCACGTTCATGGCGTTGTAGTGGGAGTAATGGTCCCACGGGTGGCTCATCACGAGACCCGCACGCGGATAAGGAGTCCTCTCCAACACCGTCAAGGGGCTGGAAGAATCATAAGCGTACGGCTGGTTGATGTTCTCGCGTCCAAGCAGATGCACCCCGTGCGAGCCGACGTAGTTAATCTCGACCTTCGTGTTCGAAGCCAGCTCCCGCTCAATCGAGAAAGTCCACTGTTCGACGTAAGGACTAAGCCTCTTAGCCGGCTGGATAAACAGGAAGCCGAGAGTGTTAGCCGCGGTGGCCGGCGTCGCCGGCGGAAGAGGCGGGAAGGGTTGCGAAAGATCGATGTAAATCCCATCGGACGGCTTCGAGGTGTATGTCTTCCCGCCGTTGCCCGGATAGCTGAACCCCGTACCCTGTTCTTTCACTTCGGCTTGATCGTAGAAGATACCGCCGCCGGCCCGGATGACCGTTTTGTTGTTATCGAACGGCCGGAACGCGAATCCGAGCCGAGGCGCGAAGACGTTCTTGGGCGCGGAGCCATAAGTGCGGCCGCCGGAATACCGAAGCACATCGCCTTCGAGATGATTATCGAAGATCGACTTGTCCGAGGTGATGATACCGCCGCCATTGGTTGTGTCGAACCAGCCCTGGTGATCTCGTTCTTCCAGCGGAAGGAAGTTGTAATCATACCGCACGCCCATTGTCACGGTGAGCCGCCGGCTGGCTTTCCATTCGTCCTGGAAATAGGGAGCAAACCCTTTGTAAATGAAATTCGAAAAGCCGCCAAACTTATCGCAGGTGGGGCAAACATGGGTGACGTTCGCGGTCGAGGCGTAACCGAGCAGAAAATCCGCAATCGGGCTCCCCGTGGTTGTGCCGTTGAAGCTGTAGAATCCCGGGCCATCAGACCAGCCTCCCGCGTAATAGCTGGTGTAGTGGCGAAAACTGAAGCCCACGCTGAAATTGTGGGCGCCCCGATTGATTGCCAGGCTGTCAGAAATTTCCCACGAGGGCGAGGGGGTGAAGATCGGAACGTTATTGGCGCCACCGATAGGGGCGATGCCGTTGGCAAATTGAATGTTGGGAAACGCGGCATCCGAGGGCCATGGCGCAATACCCTGGACTCCAAGAGCCTCAATGGGGTGGCTGGCTGGATCTCCGACGTTGTTGGCCTCCGGTTTCAGCCATCCCATCCGGAATTGATTCACCAGATTGGGGCTGAACACATGGGTGTAGTTCCCCGCCACGTTGCGCGTCTTCTGCACCTGGTGTGATTGGCCCTCCTTTGTAAACGGGGAACCACCCGTGATCTGGGAAGCAGTGTATTGGAACTGACTATAGCGGACGAAGACACTGTCCTTCGTTCCAAAGTTCTGGTCGATTCGGTAATGTTGCTGGTCGGAGTCAATGGGGTTGGGAATGGAAGCAAAGGAGTTCCCCTGGGGCGTATTGGTGTTTGGAGCGACAAAGTACGGCATCGCTCCCTTGGCGAAGGTCGAGATGCGGCTCTGCGGAATCGTGTTGTTAGGAAATGGCTGGCCCGTAAGGGGATCGATGATCGTCGTGCTGAACCGGCCCGCCAGCTCTTCCGGATTGGCAACCGTCAGATAAGCGCTGTTGCCCTGGCGCGTGATCTGTTGTTCGTAGTTTGCGAAAAAGAAGGTCCGGTTGCGCCCGTTGTACAGCTTCGGAATCCACACGGGACCCCCCAGCGTGTAACCGAACTGGTTTTGATTAAGAGGTGTTATCTTCGACGGGTCGAAGAAGTTTCGCGCGCCGAGCGCGCTGTTGCGGCCGAAGTAGAACGTCGTGCCGTGGAAGTCGTTCGTACCGGACCTGATGCTCATATTGATCTGGTTTTCCGCGGCGCCAAACTCAGCCGAATAGGTGTTGGTTTGCACCTTGAATTCTCCAAGAGCATCGATTGACGGCACGATGGCCGGCGTTTGGTAATACGTGTCGTTGTTGCTCAAGCCATCCAGGAGGTAGGAATTGGAGGCCGTCCGCGAACCGCCCAGGCTAAAAGCATCGCCGACCCCGGCGCGGAACGTGCCTTGCTCGCCGAACGTGGTGACCGCGTTCGACGAGACCAGCAAGAGCTGGGTGAAGTTGCGGCCATTCAGCGGTAGGTCCGTTATTTGTTTTTCACTGATGAGCTGGCCGATGGTAGTGCTGTCGGTATCGAGTGCCACACCACTGGCTGTGACATCAACGATTTCCGTAATCTCGCCCAAATTCAGAACGAAATCGACTCGGGCCACCTGTTCTACATCCAGTTTGACTCCTGATTTACTCGCGGTCTTGAAGCCCGTCATCTTTGCCGTAATCCGATAGTCACCCGGTTGCAAGAACGCCACCGAGTAGTTGCCTTCTTCGTTTGAGCGGGTTTCTCTGCTGACCCCCGTAGCCAAGTTGGTCGCAGTGATCTCAGCGCCTTGAAGGACCGCGTGACTGGAGTCGGTAATGCTGCCAGTGATTTTAGCCGTACTGGTCTGAGCGAGTGAAACGGCTTCGAGGGCGAACCATAGGACAGCCATTAGCGACGCGGTATATCGATGTGCTTTTCGCATTTTGTTCTCCGCCAGGCCCGTAGGGCCGACAGTGTGTAACATTGCGTAGGCCCGGCCGTGGGGCCGGGAAACGGTGGACACGCAGCGATGTGGAGCGGGCGCTCATTTAT
>QHZE01000166.1 GCA_003225335.1 Acidobacteriota bacterium
ACGACCAAGTGTTACGTCGATTTTCCCAAGGTGGTGCGTGAAACCATCCGTGGGGTGGGCTACACCCGCGCGAAGTACGGCTTCGACGCAGACACCTGCTCCGTGATTTCCTCGATCGACGAGCAGTCGCCGGACATTGCCCTGGGTGTGGATACCGGGGGAGCGGGCGACCAGGGACTGATGTTTGGCTTCGCGACCAACGAAACTGAAGAACTCATGCCTATGGCGATCATGCTGGCCCACAAGCTGACCCGGCGGCTCTCCGAAGTGCGCAAAAAAGGGGTGCTCGACTGGGTCCGGCCAGACGGCAAGTCCCAGGTCACAGTTCTTTACGAAGGCTACCGGCCCATAAGAGTCGAGACAGTTGTGGTCTCGACGCAGCACAGTCCGGACGTGAGCATCGAGAAAGTGCGCCAGGAGGTTTTGGAGCAGGTAATTTATCCGGTCATACCGGAACGTTTGCGCGACGGTAAGACTCAGTATCACATCAACCCGACGGGGCGGTTCGCGATAGGGGGACCTCAAGGGGATTGCGGTCTGACGGGCCGCAAGATAATTGTCGACACCTATGGCGGGTACGGCCATCATGGCGGCGGAGCCTTTTCCGGCAAGGATCCCTCGAAAGTTGATCGAAGCGCGTCCTACATGGCGCGTTATCTGGCCAAGAACATCGTCGCGGCAAAGATTGCGGACCGCGTCGAGATCCAGCTGGCATACGCCATCGGTGTTGCCCAACCCGTCTCGGTGATGGTGGATACGTTTGGCACAGGGAAAATAGCAGAACCGAAGATTGAGGAAATTCTGCGCGCTGAATTCAATCTCACACCCCGCGGGATCATCGAATCCTTGAATCTCAGACGACCTATCTACAAGAAGACCGCCGCCTACGGCCACTTCGGACGTTCCGAACCCGAATTCACGTGGGAGAAGGCGGACCGGGCGCAAATTCTCCAGAAGGCCGCAGCGCTTTGATTCCCCATTCAACAGCCGTTCTTAAAGAGGGCAGTGCATGCGATACGACGTGAAAGACCTGGCTCTGGCAGGCAAGGGGAAGGACAGGATCGAATGGGCGCAGCAGTCGATGCCCGTCCTGCAGTTGATCCGCGAACGATTTCAGAAGGAGCAGCCAGTGAAGGGAATTCGCATTTCGGCTTGTCTCCATGTGACCACGGAAACAGCGAACCTGGCGATCACGCTGCGCGACGGAGGGGCCCGGCTCTGTCTTTGCGCGTCGAATCCGCTCAGTACTCAGGATGACACCGCGGCCGCCCTTGTCCGGGAGTATGGTATTCCCGTTTTTGCGATCAAGGGCGAAGACAACAAGACATACTACAGCCACATAATGTCCGCGCTGGAGAACAAGCCCCAGATCACGATGGATGACGGCGCCGACCTGGTCACGGCGATCCTGACGGAGAGGAAAGAGCTGATCAGCGAAGTGCTGGGGGGCACCGAGGAAACTACCACCGGCGTCGTTCGGCTCCGGAGTATGGCCCAAGACGGCGTCCTGCAATTCCCCGTAATTTCCGTCAACGATGCCGATACCAAGCATCTATTTGACAACCGATACGGTACCGGCCAATCGACCATTGACGGGGTCATCCGGGCGACAAACCTCCTGCTGGCCGGGCTGCGGGTGGTAGTCTGCGGGTACGGCTGGTGCGGGCGTGGCATTGCCATGCGGGCCAAGGGTTTTGGCGCGGATGTAATCGTCACGGAAATTGACCCGATCCGAGCCCTCGAAGCCGTAATGGAGGGCTATAGGGTCATGCCCATCGCCGACGCGGCCAAGATCGGACAACTCTTCGTCACGGTCACCGGAAACAAGGGCGTTATTCGGAAAGAACACTTTGAGTTGATGCAAAGCGGGGCCGTATTGGCCAACTCAGGGCACTTCAATGTTGAGATTGACATTCCGGCCCTGGAGTCTCTGAGCGTCAGTAAGCGCAGGGTGAGAGAGTATGTGGACGAATACACGCTGCGCGGAGGACAGAAGATCTATCTTCTCGGAGAAGGGCGCCTTATCAACCTCGCCAGCGCGGAGGGGCATCCCGCCTCGGTGATGGACATGTCTTTCGCCGACCAGGCGCTGAGCGTTGAATACCTGATCAAGCACTCTCAGAGCCTGGGAAAGCAAGTGTACCCTGTGCCCAAGGAGATTGACCAGGAGGTTGCACGGCTCAAACTGCGTTCCCTTAATGCCGAAATTGACGTGCTCACGGCAGAGCAGAAGCGCTACCTCCAGAGCTGGTCCGAAGGCACCTGATCAGGTGCGAACAGTGAGGAACAGCGTGAGCCCCGCCGCTCCAAACAGAATGTTTGGTGCCCATGCCGCGAGCGTCGGGACCAGAATTCCGTAGGCCCCGAGTTGCTCAAAAGCATTAAAGACTCCCCAGTAAGCCATAGCAATCACAATACTGGCTGTGATCCCGAAGAAGGCACCCTTCCGGCCCATTGAAAACGAAAAAGGCACTCCCAGCAGGGACATGACGACGCAGCTGACCGGAAAGGAAATCTTCTTGTACAGCTCTACTTGAAGTTCCGTCGCATTGTAACCGGACTTTTGTAAATAGTTAATGTAATCCTTTAACTCAAGATAGGTCAGCTTGGACGATTCTCTGGGCTCGAAAATCTCCTTCTGGAAATAGCTCGCCTTTTCCGGGAAACTAAAGTCATTCTTGACGATCCTGCTGAAACCCATGGCAGGGTTGCGAAAATCCCTTACCCAGCCATCTTCCAGGGTCCATTTGGGTCCGTCCCGAATCCGCGCACGCGCCGCGTGTATCCTGCGGAGAATCCGGTGTGCCCCCAGGTCAACTTCGAACACATTGAGACCCACGAACATCTGCTGGCCGGGGTCGAAATAGTCATAGTTAAAAATCCGGTTCGACTCCCCGAAAATCCACTTTCTTTGAGGACGCATATAGGTCTGGGCCGGCCTACCCTTGATGATGTTCCTCAGGTTGTCCTGGCGAATGTTTGAGTAAGGAAGGACATAGTCTTGCATGAGGTAAACGCCGAGGCAGAGCAAAGCGGCAATGAGGAATACCGGCGTGGATATTCGATACAGGCTCCACCCGCCTGCTTTCAGCGCTGTTATTTCCGAGGACTTTTCCAGGACGCCGAAATTGATGAGTACGGCAAGCAGGATGGACATGGGGATCACGAGAAGCAAGATTTGCGGCATCAGGAACACAAAATAGCCTATGACGTAGCCTGCCGGTATGCGGTTTCGAATGATGTCGTCGAGCAGATCAAAGAGCGTAAGCACGACAAAGAGGCAACTGCATACTAGAAGGGCCCATAAAAAATACGTCAGGAAGCCCCTGCTCACGTAAATGTCGAGTATCTTTGGGAATCGGAATCTGGCGAACCCGCGGGTCGAAGTGTCAATGACATTGTCCAGCCTCTGGATGCCGGCTCGAGTGGCCTGGTCAAGATGGAACTGGCGGCTGAGAGGTTCCAGCTTCTTTTTCCATGCCCAACTTGACATCCAGTAGCTAAGCCAGTGACTGCGCTCCGCGGTCGCAAGCGATACGAGCCCCAACGCTGAAAGAATCAGATTGGCTCCCCAGGCTCCGAGCCAGGGAGAGACTTTCCCTACAGAAGCCAGCCGGACTCCTCCAAAGAAAAGGTTGTAGAACACAAGCACGAGAATGAAACTCAGGACAAAGCCCGAGGCGCGTCCTCCTTTTGTTGTGTTTATTCCCAGCGTCAGTCCCAGCAACGAAAAGCCCACAACTGAGAAGGGAATTGACAACCGCTTGTGAAGCTCGATGAGCTGTTCTCCCCGTTGGGCCGCGGGGACATCGGGCCGGCCGCGCCAAAGCTCCAGGGTAGTCTGCTCAATCGGGCGCTTGGGCCTGCCATAGCCGCTTTCCGCCGGATGGGGAGGTCCGCCGTGATTCAAATCAACCGGTATGTCCGTAGCAGCAAACAGACTCACGTTGTCCTTGCCCGGATCATCGGGATTTGCTTCATATATGGTCCCATCTTCCAGGTGAAACTGAAGCCGAAATGCTTGCTGGTTGGTAACCCACGCCCCATCCCGGGCGAGAATCACTCGAGGCGACTTTGGGTTGGAATTGTCTGCCAGGAAGACACGTGCCCAGCGCTGGCGGTCCAGAGCGATGTCATCCAGATAAAACACGACATTGGAGAATTCTTCGTTGAACACCCTGGGTTGAACCTGAGAGGTGACCTGGCGCAGGCTAATGTTGTCCTTGAGGGTGTGAAGGACATCGTTCGATGAAGGCAGGATGAACACGGAGAGTACGGCTGTAACGGCCAGAACGCATCCGCCAAGGGCAAGGACTGGAAGGAGTATCCGTCGCAGGGGGACCCCACAGGCCCGCAACGCGGTGATTTGGTTTTCTCCCGACAGCCCGCTGAGCCCGATCAAGGTGCCTATCAGGTAGGACATCGGCAAGGAGAAGATCAGGATCGCAGGGAGAATGGCGCCCGCAAGCATTCCGATGACTTCCGGGGACGCGTTCCGGGTTATCAGCAATTCGGACAGCCTCCCGAGTTCCCGCATAAAGACCACAAACGTAAGAACAACGCCCGAGAGAATGACCGGCGGATACACGGCTCCAAGGATGAGCTTATCGACCTTGCGCATAGGTACGAGGAAAGACTAGCACACGCTCTCGTGCCTAGTAAATCGGCCCGTCTACGGCCAGCCGTACGGGGGGCCTGGCCGCCAGGCGGCGTGCGCCCACGCCGGGGAACTTTTACCGATTCCGAACCCTGCGAGCCAGTACCTATATAACTTCGGATAATGAATATTATGTCAACTAAGAAAACACGGATGCCAGGTTTTGGATCTCAGCCTTCAGGCTGCCCCCCACTGCCTTCGCCATTGTGTGAAATGGAAAATGAGCCGCGGCTGTGAGGCCACTCGTTCGCGGGACGCGCGCGACCAAGGGGATTACGTGACAGGTAGGGTTCTCTCCCAACGCAGGCTCAAGGAACCCTGAACAAAAGCTTGAAGTCCGAACACCCGAACTGAGGCGGGTGTAATTAGAAATGCGACTCGCTTCAAGGTGCCGCTTTGATGAACTGCAGATGAGCAATCCACGACTCTTTTCGAAAGCGGCGAAAGGTCAGACAGGTCGCCGCACTTCATGTCGGACTCGTTTTTTGTCCGTCTCTTGCGGGTATCCGCGATCCTTTTAATGGCACCCAACTGAGGCTAAAGCCTGGACTCCCAACGCTCACAGGGTTTAGAGTATGGATCTTTTCCAGGGAGCTGAAGATGGCGGGTCGATCCCTTTTGGTTCTAAAATTCGGCGGCACCTCCATGGGTACCCGCGACTCGATTTCTCGCGTCATGGAAATCATTCGCACTCAGGCTCGTCTTTCGGAGGTCCTCACCGTAGTCTCGGCCATGGCTGGGGTGACGGATCGGTTGCTCGGACTGGGCCAGGAGGCTCTTCTCGGCAAAGCACGGGGCGTCGAGACGGAGATCCAGAGTCTGCGTGCGCTGCACGAGGAGACTTTTGGCTCCCTGACTTCCAGCCCCTCCTATCAGAACTGGATGCGCGGCTTCCTGGATAAGCAGTTTCAGGAAATCCGTGAGATTTCCCATGGGATTCTCTTGCTGCGAGAATTCAGCCGCCGAATTCAGGACAAGCTCCTTTCTTATGGCGAGATGTTGTCCTCCACGCTTCTCGCGCGTACCCTTCAGACAATCGACGACCGCTTCTGTCACTCCGATGCGCGCGACTGGACCGTTGCGGAGGGGACGCGTGAGGGTCCCGTGGTGGATTTTTCAGAGACCGAGCGCCGCATCGAAAGGCTCCTTCTGCCATTGCTGAAGCGCAGGTTCCTTCCCGTGGTTCCGGGCTTTGTGTGCCGGACGCCCGATGGCCATGCCAGCACTCTCGGGCGCAACGGATCAGATTACTCCGCGTCGATCGTGGGTGCCGCGTTGCGCGCCCGAGAAGTCTGGATTTACACGGACGTGGATGGAATCATGACAGCGGATCCAAACCTGGTGGCGGAAGCCGGTATCCTGCCTCAGATCAGTTACCAGGAGGCAGCCGAAATGTCTTATTTCGGCGCCAAGGTGGTCCACCCGAAGACCATGATTCCCGCGGTCATCCATCACATACCGATACGCATCAAGAATACCTTCAATCCGACCGCCCCGGGAACGCTTATCACCGACCGAAGCCTTCGCCGTCCGGTGGTGAAGACTGTCACTGCGGTCCGGGACCTCGCTCTGCTCAATATTCAAGGAAACGGGATGATCGGCATCCCGGGCGTCAGTTCACGAATATTCGCTGTGCTGGGCCGCGAAGGCATCAACATCATGATGATTTCCCAGTCTTCTTCCGAGCACAGCATCTGCTTAGTGCTGAAAGCTGCCGACGCCCGGCGCGCCGTTTACGCCATTCGGGACGAGTTCCGACTGGAGCTGGAGCGGAAGCTCATCGAGGAAGTGATCTGCACATCCAAGGTGGCCAGCGTGTCCATCATTGGCGCTGGTATGCGGGGCACGCCTGGAATTTCCGGGAAATTCTTTGATGCTCTGGGCAGGTATCGCATCAATGTGCTTGCCATAGCTCAGGGATCCTCGGAACTGAACATTTCGGCGGCCATCCTGGAGAAAGATTACAAACATGCCGTTCAGGCGATCCACACCGCCTTTGGACTTACGCGAGATCTCCACGTTTTCCTTTTCGGATGCGGGAATATCGGCCGGATGCTGTTAAGGCAGATTCAGGAGAGCAAGAAACAAATCGCACGCAGCTTGCAGGTCAACTTGAAGATACTCGGGGTGGCCAATTCCCGCCACTGGCTGTTCTCACCTGCCGGGTTGAGCGGCGCCGAACTGGAATCGCTGGCCTCCGGAACTCCTCTGGAGCAACTGGAGAGTGGATGCGAACGGCCCACAAACGACGAGGTCTTCAAGCAAATTGCCGCGACCTACAAATCCGACATCGTTCTGGTTGATGCAACCGGCGCCGATCTCACGGCTTTGCACATTGAAGGGCTTCGCCGCGGATTCCACGTGGTCACCGCCAATAAGAAGCCTCTGACTTCAAAGTTCCGCGACTACGAAGCGATCCAAGCCCTTCGCCGCCGCAAGGGGCTGAACTACCACTACGAAGCCACGTTTGGGGCAGGTCTGCCGCTCCTTTACACGCTTCAGGACTTGATAAACACCGGAGACAAGATACTGCGGATTCAGGGCTGTTTGAGCGGAACTCTCGGATTCCTCTGCAACCGGTTGGATGAAGCCGTTCCCTTCTCGCGGGCTGTTGCCGAAGCAA
>QHZE01000167.1 GCA_003225335.1 Acidobacteriota bacterium
TGGAGCCGGTCGTGTTCTTCCATAGTGCTGCGGAAGAGCGGATAGTCGCGATACAGCTCCTCGCTTGACAGCATCTGCGAGAGAACCGCGATCCGTGTTTCATGCCCTTGAATGACGGCCTCCAGTTCCTCGATCTTCTCGGTGAGCCGTTGGACCTTATACGGATTTACCTTCCGTTTTGTGCGGTCGCGAACCTCGGCCTCGGCACCGCCCCGCCCCTCCGTCCGTTCGCCAGTTTGCTCCTCTGCCCCTCCTCTCGCTTCTTCCCCAGCCTCCTTTTTCACGAGGTAGTCCTCGTAATTTCCCAGATAGCTCGCCGCGGTACCGTTGCCGACGTCGAGAACCCGCGTCGCCAGGCCGTCCAGGAAATACCGGTCATGGCTGACAAAAACGATCGTGCCGCCATAGTCGCGCAGCGCGTCCATCAGGATGTCTTTGGAACGAATGTCCAAATGGTTTGTCGGCTCATCCAGGAGCAGGCAATTTGCCGGGGAGAACAGAAGCTTGCACAACACGAGCCGGCTCCGTTCGCCTCCGCTCAGCACCGAGACAGGCTTTTCGATCGTGTCCCCGGAAAAGAGGAAGCATCCGAGCAGCGTTCTTAGTTGTGGGACGATGTGGTTCGGCGCCACGGTGTACACCTCCTCCCAGACTGTCCTGGTCGAAACCAGCAGGTCGTCCTGGTCCTGAGAGAAGTACGAGACGATCACGTTGTGCCCTTCCTTCCGCTTGCCCCGCTTGAGAGGCAGGCGGCCCGCCAGGATCTTCATCAGGGTGGATTTCCCTGCGCCGTTGGGTCCTACGAGCGCCACGCGCTCCCCTTTTTCCAGGATCAGGCTCAGGTCGCGGAACACGGCCGTGTCTCCATATCCCGCGGTGACGTCGTTGAGCTCCAGGACCGCGCGGCCGGTGCGCGGGCCTTCCGGAAATCGCAGCCGGATAGGCTTGGGTTGCGGCGGCAGCTCGATTCGCTCCATGCGCTCCAGGTCTTTTAACCGGCTCTGGACCTGAGCCGCCTTCGTGGCCTTGGCGCGGAAGCGGTCCGCAAAGGCTTTGATACGGGCGATCTCTTTTTGTTGCGCCTCATAGGCGGCGACCAGCTGGACCATCCGCTCGTCCCGCTGCCGCAGAAAATCAGAATAGTTGCCTTTATAGAAGTGGACGGACCGATTGCGGATTTCGAGGACACGCCGCACGGTGGCGTCGAGGAAGTATCTGTCGTGAGAGACCATGACGAGGGCCGATGGATAGCCCTGCAAATACGCCTCGAGCCAGTTGCGCGCTTCGAGGTCGAGGTGGTTGGTGGGCTCATCGAGCAGAAGGAGGCTGGGCTGCTGCAAGAGCAGTTTGGCCAGGGCTATCCGCATCTGCCATCCCCCACTGAACTCCTCGCAGGGCCGGTTCCAGTCGCTTCGCGAAAAACCCAGGCCGTGAAGCACTGTCCCCACTCTCGCATCGATTGTGTAGCCTCCCTGCAACCGGAACTGCTGCGACATCGTGGAGTACCGCTCGAGCTTTTTGTGATGTTCGGGGCCGGAGTGTTCCATTTCGGCCAATTCATGCTCGAGCCGGCGGCACTCTTCCTCTAACCTTTGCAGATCTCCGAAGACCGACCGGCCTTCTTCAAACACGGTGCGCCCGCGGGCAAACAGCCCGTCCTGTGGCAGATATCCGAAGGTAAGCTCGCGCGCGCCGATGACCTCTCCTTCGTCCGGCGGCAGAATCCCCGACAGGATCTTCATCAGGGTCGATTTGCCCGTGCCGTTATCACCGACGAGACCGATGCGGTCGCGCTCGTTGATCTGAAAGTCCAGTTGCCGGAACAGAGAATCTCCCCGGAACGACTTGCCGAGGCCCTTGATCTGCAGCATATTCCCCTCAGAAAAGAGTGCAATATTACCATACGCATCCTTCCGGCCGGCCACATAGGTCCGCCCCTACCACGGCAAAGTCGTTCCAGGGGGATCGTGGGCACGTGGCTCGAAAATGACAAATGATAAATGACCAATGACCAATGACAAATCGCGGGGGCAAGCCGCCCCAGTCTAATTTGTCATTTGTCATCGGTCATTGGTCATTTTGTCATTTTTGGGGAATTTGCGACTTTGCCGAGACCCCGCGCGGTCTGATCTTTCGTCTCTGTGTGCGTTTATGATTAAATAGCCCCGCAATCAAGAAAAGGAGGTAAGTATGGCTGAAGTGACCAGAGACGACGTAGACCTGGTTCTAAAGTTGTACGACATGCGCCGGGAGCCAACCATGCGCGAGGCCCGCCGGTTCATGATCGAAGAGTTCTACGCGGAGAATGGAAAAGAATTCGCGGAGAAGTACCCGCCGGGCTCAAAGGAAAACGCGTATTTCCGTCAGGCAACCTCTTACTGGGACATGGTCGGCACCTTTGTCAAAAGGGGATTGCTGAACAAGGAGCTTCTTTTCGAGACTTCCGGCGAGTTCCACATCTTTTGGGAAAAGGCCAGGGCTGCCACCCAGGATATGCGGCACGCGAGGAACAATCCCCTCTATCTGAAGAACCTCGAAGATCTGGCCGGACAACACAAAGCTTTTATGGAGGGACGATCTCCGGGCTCCTCGGCCTTTCTCGCGTCGTTGAACAAGCCGCCTGCTGCGGCCAAGACGCAAAAACGCGGCTGAGGCCTAGTCCCCCACGAAGACACGAAGACGCGAAGAAGTGCGACACGGATTTCCACGCAGCGGCAGCCGCAACGAAAAACTTGGCGTTTCTTTGCGTCTTCGTGGTAAAGGCTTGCCGCTTCTATATGGTTTCGCCGAAAAAGGCAGTGGTACTGGTCAGCGGCGGCATCGACTCCTCGACCGTGCTGGCGCTTGCGCTAAAGCAAGGCTACGAGACGCACGCGCTGAGTTTTGATTACGGCCAGCGGCACCGCCAGGAGCTCGAAGCGGCCCGGAGAGTTGTCGCGGCGCTGGGTGCGGCCTCGCATGTGGTGGCCCGGATAGACCTGCGTGCGTTCGGCGGCTCAGCGCTGACGGCGGACATCGACGTCCCCAAGGGGCGAACGATCGAGGAGATGGCTTCGGAGATTCCCACAACATACGTTCCCGCGCGGAACACCATCTTTCTCAGTTTTGCCTTGGGCTGGTGCGAGGTCCTCCGGGCGGAGGATATTTTCGTCGGGGTCAACGCTATCGATTTCTCCGGCTATCCCGATTGCAGGCCTGCGTTTCTCGAAGCCTTCGAAAGGCTGGCAAACCTGGCGACCAAAGCGGGAGTGGAAGGGCGCGCGCACTATCGTATTCATGCTCCCCTCGTCCAGATGACCAAGGCGCAAATCATCCGCGCCGGTCATGAGGCCGGAGTGGATTTTTCCTTGACCCACAGCTGCTACGATCCCGCTCCGGCCGGCCTTGCCTGCGGGGCCTGCGACTCGTGCATTCTCAGGCGCAAGGGATTTCAAGACGCCGGATTGCCGGATCCCACTCGATACGCGCATGGGTAAGGTACACCGGCCGCTTCCGGTAAAATTCTTTACCGGCATACTGACATCCATTCCCGAGCTTGTGCCTGCGTTACACGAGCGTCTTGCAGACACGCTGGGTCCTATCGATCTCAGCAGCGATTCTTTCCCGTTTGACGCCACAGACTATTACGACAAGGAAATGGGCAAACCCATTACGAGACACTTTTTGAGTTTTTCGGACCTGAGGCCCGCCTCACGACTCGCGGAAACCAAGGTCTGCACGAATAGAATAGAAGAGGAATTCGATGCGCGGTACCGCCAGGTGGCGCGGCCTGTGAATCTGGATCCTGGATACATCGAGGACGCGAAACTGGTCCTGGCGTCCACCAAGAACTTCTACCACAGGATCCTGCTTGGGGACGGTATCTACGCCGAGGTGACCCTCCATTACGAAAACGGCCAATGGCAACCCTTTCCCTGGACCTATCCCGATTTCCGAAGCGGCCGCTATGATGATTTCTTGATGCTGCTTCGAAATACCTACCGGGCGCAGCGGCGCAAGCTCTAAGCCGGAGAGTCCGCCGAGTGCGCCGAAAAACTGCCACGAATTTCACGAAAGTGGTCAAAGGGCAAAGGTAACATTTGTCATCGGTCATTAGTAAGTCGTCATGGATCCGATTCGATCGTCAGGTTTCGAGTTCAGCCTTCAGGCTGCACTGACTCTCGGCAGGCTAAAGCCTGAACTCCGAACATGCATCCTCGCCTCGGTATTTTTTCCCCCTGGTCTCTCCGTCTGCGGGCAGGTATATTTTTACGGAGGTTTCAATGAACTTATGATTAACAACCTAAAGACGGCTTTATTGCTCGGCACCCTCACAGGGCTTGTGCTGTTCATTGGGAGCTTCTGGGGACAGGGAGGGCTGACGGTCGCGCTGATACTGTGCATCGTGATGAACTTCGGAAGCTACTTCTTCTCCGACAAGATTGCGTTGATGACCTACAAGGCCCAGCCCGTGAGCCGCGAAGAGGCGCCGCGCCTCTACCAAATCATGGAGTTTCTCTGCGCACGCGCCGGGATACCCATGCCCAAGCTGTACCTGATCGACGATCCATCCCCTAATGCGTTCGCCACCGGGCGCAACCCCAATCACGCCTCCGTGGCGGTCACCACAGGAGCGCTGAATATTCTCGACGAAAATGAACTGCAAGGCGTTCTTGCCCACGAGATCTCCCACGTGAAGAACCGCGATATCCTGATCAGCAGCATTGCCGCCACGCTCGCGGGAGTGATTACGTGGGTGGCGATGATGGCTCGTTTTTCGGCAATATTCGGCGGAATGAGCCGGGACCGCGACGAAGAAGGCGGGGGCGGGCTGCTCGGGAACCTGTTCCTGATGATCCTCGCGCCCATTGCAGCGATGCTGATCCAGTTGTGGATCTCCAGGACGCGCGAGTACCAGGCAGACGCCAGCGGCGCCGACGTGGTGGGAACTCCTTCAGGATTGGCCTCGGCCCTGCAAAAGCTCGACAACTACTCCAAGCGGATCCCCCTGCAGGCTTCCCCCAACACGGCTCACATGTTCATTGTTCAGCCGTTCTCGGGGCAGGCGTTCATGAATCTTTTCAGCACGCATCCGCCCATCCAGAAGCGAATCGAAAGACTTCAGGCCCGCTCTCGGCCCTGATCAGTTTCACCGCGAAGACGCAAAGGCGCGAAGTAACGAGACGAAAACGCTGCGCAACTTCAGCCGGGTGCATCTGTGCCTTAACGCAAGCTCACGACCAAAAGATCGGCGCGCTCGTGAGGACTGACGCGTATATCGGAGCCGACCGCCAGCACGTCGCTCCTGGCGGCACGCGAGTGAATGAGATAGCTCACCTGCGATGCCCAGGCTGACCGATAGGGATGGCTGTTCCAACCCCACGGCCCTCCGGGGGCGGGAGGCAAGCGGGGGGGCGACTGTTCCTCGAGCGGCGCAGGGAGACTTCCCACCACCCACACACGATGCCCGGACCGCAACGTTTGGTCGATCCGCTCGAGAACAGGTTCTATGGCATCCGGTGATGTCATCTGCCGTTTGAGCAAGTCGTAACGATGGATGCGCAGGTCTTCCAGGGGCGGAAGCGTTACCCAGGGAGTGTGCCCTTTGTAGTAGCGCTGGAAGGTCACACCGTAATACCAGGGATTGACCAGAATCATGTCCTCCCTTGCGCTGGATCGTTCAAGCTTGTCTGCAATCAGGTCCACATTGGTCTGTCGCCCCCGAATCTCTGGCCAGACACTCGAGAAGCTTATAACAATGACAGCCACCGCCAGGGCGACCCTCCATGCCGCGCCTGTTTTGCGTCCTGCGACGATCGTCTCCATACAGACGGCGGTCAATGCCATCAGCGGCACGTAGTACCAGGGTTGAGACGGAAGGCCCGAGAGTCTCACGAAGACCAGGAACGCCGCGGTCCCAACAGCCATGGAGGCGGCGGCATACAGAGTCAGGCCCTCGACGGTTTCCGAGCCTCGGATTGGAGAGCGAAAAAGAGGCAAGGCCGCGATGAGCGCTCCGGCGAAAAGCAGAATCCATATCCACGCCATGACGGCGCCGGCAGACCCGAGCGCCTGGCGCAGAACGCCCCAGATCGATCGGAAGTCAGTCGACGCCTGGTTTACAACGGCCCAATCCTGGGCCTGGCGTATGCTCTCTCCGTAAGGGAGCAGTGACAGCGCCGCCAGCGCCCCGATGCCTGCCGGTACGACCGCCCTCTTCCACTCTCCGAAGTGAATGCCGGCCGCGACTCCTCCCACGCAGACCGCCAGGTGCAGAAGAGCGTTCTGGTACAGACACTGTACGGACAAAACCGCCGCGACTGCCGCAGCCAAGACCTGCCGCGGCCCAGGGCGCACGGTGGCCTGCCCGATCAAGCCGAACGCCAGGAGCATGAAAACCATCCCTATCCCGTACGGGCGAATCGAGTCACCGAATCGAATGACCAGAGGGGTGAATCCCAGGAGGGCCATCGAGATCAGCGGGACGGAGTGCCCCAAAACCCGGGCGCTGAACCAGAGGGCGGCCAGACCCGCCGCTCCTACCAGAAGGCCGAAAATTCTGAGCCCGAAATCGCCCTCTCCCCAGGGAAGCCAGGTCCAGAGGCGCAGCATTAAGGTCGATACCAGCGGAAAGGAATCATATTTAAGGGAGCTCCAAAGCTCCGCCAGCGACGGGAAGGTGGCGAACTGCGCGGTATTCACTTCATCCCGCCATAGGGCTCCCGCGTGAAGCATGAAAACCACGTGGAACAAGAGGGCCAGCGCCGACGCCGCCAGGGCAACCACCCATGGAATCTTTGGAGACCAGCCAGCCATTAACCGATCATAACGCAGGTGTCAGCCACAGAGCCACGGAGACTCAGAGCCACAGAGATATGTCGTAAGCCCTCAGTGCAACCTCGGCGAAAGAAGCGACGCCATAAAGAATTGCCACGAATTACTCAGAGCAGCAGGGCCGCAACACAGCCTTCACGACGGAGACACGGAGGACACGGAGGCCCCTGTGTGGCTCCGTGTCTGTTGACCCACGAGAATCCATGACATCCATGACATCCATGAGCAACTTGTTGACAGACCGGGAGAATGGCAATAGGATAGGGATTCAAGCGCCTCGCTGATTCAAAAAGGGTTCTTCATGACCCGCTCTTTGC
>QHZE01000168.1 GCA_003225335.1 Acidobacteriota bacterium
AGAGTCGATCCGCTTTGAGGCCGGCCGTTAGCGATCTGTGGAATCCTGGCGGTGGATGCAGCTTTCTTTACCACAAAGGCGCGAAGGCGCAAAGAATCCTGTGGACCCCAGCGCAGCGCATCAAGGAAGAATCATGTCCAGGAAACCGGTCATACTGATGTTGCTGTCTCTTCTCTGTGTCTGCCCCGGCACCCTCGCTCAAACACGCGAAAAGCTGGCTCTGCTCATTCGCAACATCTATGGTCCGAACGGACTGGTAGTCGATAGCGAGGACTTCCTGCCGGACGGGTCCAACCATTCGGCCCATTTCAATAGCGCATTTCAATCCAATTTCACCCAGTTCAATATCGCGCTGGCGAGCCAGCTGGCGGCGGTGCCCATTCCCTCTCCGGCCGCAGGTTTCACTTACACGTTTGATTCGTCCACTGGAACTTTCAAGCGCTCCACCCAGAGCTTCGGTCCGATCCTTGCAGATCGCGCCGAAACGATCGGGAGAAAGAGATACTCTCTTGGCTTCAACTACCAGGCCTTCACATTTGACTCGCTGGAAGGCGTCGATCTCTTTAACGTGCCTGCCGTCTTCACTCACGACGATTTTCAGCTTGGCGGAGGGCGGGCCGATGTGGTCACCACAGTGAATTCCATCGAAGCCACGGTGGGTCAGTTCACGGCGTTTCTGAGTTATGGACTTGCCGACAAGCTGGATCTCGCGCTCGTGGTTCCTATCGTGCGCACCCGCCTGAATGTCGTCTCCGATGCCACGATTCAAAGAATCGGCACCGCCGGTAACCCCCGAGTTCACTTTTTTCGGAATCCCGCGGCACCCGGGACTTTCGGATCGCAGAAGAGATTTTTCTCCTCGGGAACCGCGAGCGGGCTGGGGGATCTCATAGTTCGACTCAAGGGGAACGTTCTTGAGAAGGGGCATACCGGATTGGCACTCGGGTTGGACGTCCGTGTCCCCACAGGGGACGAGAGAGATCTTCTAGGATCCGGCGCTATGGGGGCCAAGCCTTTCGCTGCACTCTCATTCATCTACAAGAGGTTTTCCCCTCACATTAACCTCGGTTACCAGTGGAACGGTGATAGCCTTCTCTCGGGAGATGTGGGCACGGGGAGAAAAGAGGACCTGCCGGATCAGTTGCTGTACGTGGCCGGAATCGACATCGGTATCGATGACCGGTTCAGTTTCGCCTTTGATTTTCTCGGGCAGCGCGTCATCGATTCCCCGCGCCTGATCCGGACGGCCTTCACAGCCACGGCAGGCGCCACGAGCGCTACCTTTCCCGACATCCGCTTCGACAGAGCCTCGTTTAGCGAGGCCAACGGCGCAACCGGGTTCAAGGCCAACCTTGCCGGGCGTCTCCTGCTGAATTTCAATCTGCTCTTTCGGATGAATAAAACAGGGCTGCGGGACAAGGTTACGCCCCTTTTGGGGATCGAATATAGCTTCCAGTAATCAGCCAACGCCCCCAATCCACCACGAAGACACGAATACGCCAAGGATGGCGAAAATCTCGTGATTCTTCGCGCCTTAGCGGTGAAAAAAGCCGTGTCCTACGGAAACTGGGCGTCAAGGCAGCGACGCTCCAGAAGCCACGCAACCAGAGAGACAAAATCTTGAAGTTGGAATGATTGAGGAATGCTGCCCTCCGTTCGCGCCCCTTGATAGATTTCCGCCGGGGTTCGCTTCCCGTTGAACTGCGCGACCAGAGGAGCGATCCATGGATCGACCTTGAGCGCCTGCGCGAACGGCTGCGCGGTCTCCAGCAGGGTCTCCCCCGGCACGAGACTGCCGTCCACGACAACGTGGGTTACCCGCACTCTCAGATTGGGTGAGAGATCTGGCAGGCAGCTCGCGATCTCTTCCGGAAAGGCCGGCCTCCCCTCGCGGCCGTGCCACTCCAGCAACCACTCGAAATCGGATCCCTCAGTCGTGTCAAGCGCGATTCTCCGTCGTGTTGTCCAGGGCCCCCGGTCCCCGTGGGCTCCGCGGTGCAGCAAGATAACACCGTAGACTATCCGCTTCGCCCCGGCTTCTTGAAATGTCTGCTTCAGCCGCTCGATATCGGCTGGACTCCAGGTCTCTCCTCGTTTGGCAAGATCCAGCGCCAGTTGCGCGGGGGATCTCTCATCGGCAAATCCAAAGAGCACGTTGAATTCACCCTGCGCGGCGCCCAACCATCCGCGCGCACGTTCTTCAAACAGACCTTCCTCTGTATCGAGTCCCGTACAGAGGATGTAAGAGGAGCCGCCCGGGCGCAGATGCGCCGGCAATCCTTCGATGATGCGCCGGACGACGGCTTCCCCGGTCTCGCCGCCATCGCGCCAGATCGCAAGCCTCCTCACATTAGGCATGTAAGGAGGGTGCGCTACAATGCGGTCGAAAGTCTCTTCCCGAACCGCTTCATAGAGATCCCCCTGCAAGACGGAGACATTGACGCAGCGATTCAGCCAACTGTTAAATTCGGCGTACTGCGACGCCCGTGAGGTAAGGTCGGAAGAAACTGCGCGGCCGGCAGTGCGGCTCAGAACCATGGCCCCAATTCCGGAGCCCGAGCAGAGATCCAGGGCGTTCTGCACCGGTTTCTTGCCGATCAAACGCAGGAAACGAAGGGTCCCGCCGAAGATTGCCGGAAATACGATGTCGGGAGGCGGAACAAATGGGGATCCGTCCGGGCTGTCATGACGGTCCGAAGCGATCCAAAAGCCGGCGACCGGGTAAAAGAAAACCGGCGTGTAGTACTCCTCGATGCCGCCGAAACTCCCGGTGCGGAGGAGGCCTACGGTAAGGAACGAATCCAGCACACCGCGGTCCAGCACACGCTCCACTTCCAGGCGGGGCAAACGCTCCACAAAAAGGAAAAGGCGCACAAACAGAGCGAAGTGCTCCGGCACGCGTCCAAAGTCGATCTCCGCGAGGTCGACCGAGCCAATATCGGACATCTGGCTTATCTTCAGGATCCGGCAGACCGTATCTTGGTCAAAGCGGGCGTCGCACAGAACCGATTCCAAACGCGTGAGATCTGCTTGCGCGCCGATTCGAAGAGGAAATTCCCACGAAGGTTCCATCAACCTAACCGGTCAGCAACGGGAGGAACTCGTACAGTTTGTCTCAGATTTTCCACGAACTGAAAACCTGGCCACGAATTGGACGAATTATACGAAACGTGTTAGCCCGCCTGGCCGGGAGAAGTTTCGTGGAATTCGTGGAATTCGTGGCGAGTTTTTCGGCCGGGCGGTCGTGCAGGGCCGTCCCTACGTCCTTTCTGTTTCTTCGAGCATACGTTCCACAAACAGAAAACCGGTAGGGGCGACCCTGCACGGCCGCCCGTCTTTACATCTCCGGCTACTTCATTTCATCCGTCAAAATCGTCATTGGTCACTCGTCATTCGAAAGCGACCGGAGTCAGAACAACATTTCGGAAAGAGACATCCCCATGATCCCCCTGAAGCATGAGCGGGCCCGGCTCCCCCTCGCGGCTCTCCAGAGCGCCTCCGGTAATACCCGGAATCTCCTTGTCGTTTATCACCGTCTTGCCGTTCAAAACGACCGTGACATAACGGCCAAGCAACGTGATGTCGTAGGTTTGCCATTCTCCCGCACGCCTGGCGGCGTTTTCGGTAGGATCGATGAAGCCGTAAAGCCCGCCGATGAGATGGCTTTCGGGCGGTTTTCCGAAGTCGTCCTGAATCTGAACTTCATAACGCCCTCGCAGATAAACCCCGCTGTTGCTCTTGGGCGCAACATTGAACTCCAGGTGCAGCTTAAAGTCCTTGAACTTCTGCTCAGTCACGATGTCGCTGGAGGGCATCTTGTTTTCCAAAAGCCCGTTTGCCACTTTCCACCCATTTGGCAGCTTCGCGTTTTTCAACTTCCATCCGGTCATATCCTTGCCGCCAAACAATGTGACCGGGGCCCCCCATTTGGGATGCGCCGGTTTGGGCAACGCCGGAGCAGCCACTCCGAGCCAGCCGAGAGTGCGCCCGTCTTCTCCCGTAGTCGTACCCCGCAACTGTCGCTTGCTTGCGTCGAGGCCGCCCTCGAATACCAGGTCGGTCTTCATGTTTTCGTATTGTGGAGGAAGAGAGAATTTCAGCTTGTTGGCGCCAAAATCGATTTGCTTGATGGGCCGCGCGCTCCCCACGCGTCCGACAAACCGGCCCGCCAGTTTTCCTTCCTTCCGGGTGACCTCTAACCAGGAGGGATAGGCGTCCCCACCCGTCCCCACAGTCAGGTCCCAGCGCCCTACGATGTCTTTGTTATCGTTCGCTGGCACGTCCCGGATCGCGTTCCCGCCAAGAACCAACAGGCAAAACAAAACCGGCAGAGACAGTTTCCGAGCCATAGCTCCATCTCCTGGATGAGATTTGCCGTTACAGTTTAGTAAAAATCCCCCGAAAAACAAACCACCGAAACGTCACCCACACCGGCCTCGGACTTTAAGCGTGAAACCACAGATGAACACAGAGACAGCCGAGCCGCAACCAAACTGTCTGCTTAGCGTTTTCTTTGCGTCCTTCGCGTCTTAGCGGTGAAAGCGCTGTCCGGAGTTAACCGCGAAGACGCGAAGAGCGCAAAGAATCCGCAAAGAAGAATTCTTTCCAAGTGGCAAAGGATTTGCACCTCAGTAGTACAGATGAACGCGGATCTGTGTCCATCTGTGTTTATCTGTGGTTGCATTTCATTTTGTGTAATTGCAGCTGATGTCTAATTGACCGCGAACGTTTGTCTCCGTAGTATTCACAGATGCACTCATTGATAGACCTCGTGCGGGCCCACGGTTCTCTCGTCGTGCTTGCCGCTTCGTTTCTTGAAAATGCGGGCCTTCCGCTTCCCGCATTCGCCGTTCTGGTGCTGGCAGGGTGCCTGGTGGCAGAGGGCCCCGTCTCGTTGCCTCTGACGTTGCTTGGCGCGACGGCCGGCACTCTGGCCGCGGACATGGCATGGTTTTACTTCGGCCGCCGTAGAGGGCGCCGTACTCTGTATCTGTTCTGCAAGCTCTCCCTGAATCCCGACTCCTGCGTGGGCCGCACGGAAAAGCTCTTCCGCTCACGCAGCACGGCGACGATCCTGACCTCAAAGTTGATCCCAGGCCTCAACACCCTTGTTCCGCCTCTTGCGGGGATTCTGAAGATGCCCGCATGGAAGTTTGTCCTTCTGGATGCGGCAGCGAGCGTCATCTGGGCCGTCCTCGGAGTGGGGCTGGGTATCGCCTTCGGCGTGGGGATCCTTTCTCGCCTGGAGAGCATGCAGCGTGTTCTATTTTGGCTGCTGGTCACACTGTCGGGGGGCTACGTCGTATCCAGACTTCTTTACGGGCGCTATCTCGTCAAACATTACGCGGTGCCCAAGATTGACTCGGCAGAGCTTCTGGAAAAGATCTCCTCAGGGAATGAAGTTCTGGTCGTGGATCTGCGCACCGAATACGCCTTTCTGCGTTCCGACGTGGCGGTGCCCGGAGCCCTGCGAATCCCGCCGGCGGAGTTTGTTCAGCACGTACACCGCCTGCCTCCGGAGAAGGAAATAGTCCTTTACTGCACGTGACCCAATCAGGCTTCGAGCGCCAGTCTGGCGCGCGTGCTCCTGGATCGTGGTTACAAGAAGGTTTGGTCCCTGGACGGAGGATTCGAAGAGTGGTTGCGGCGGGGACACCCGACAGCACCCAGGCCGAGTTGAGAGGATCAATGAATGGGACCCATCGCGCGGTTGCCGCGGTGAAACTGAAACCTGTGGATGGTGGCGGCAACTGCGGGGCGCGAGTTCTGCAGACCCGCCGGCACGGTCCTGACGACTCTTCCCTTGCAAATGACGTTGGCCGGCGGCTGACCGCCGACTTTTACGGGAAGCGTGAAGTTCATTTCCACCGGCGTATCGGGTTCGAGCAGACTGTCCACCCAAAAGAGCACGCCGGTACGGCTGATGTTTTCCGTGTGTCCCTCGCGCCACTCGCCCTCTCCGATCGCGCGATAACGTACCGGCATGTGCACAGAAAATCGCGTGGCTCGCTGCACTTGAGTCTTTTCTTGGGCCGATCGCTTTCGCTCACTTGTACAGCCGAGCGACCCACTCTCCATACCCGTTGTACAAAACCGTCTTCCCCGTTTCGGCCTCCCGCTCCGGAATCTCCCAGCCACGTGGAATTTTTACGGAAGCCATTGCCCATCCCCGGGAAAATTTTTAGTAATGCTAGCACAAAGCATTGGCTTGTTAACCACAAAGAGCGCGCTCGTTCGGAGTTCAGGCTTTAGCCTGCCCGGGCTCGGGGCAGCCTGAAGGCTGAACTCCAAACTACTCATCTTGCTTGTGCCGGTCGTGGGCTTCGTCGCCTCCGCAATGCTTCTATTTCTGGCTCCTGGTCTCGCGATCACCAGCCGGTTCGGAGGCAACTCCGACTGGCTCGTCCGGCGACTCCGGCGCCGCCCCTCGTAAAGCTTATTTCGTCAGAACTTCCAGCTATAAACGTGACTGTAAGAATTATATTGCCGTATTTATGAAAACGACCACTAAAACCAGGGAGATTCCGGTTGAAATTCGGACGCCGGAGAGTCTACGCTTCTGACGAAGATGGCGAAAAAGGTGCGACACTTGAGATTCGCTTTCGGTCTGGTTCTGGCCGCGGTCACGATCGAGCCCGGCTTCTCTTCGGAGTCATTCAATATCTACCTCCGCAATCCGGGAATGACGACGCGCAACCTCGGGCACTTGTCGGCTGCGAAGCTCTATTCCCTCTCGCTCTCCGTCCCTTCGCCGCTGACGCTGGGAACGTCTGTGGTCCGCGTCACTATCAAGGATCCTCACACTCTGATTGCCGCAAAGACGCTTCACGTCGGCGATCCGGATCTCTACCTTTTTTTCCGGCCGCTAACCGATGGGGACGTCTATCTCGCGGTGGATTGGAAGGGCCCTGCTCGGGCGCCGCTTGAAATCGATGTCCTCTGCATTCCCTGGTCCCCGAAGCCCGGAGATGCCGGAAGACTGGAAGCCGAACCTAACAACACCTGGCGGCAGGCCAACCCTATCGAACTCGGGAAAACCATCTTCGCGACGGCCGACGACGCTCCTTACATTGCCGTCGGGGAGGAGCGAGAGATCGAAGTTTTGAACCGCGCAGTGGACTGGTACCGCCTGGAGATACAGGATCCCCGGCCGCTCCTTGTTTTCTTCGAAATCGACATCCTGGATCGCGAC
>QHZE01000169.1 GCA_003225335.1 Acidobacteriota bacterium
CAAGACCTGCGTTACGGCTTGCGGATGCTGGCCAGGAATCCTGGCTTCACCGCGGTCGCCGTGCTGACGCTCGCGCTCGGGATCGGGGTAAACACTACACTGTTCACTGCCTTCGATGCTGTGGCTTTAAAGCCCTTGCCGGTCAGAGAACCGAACAGCGTCGTCAGGTTCGTCCGGACGCTGGCCAGCGGCTCAGCGGGTGACGTCCAGTACGCCTTCTCGTATCCGGAGTACGTTCACTATCGCGACCACAATCACGTCTTCTCAGGACTGATCGCCGCGAGCTGGCCGGTCAAAGTTTTTGCCATGCTGCCAGGCGAAGCCCGCGCAGGGTCGCGCGCGTTGGGAGAACCGGAGGGCATTCAGGGCCAGCTTGTCTCGGCAAATTACTTCGCTGTCCTGGGGATTTCGGCGGTCACGGGTCGCACGTTTCTCCCTGAGGAGAGCGAAGCGCCAGGTGCGCATCCGGTCATCGTCCTCAGTTATTCGTTCTGGCAAAGGCGATTCAATTCCGATCCGCAGGTCTTGGGCAAGGTTGTGAAGGTGAACGACACGGCATTTACCGTGATCGGAGTCGCCCCTCTGGAGTTTATCGGGACAGCGAACCCGCCGAGGGTGCCGGATTTTTGGGTGCCGCTCGCCATGCAATCCCAGCTATTGCCGGGCGAGGATTGGCTTAACCGCCCAAGCGGCTATCGGATTCAGCTTCTGGGACGCCTCTCGCCTGGAACAGCGTTCAGCCGAGCGCAGGCCGAGGTGACTGTTTTGGCGCTGCAGTTCCAGGCGGCGCAGGCTGGTCCTGGGCTGGACAAGACCGTCGCCATCACGCTCCAGCACGCAACATACTTTGGCGATACTGACGACATCCGCTTTCGAGCCTTCATCGCGCTTTTGATGGCGCTGGTTGGAATGGTCTTGCTGGTCGCTTGCGCTAATCTGGCCAATATGCTGCTCGCGCGATCCGTTGGGCGCCAGAGGGAGATTGCTGTACGTCTGGCGATGGGGGCCGGCCGGACACGCCTGGTGCAGCAATGGCTGACGGAAAGCATCCTGATGGCGCTGTTCGGCGGAGCGGCTGGGCTCCTCGTTTCGCTGTGGGGCAGCGCGCTACTGAAGCTTGCCATCGGACCCGTAGTCCAGAGACTCCTTGACATCGATCCATCCGCTATTCAAATGAGCCCCGATTTTCGCGTGTTTGGCTACACACTGCTGCTCTCGATTGCGAGCGGAGTCGCGTTCGGCCTGTCGCCGGCGCTGCAATTTTCTAAGCCTGATCTTGCGACCGCTCTCAAAGACGAGGGGACGGCGCTCAGCCAGCGAGTGAATCGTTCCCGTTTGCGCGGCTTCCTGATAGGCGGGCAGGTTGCCGTCGCGACGTTGCTGCTCATCAGCGCGGGCCTGCTGGTGAGAGGGTTGCTGAGGTCGCTGGCTGTGGACCCAGGATTTGAGACGAGAAGGGTTTTTTCGCTGGGGCTTTCGACTTTCGGGTTCAGAAACGGTCCACCCTTTTCAAACGACGCCGCAAAAGCCAACGCGCTTGCGAGACGGGCCATCGAGCGATTGACGGATCTGCCTGCCGTCCAGAGCCTTGGTCTTGCCTATCGGCCTCCGTGGTCAGGAACGTGGACACCGCCCGTTCGTGTTGAGGAAGCCGAAGCCCCACCAGGCAGCCTCCCTTGGCAGGTGCTCGCAAATTACGTCTCCTCCGGTTATTTCCCGACGTTGGGTATTCCGATCCTGAGAGGGCGTAATTTCAGCCGATACGAGGGCGATGCAGGGGCGCCGGTGGCCATCGTGAGCGAATCTGCAGCGCGGCAGTTCTGGCCGGGCGAAGGTCCGGTCGGGAAGAAAATCAAGTTGGACTTGAACTTCCGGGGCAAGTGGGCGGAGTTCGAAGTTATCGGCGTGGCGAAAGACGCTCGGACAGCCAACCTGTCGCGAGTCGATCCCGGTTACATCTATCTCGCAACCGACGCAACGAAACTGTATGAGTACGCGCTGTTGTTCCGGACTCAAGGAGATACGAGATCCGCGCTGGCCTCGGTGCGCACGGCCCTGGAAGATTTGGACAAGACTCAGTTTCCACCGGGAATGCCGTTGAGCAGCCTCGAGGAGGGCCCGATGCGCTTGCAGAAAATCATTCCTCGGGCTTTCGCCTACTTCGCCATCTCGCTCGGCGTTTTGACGCTCCTGCTCGCACTCGTAGGTGTGTACGGAGTCATGGGCTACGCGATTAGCCAACGCACGCGCGAGATCGGAGTCCGTATGGCGTTGGGCGCCACAGCGCCCGACATCCTTCAGTGGGTCGCGGGACAGGGGATGCGTCCGGTTCTCATCGGGGGTATCGCTGGCCTGGCATGCGCCATCGGAGTCTCAAGTGTTTTGCGCGCCATTCTGGTCTTTCCCGGCAGCCCGGACCTCCTGTTTGGTGTCAGCTCTTTCGATCCCGTAGTTTTTGTGGGCTCATGCTGTTTCCTGGCAAGCGCCGCGTTGGTCGCGTGCTACATTCCCGCACGGCGGGCGACAAAGGTAGACCCCATGGTCGCGCTGCACTACGAGTGAGAGTTTGAGGTGATGTGATGGGAACCTTGCTTCAAGACCTGCGATATGGCTTGCGGACGCTGGCGAAGAACCCCGGCTTCACGGCGGTGGCGGCCGTGACGCTGGCGCTTGGCATCGGCGCGAATACGGCGATGTTCAGCGTGGTGAATGCCGCCCTACTGCGCTCGTTGCCTTACGAGAATCCGGATCGGCTCGTGTACGTTTGGTCGGCGGAGAAGGCGCGGGGTATCAACCAGAGCACCGTGTCCATTCCCGACCTCCACGATTGGCGTGGACAGAACCGCGTCTTTGACGGCATGACGGGATGGTGGAGCGGAACTTACAACCTCTCGGGTGGTGACGAACCGCAGCAGGTCGACGGTTGGACCGTCTCACCGAATTTCTTTGAAGTCCTCGGCGCCAAGCCCGCACTCGGTAGGACGTTCGCTCCGGGCGAAGAGCAAGGGCGTAAGGGTCGTGTTGTCGTGCTGAGCCACGCGATTTGGTTGGGGTCTTTCGGTGGCAACCCAGGAATCCTGGGGAAGACCATCACTCTCGACGGCCAGTCGCACACCGTACTCGGAGTGATGCCAGCGGAGTTCTCGTCGCCTTTCCCAGATGTGCAACTCTGGGTGCCTTGGCCCTTCAGAGCCGAGTCCAGCGCTCCTCGCGGTGCCCGCTTCATGAGGGTAATCGCGCGTCTGAAGCCCGGCGAAACAATCGAGCGCGCTCAAGCGGACATGGACATGATCGCTCGCCGCCTGGCGCAAGAGTACAAGGAGGACGCGGGCGTCACGGCGTATCTGGTTCCCGCCGGGCAACAAATTACCGGAAGCGTGCGGCCGGCGCTGCTCGTGCTGCTGGGCGCAGTGGGTTTTGTTCTTCTTATTGGGTGCGCGAACCTGGCCAACCTCCTACTGGCTCGTTCGACGGCGCGCCAGAAGGAGTTTGCCATTCGCATTACCCTCGGCGCCCGCCGTTCGGACTTGCTCCGACAGTTGTTAACGGAGAGTTTGCTGCTTTCCCTCCTGGGCGGCGTTGGGGGAATGCTCATCGCCATCTGGGGGATTCAGTACTTGCAGGTGATTGTCGCAGGCCAAATTCCGCGTGCTCAGGACATGGGTTTAGATGCCCGCGTCCTTCTGTTCACGCTGGCGTTGTCGATCCTGACGGGACTGACCTTCGGACTGTTCCCTGCCCTGCAATCCTTCAAGGGCCCTCTCGGTGAATCACTGAAGGAGGGGAGTCGGGGTTTGGACACGGGAGTACAAGGCCGTCGAGTGCGGGACCTCCTGGTGGTTTGGGAGACTGCGCTGGCGTTGGTGTTGTTGATAGGTGCGGGGTTGCTGGTGAACAGTTTCCGCCGACTGCGCGGTATTGACCCGGGGTTCAGTCCCGATCGAGTGTTGACGTGTGAAGTCTCCCTGCCATCGTCGAAATACAAGGACCCTCACATCGTGTCCTTCTATCAGCAGTTGCTGGAGCGCATTCGTGCCCTCCCCGCGGTTAAGGCCGCGGGCGCCACCATGACCATGCCACTCCGAAATCCAAACAGCGGGTATTGGTCAGGATTGAATATCGAAGGACGCCCCGCGTCGGCAAGGGAATCGATTCCCATCGTGAACTTTGCTCAGGTCACACCCGGCTACTTTCCCGCCATGGGTATTCCGATCCTCAAAGGTCGAGCGTTTACCGAGCAGGACAACAGCGACCAGACTACCAAGGTGGCAATTATTAACGCCACGCTCGCGCGCCGCTTTTTCTCGGACATCGATCCCATTGGCAGGCGAATTCGCCTGGGCGAGGACCCCTCGAAAGGTCCTTGGCTTACGGTGGTCGGAGTGGTTGGTGACACTGCCCTGGGAAGGCTGACGGATCCACGGTTTCCACAAGTGTTCTCGCCGCATGCGCAGGGCGTGGAAGGAGGAGTCGCCGGAAATATGGAACTAGCTGTGCGCACTTCGTCTGACCCTTCGAGCCTTGTTGCCGCCGTGCGGAATGAAGTCCACGAACTGGACAAGGACCAGTCCGTGGCCGACATTCGAACGCTCGACCAGGTAGTGAGCGCGTCATTGGCCCAGCCTCGCCTGAATGCGCTGCTACTTTCTGGTTTTGCGGCGCTCGCCGTGCTGCTGGCCGCGCTCGGGATTTATGGAGTGATTTCCTTCTCCGTCGCGCAGCGTACGCGGGAAATTGGCATTCGCATGGCGCTCGGCGCCCAGCGGAATGACGTCCTGAAGCAGGTGGTCAAGCAGGGCATGACCCTTGCCTTGGCCGGAACCGGCATTGGGTTAGTCGGAGCCCTCACCTTGACGCGTCTGATGTCAAGCCTCCTTTATGGCGTTCGTCCGACAGACCCTGCCACGATTCTAGCCGTCTCCCTGGTTCTTGTCGGGGTGGCGCTGTCAGCGAGCTACATCCCCGCGCGGCGGGCGTCCAAGGTCGATCCCATGGTGGCCCTGCGCTACGAATAGCGTGATTGAGCGATCCGGTCGTCACCATGGTTACCATGGTAGGGATGCCAGCGCGTCGTACAGGTTAAATGGCGATGGCTGAAATCCCACCGAAGCCTTCCGTCCTCATCCCAAACCTCGTCGGAAAGGTTTTCAGCGTATTCGATGATGTTAGCCCGACTTTCGCAATAAGGTCCATCCTGCTCGAACATTTCGGGCCGGAATTGTTGCAACTGTTTTGTCTGCAACGTGGCTTGTAATCCAAAGCCTCGGAACAGCGTGTAGTGCCGACCTACCCTCTTCCCCGCCCGCCCGATTTCTGCCATCCTGCCCACCGCCATGTTTCTCCGCGCCAAGGTGAGGAAGAAGGACGGCAAGGAGCATCGCTATTTCAGCGTGGTGGAGAACCGTCGCGTAGGACCGAAACAGCAGAAGAGGATGGCCCAGCGAACGGTCCTCTATCTGGGTGAGATCAACGACGGCCAGGAAGCGGCGTGGCGCAAGAGCCTGGAGGTGTTCGACGAGAGCTGCCAGCGGTACTCGACCCTGAGTCTGTTTCCGGAAGATCGGGAGATTCCGGCCGAAGCCAGCTCCAGTATCCAAGTGAAACTCAGCGAGATGGAGCTGCGCCGGCCGCGCATGTTTGGCAACTGCTGGCTGGGGTGCGAACTGTGGCGCCAGCTCGGGCTCCAGGCGTTCTGGGAGGAGAAGTTGTCCAGCCAGGTCCAGCGGGAGACGGTGCCCTGGGAAAAGGTGCTGCGCCTGCTGGTGGTCAATCGCCTGATCGAGCCCGGCAGCGAATTTCGACTGCACCGGCAGTGGTTCGACCCAACCGCCATGGCCGAGTTGCTGGAGACGGATTTTGCGGTGGCGGAAAAGGATCGCTTGTATCGTTGCCTGGATCGCATCCTGGAGCACAAGCAGGCCTTGTTCGTGCACCTGCGTCAGCGCTGGCAGGATTTGTTTGCGGCCCCGTTTGATGTCCTGCTGTACGATCTGACCAGCACCTATATCGAAGGCGAAGGCGAACAGATCCCCCAAGCCCGGTACGGCTACAGCCGAGACCAGCGGTTTGATTGCAAGCAGGTGGTCATCGCCTTGGTGATCACGCCCGAAGGCTTTCCCCTAGCCTACGAAGTGATGATGACCGTCCTGCGCCTCGGCCTTTTGCGCCGCTGGGCTGGCTGAGGAGATCGCTGGTGAGCCAACCCCCTGGCCATCAAAGGCACCCCATTACGGGATGACTGACTGAAGCGGCTGCTTCGCGGCTAACGACAATCTCCCATCAAAATAAATTCTTGACAAACCATTCCCCTGGTGTTAGTGACATCGGGCGTCCCAACGCCTGAGCCGAAGTCTTATAGCCAAAAGCACGAATCTACTCGAAACCTCGCCCCAGGCGGAAAGGGTTTGGGGGGGGTTCAAAACTACGCCCAACGGGTCCTCACCAGCGTCGGTGTGGGTCTTCCTACGGAGGTCGAAATGGTTAGCCGAATGTCAGCATGCGGACTCCTGATCCTGCTGTTGTACCTTGCTCCGACCATCCTGCACGCACAAGGCTCGGGCGCTTCGATTAGCGGCGCCGTCCAAGACCCGTCGGGCGCAGCGATACCCAGCGCCGAGCTGACGTTGAGGGCGCTGACTACCGGGGCGACGGCCAAGACCACGACGGGACCGGAGGGCCTGTACTCATTTCAGAATCTGCTCACCGGCGCTTACGATCTGGCGGTCTCGGCAAAAGGCTTCCGCGACTACGAGCAGCGCGGGGTCCTGGTCAACATCGACTCCAAGCTCCGCCTCGACGTCCGGCTCGAGGTAGGAACGGCCGTGCAGAAGGTGGAAGTCACGGCTAATGCCTCCCCTCTCAATTATGACACTCCCGAGCAGAAGGGGACCATAACCCCCCAAACGCTGGAGCAATTACCTTTGATTCTCTCCGGACACACGCGCTCGGCAGTTGCCTTCGCGAGGCTGCTGCCGGG
>QHZE01000170.1 GCA_003225335.1 Acidobacteriota bacterium
CGGCCAGGCAGGAAACGCAGCGCGGCGAAGACGATTCAATAAGTCCTCCCTCCACGAGTCGAACTTTCCGGGCGCAGGCAACGCAGGCTTTGCCGGCGCAACGAACAGCTCGTCGATCCTGGTGTTGATGGAGTCCTGCGGAAAGTCTGCATCTTCAGGAAAGACCCTCAGCGATTTCAATTCGATTCTGGGGGCGCCATCAGGTTTCAGCCCGGCATCGTCGTCGGTGACGGGCCGGGCGTCGCCCTTAAGATGCCGGTTGAAGAACTCAAACACGGCCCGCCGAATGTCCGTGCGATAGCCGTGACCGCCGACGCTGATAACGGCGTCAACCAGATCACCGGCGCCGAACAGGGAATAGAGCCTTTCGAGCCGCAGGATGACGCGCTCGTTGTTGGCCATCGGAAAGTAAATGTCATTGTCGGAATTGATGAACAGCAGCGGGCGCGGGCACACGAGCGAGCAAATCGTGGTCCAGTTCCAGCGCGCGCGGTTGTAGAGAAAGAAGCAGTCGCAGTGACGGCTGATGCCGTCTTCTCCTGCGTAGAAGGTCAGATCTCCCATCCCGCTCACCGGCGCCGCGGCTTTTACCCGGTCGTCGGCCGCCGCAATCCAGAACGCGCCGATCCCGCCCCCGGAAATACCCGTGGCCCCGATTCTGCCGGCGTCTACCTCCGGCCGCGAAGTCAGATAGTCCATCGCGCGCATGGCATTCCAGCACTCAACGCCGGCCGGAGTGTATCCGGCCGAATGCCACCACCACCGCCTTTCGTTCAGCAACCCTCGATGCAGGCCGGCAATTTCGCTCAGTTCGAGCGTGTCAATAACCAGCGCGACGTAGCCGTGCGTCGCGAACCATATGCCGTGACTCTGGCAATCGGGGGCGGCCTTGTTGCCTTCACGCCGGTCGCGGTTGTAATGGCCGCACTGATACAGGATCGCCGGGTGGCGCCCTGGCGGCGCCGGCCGGGGCAGATAGAGATTGGCCGTGACGTATAGTCCGGGGAGGCTCTGGAAATGGAGTTTCTCGACAGTGAAGTCCGGTCGCTCGAGCCGCCCTGTGATCGTCGCTCTGAGCGGAGTCCTTTCGGGCATCGGCTTCAGCCCCAGCATGTCGAAGAGAACTTCTCGCAACGATGGGCGTATCTTCTCGAAATCGGCGGCGGTTGTGATTCCCGGCAGAAACCCGCGTTCCAGCTCGGCGGCGCGGGCGGCAAGATAGCGTCGGATCGCCTCGTCTCCGGAGAGCTCTTGGGGCCAATCCGCCGGCAAGAAAGCCGAAGCAAATGCAGCGCTTCGGAGCATCATGTCTCGTCTGGTCAGGAGCACGGTCTTTGTTCCCCGAAATGAAGTCAAGAGAGTAGATTCATCAATATCCGTTCTGGCTTGGCTCGTCAAGCAGGAACGGTCGCCAGCGTTTCCGTGGCGCCAGTCACAAAGTGAAATCACAGATGAATACGGTGCAGCCTAGCCTCAACCGAAAACTTGGCGATTCTTCGCGTCTTCGCGGTGGATTGGGCCCGGCCTTTACCACGAAGAAATGAAGAGTTCCGCGGAACCGCCAGCCTGTTTTCGTTTAATTCGTGGAATTCGTGGCCACCTTTTCTCTTTGTAGCCAATGGCGCGAGTTCAGCTTTTAGCTTTAGCTGCTTGGGCAGTGCATGCTGAACTCCAAGCTTGGCACAAGCGAGCTCAAGGGGCAGTGTGAAGCAAGAAGCGTCTCCGGATGAAGACGCTGTCGGCGTCAAGCGGCCATTTTCGCATGTCGATGAAAGCGCCCGGGGGGCGCTCGGTTCTGGAACCGGGACTGCTGACGCAGGAGGTGTAAGAAGCGCGGACGTTGTAGCCGTTGTTTCGCTATCTTGGCAGGTTTTCCAACGTGCTCCAAAATCGGTTGAGCACCTCAGCCTGCCCGTCGCCGGCGGTTTCGAAGGTGTGAAATTCCTTGTTGTTCGCCGCATTGTACAGCTCGATCGTTTTTCCTTCCGTCCGGAACTTGAGGCTCTGGAAAGGGGCGCGGAAGCCGTGCGCTCCCGAGCGTGGCCGGTACTCGACGCCGGCAAGGCTCAGAACCAATTCCCCGTCGCACTTCCCCGCAGGCGAGAAGTGTACGTGCTCGACCGGAAAGCGTTCCGTCGTCCTTCGATTGCTCAGCAATTCCTGGTCGCTGTCGCGGATCTCCCGCAGTACGAGACTGGCGGCGTCGTAAACGAAGATAGCATTCTGGCCCTCCAGGAACTCCTGGATGCGCGGGGCTTCCAACCCGCGGTCGTTCTTCACCGCCAGCAAGTGGTTCCCTGTGCCGACGCTTCGATTCTCCACGTCTCCGCCGGAATCCAGACGCTGGCCGTCCAGAGTTACCACGCCAGGGGCGCCCAGGCGATATACCGTGACCTGGGCCCTCCCGGACTCTTTTCCGGACTCCAGGCGCCGCCGGAACTCCGCAACCCTCGGGTCCGCCGGATTGAGCTGTTCCAGCTTGCGCAACTCATTCAGTGCGTCCTCGTACCGTTGTTCGCTTAAGGCGGCCTCATACGATTTCAGGGCGTGCCGTGCGTCTGCGACGCGAATCTGCAGCGGCTGCGCGCTCTTCGCGTCCTCCACCGGCTGCCGGCCCAGCACACTCTGCACCTCGTCGTATCTTCCCTGGCGGTACAGGTCGTATGCCCCAGGAAGCCGTTCCTCATCCGATTTCGCCAACTGCTGCTCTTCTTCCTTTTTGCCAACCGACGGGGTTGGGGCTTCTACGCTTTTTTCGGCCCAGCGCTCTCGCGCCGCCAGCATTTCCTGGTCCTCGGGGAGAAGTTGCCGGGCCACGTCTAATTGTCCCTTTGCTTTCTCCAGTTTTCCCTGCTTGGTGAGCCTGGAAGCGCTGTTCACCAGACCCTTGACCTTCATTTGCAGATCCCTCAGATCCTCGGCGTCTGTAACCTGATGGCTGAGTCTGAGTGCCGGCTTGCCGGCGGGATCCAGTTTTAAGGCGCTTTGAAGCCGGGATCTGGTCTCCCCGAGGCGGCCGCGGGCCAGAAGATCCTGCGCTTCTCGGAGGAGGGAATCCAGCGTCCCTCGTCTTTTGCCATTCTGTGCCTCCTCAAGGACCGCCTCTGCCTCGGGATTGCCGGGCGCTTGCGCGAGCGTACGCTGGCAAATGGCAATAGCCTCGTCGAAGCGCTTCTGATTCAGGCTCAGCCTCGCGGGCTCCAGCGCCGTCTTCATTCGGGCGCGGGCCTGAATCCAAAGGGTCGCGGCCACGAGAACGAGGAGAATTACGGTGGCGACCCGGATCTCTCCCCAGGGCAGGTGCCAGAAACTCGCTGTCGTCCACCCCACAGCCGGGGGATCGCACCGCTCGGATCGATCCCCTTGAATTTCCGGCGAGACCGCGGTTAAAGGCCTGGCATCGCCGGCTCTCGTTTGACTTTGCGGCTTTTCCGTGTCCTTCTGCGCGTCAAGCTGAGTCAAAGGTTGTTCGGGCGCGCGCTCCTCTCCCGTGCTGTCCGCTTCCTCAGGATTTGGGGTTGGAAGTGAGGCCTCCAGAATCGCGACCTCACCGCCCTGCCTCACTGCACCGGACTCATCGGGACCCGGGTTGGGATCACCGAGCGCGAACGCGTAATCCACCTCGAGGTCGATCTCATCGAGACTTACACCTGCGGCACGATTACCGAAAGAGCGATCGAACAGGCCGGTCTCGCCGAGGCTCACAGATCCCGTATCTGAGGAGGAAGGAGACGCAGAGATAGCGGACGAGCGCATCGGAAGCTGGCTCTGGTCGGACACCTCTACCGATGCAGCTGGAGCACCCGCTTGAATTCTGTCCAGAATAATCGCGGGGATGGCCGTGGCCGACGCGCCCGCAGGCATATGCCGTGCCGCCAAACGCAGAAAGCCCTGGTGCTCGACCAAGGACAACGTCAAGCTATGAAGCCACGCGTGGTCGGCGCCGGCATCGGCCGCGAACGTCGTCTGGATTTGTCTGAGGAGCCACGCGAGCCTGATGCCAGAGCCCGGCATCTCGACTGCCCGCTTGAGAAGAGGCACGGCGGCCCGAAGCTCTTTGAGCATGAGATCGCAATCCTCCGTAAGATCCTTCAGCAATTCCCGGCAGGCCGCCCCGACTTGACCCATGTTGGAGTACCTGTCTTTCGGATCCCTGTGCAGACAGGTCTGGACAATAGGCCAGAAGCCGATGGGGATATGAGGGAACCGATCGACGGTGACGATATCGCACTCGAGGAGCAGGTCCTCAGGGCCGGCTTCCCCGTTCGGGTCAGGGAAAGGACGCACCGAGGTCAGCAGCTCATAGAATACTATGCCCGCTGAGAACATGTCCGCGCGTTCATCAGATGCTTTACCCAGAATTTTCTCCGGCGCAAGGTAAGCCCGTGCCTCACGCAGGGCTGCCACCGGGAGCCCAAAGTCCCGGATCTTTATTATCCCGTTGGGCGTGAGATGGATCTTGCCGGGCCTCAGGTTGTTATGGAGAATCCCGTTCTTGTGCGCGTGCTCCAGGCCATCGGCGATCTGAATCATGATGGCGAGCTTGCTTTCCAGGTGAAGCGGGGCTTTTTCGAGAAGAAGAGTCTTCAGGCTGTTACCTTCGAGCAGGTCGGTCACCGCATAGCTGATGTTGCCTTCTTCGCCGACCGAGTAACAGGCGGCGACATTGGGGTGTCTGAGAGCTGCGACGGCGCGCCGGAGCCCCTTCTTGAGTGACGGATCCCTGGCAAGGTCTTCATTGAAGATGCGAATAGCCACATGTTGCGAATGGAGACTGTCGGAAGCGCGGTAAACGGCCCCCAACGGTCCCTCCCCCAGCTCGTCAAGAATGACGTAGCTGCCCAGTCTTTCTCGCATAGCGTTTCCTCCAGCCCCAAGTTCATTATCGGCCTGAAGCGACCCGTTTTGCGCAGTAAATTAGACTACAAGGCCGCCACACTTGGGAGACAGGAAGGAACTGGCACTAACGTCTTAGAAATCAGGAATAGCAATCCCACAATGTGTCAATCTGCCGGCCCTTGCGTGCATCAACCTGCCTTATAAGCCGGGCGCTCTGGAAGGGCGCTGGGAGCTTAGCCGGGGGTCAGCGAAAGAACCCCCGTGAATACTAGTTGGAATAGCGTTTCAGCCTAAGCCGACGAGTTGTGGAAGCCAAGCTCAAGAAGAATTCAAGCACTCTCTTCACCACGGAGACACGGAGTACCCTTTGATTGCGGATCGGCGATTGCGGATTTGCAATTAATGAACAACTTCTCTATCAGGACAAATCCGCAATCCGAAATCCGCAATTCAACGGAATCTCCGTGCCCTCTGTGGACGTGAGAAAAAATCGGAGCGCCGGCGTCTCGCCGGCATGCGCGCCTGGATAATTCCTTTTGCGTCGTCAGGACCGTTGCCGGCTGGAAGCCGGCGCTACATTTTTTCTCACGTCCTGTGTCCGTGGTGAAACAGGACGTCTTGCTGCTGCAGGTCACAGTCTGAATCGCAGTGAGTGGTGGAACTAAACGCTCGGTCGCGATTTCGCAAACATAGTAACATAGTCATCATCGGCGCCTGTGGAGCACGGCAGGCTGCAATGCTCTTCCGGAGCCCGAGGAGTAATTCTTGGCGGACCGCGGAAGTTCTCCGCGGTGTTTCCAGCGGGATTTGGTGGGGGGCGCGATGGCAAAGTGCATAGGAATACTGACAGCCGGGGGAGACACCCCGGGTTTGAACGCCGCGATTCGGGGAATCGGAAAGGCGGCTCTCGGCGCGCACGGCATGCGCGTCATCGGCTTTCGCGACGGGTTTCGCGGAATGATGGAAAATCGCACAGTGATGCTCGATTCTTCCAATCTTTCGGGCATCCTCACGATCGGCGGCACGATTCTCGGAACGAACCGGGAGAAGCCACAGCGAATGCAGGTCGGGAGCAAGGTAATGGACATGAGTGAAGTGATCGTCGAAAACTACAACCGGCGCCACCTCGACGCGCTGGTCTGCCTGGGCGGCGGCGGCACTCAGAAGAATGCGTTCCACCTGATGCAGCAGGGGTTGAACATCGTCACCCTCCCCAAGACGATCGACAACGACATCCCGATGACCGACGTGAGCTTCGGCTTCGACACCGCGCTCGGCATCGCGACCGAGGCGATCGACCGGCTCCACAGCACGGCGCACAGCCACCACCGCATCATCGTGGTTGAGATAATGGGGCACAACGTCGGCTGGCTGGCGCTGGGCGCGGGAATCGCAGGCGGAGCGGATGTGATCCTGATTCCGGAGATCCCTTACGACGTCGAGCACATCGCGGCAGCCATCCGCAAACGGAGGCACACCGGCAAGCACTTCAGTATCGTCGCTGTCTCAGAAGGGGCGATCTCGCGCGAAGACTACGACGCGCGTCCAGCATCGGAGAAAGAGCAACCCAAGGACAGAAAGAAGAAGAAGAAAAAGAAGAAACAACCTGACGCGGAGGTCGTTCCGGCCCCCGAGGGCGCAAACACGCTCCGGCTGGCCCGAAGGCTGGAGGAACTGACGGGTCTGGAAGCCCGCATCACGATACTCGGACACGTGCAGCGCGGCGGCTCGCCATCGGCAGCCGACCGGCTCCTGGCGACGCGCCTCGGGACCATCTGCGCCGACCTGATCGGCCAGGGCAGATACGGGATCATGGTGGCGGCCCGCGGAGAAGGAAGCGAAGCGGTCCCGCTCGAACAGGTCGTGGGGAAGAGGAAAAATGTTCCCCTCGACCATCCATGGATTTTGAGCGCCCGCCACGTCGGCACAAACTTCGGTGACTAACAAAAGTATGAGTGAAACCACAGAGAACACGGAGACAGCCGCGCCGCAACCAAACTATCTGCTTAGCGTTTTCTTTGCGTCCTTCGCGTCTTAGCGGTGAAAGCGCCGTCCGGAATTAACCGCGAAGACGCGA
>QHZE01000171.1 GCA_003225335.1 Acidobacteriota bacterium
GAAAGCCCTGAAAGGGCGGCGCAGGGAGTTCGATCTCAACTCCAGATAAATGCTCGTCATAAGGCGCCTCTTTGGTACCGGGACCAACTGCATCGCCCCTTCGGGGCTTCCCTTGTTACTGTGCTTGTTCCCAGGGCTTGCGCCCTGGGCTTTCCTGAGTCGCCCCTGCGGGGCTAGTTTCGCGCCAGAAACTAGTTAGAAGTGCCTGATTGTCTTGATTTGGGCATTCGTGGTAAAGAATGATGCCGTGCGAAAAACAATTGTCGCCATAATCGCAGGCGTTGCCCTTTTCGGTTTTGGATGCGCGCAACGAAAGGACCGGAAGACAATCGGAGTTTCCTTGTTAACCAAGGAGCATGTCTTTTACCGTGATCTGGAAAGGGGACTCCGGGAAACCGCAGCCAAACATAACTTTGACCTGATCATTAACTCCGGCGACTGGGACCTTGCCAAACACCAGGCCCAGATCGAGAATTACATAGTCCAGAAGGTGGACGCAATCATCGTCTGCCCCGTCGACTCCAAGGGAATCGGGCCTGCCATCCAGAAAGCCAATGCAGCTGGTATCCCCGTCTTTACGGCAGACATAAAAGCGGAGGGAGGAAGGATCGTAAGCCAGATCGCTTCCGATAACGTGGAAGGCGGAAGGCTGGCGGCGCAACACATGGCAAAGCTCCTGAATGGCAGAGGGGAAGTTGCCATTATCGACCAGCCCGTCACACAATCCGTGATCGACCGGGTTCGCGGGTTCATGGAAGAGATCGCCGCGCACCCCGAGATTCGGATTGTCGCGCGTCCTAGCGGAGATGGAGTGCGCGATAAGGCTATGAAAGCTGCGGAGGACCTCCTGCAGGGGTACCCCAAGCTGGCAGGAGTTTTCGGGATCAACGACGACAGTGCCCTGGGCGCCCTGGCAGCGGTCGAAGCAGCGGGACGAAAGGGGATAGTTATTGTGGGTTTTGACGGCATCCCCGAAGCCCGGCAGGCAATCCTGCGTGGCAGTGCCCTCAAAGCCGATGTCGTTCAGTACCCCCTCGAGATAGGGCGTATCACCATCGAAACCATCGCCCGCCACCTCGCAGGAGAACCAGTGGCTTCCGACATCCCGGTAAAGGTTGGAATCATCGACGCGCATAATGCCAACACAGCCCCATGAGGAAATGGCACCCTTATAGGACACGGATTTACACCGTGCAGCCCATCCAAATCCAAAACTATCAACGAAACCACAGATGAACACAGAGACAGCCGAGCCGCAACCAAACAAGCTGCTTAGCGTTTTCTTTGCGGCTTCGTGTCTTAGCGGTGAAAGCGGTGTCCGGAATTAACCGCGAAGACGCGAAGAGCGCAAAGAATCCGCGAAGAAGAATTCTTTCCAAGCGGCAAAGGATTTGCACCTTAGTAATACAGATGAACGCAGATCGGTGTTTATCTGTGTTCATCTGTGGTTTCGTCTGGAGTCACTGTGGAAATCGAAATCAGAGTGGCGCACAGCCCGGATTCCGACGATGCCTTCATGTTTTACGCGCTCGCGACAAACAAGCTCGACACCGGACCGTATCACTTCACACACACGCTCCAGGACATTGAAAGTCTGAACCAAAGGGCCCTGCGCGGAGAATTCGAGGTTACAGCCATCTCTATTCATGCCTACGCGTATCTGGCAGACAAGTATGCCCTCCTGGCATCCGGGGCAAGTATGGGTGAATCCTATGGCCCTGTGGTCGTGGCGCGCGAACCCTGGGAAGGCGGCGATTTCCGGACCAAGACGATCGCCGTTCCCGGGACGATGACGACTGCCTTCCTCGCCTTGAAACTTTTCCAGCAGGATTTCCAGTACCAGATCGTCCCGTTTGATCAAATCATCGCCGTCGTGAGGGCGGGCCACGCCGATGGAGGCCTCCTGATTCACGAAGGGCAGCTGACCTACGCGGAAGAAGGATTGCACAAGATCGTAGACCTTGGGATCTGGTGGCATGAAAAAACGGGGCTTCCTCTCCCCCTGGGAGGCAATGCCATCCGCCGGGATCTCGGCCGTGAACATATGCGCGAGGTTGCCCGGCTGTTGCGGGCAAGCATCCAGTATGCGCTCGACCACCGCGAAGAAGCTTTGCTGCACGCCATGAAATTCGGCCGCGGCCTTGACGTTGCAAGGGCAGATCGGTTCGTAGGAATGTATGTCAATGCAAGGACGCTGGATTACGGCGAGGAAGGGCGCCGAGCGGTGCGAGTGCTTTTGCAGGAAGCCTACAAGAACCGCTTGGTACCTGCGCCGATCGAACCGGAGTTTGTGGAGTGAGCTGATTGCGGATTGCCGATTGCGGATTTGGGTCATTCCCAATCCGAAATCCGCAATCCGAAATCCTCAATCCGCAATTCTGAGATTTGACTTCGTCGCAGTCGGTACTTATCATTCCCCGTGGAAACGACAGGAACGCTGGAGGTTGAGCCGTGCCGATTTATGAGTACCGATGTTTGAAATGCGGTGAAGTTTTTGAAGTGATCCAGAGGTTCAGCGACAAGGATCGGACGCAATGCAAGTTTTGCAAGGGAAAGGTGGAGCGGCTCATCAGCAGTTCTAGCTTTCAAACCGGAATCTTCGAAGCCCGATAAGGGCGTTACAAAGAAAAACGACTAAGGCAACAGTCACGCCAGGACTACCACCGGGCGTGAGCGCGGGGCCGCCGAGCTAAGAACCGGCAGCCACGAGCGGAGGCCAAAACCGGCTGCTGTTTGGCCACGGTCGCAGCTTGATTCCGTGGCGCCGCGGCTTCCTTCTCCCAAGCGGCAAGAAATCATGTTGTTTTCAGCAAGCCAGCGAAATCTGGTAGCGCAGGCGCTCCACGACGCCGAGGAACGAACCACAAATTACTACTGCATCCCTCCCTTCCGATGGCAGAAGCTGCAGTTTGACCTCCTTACGCGAGGAGATCCCGGTTGGAGGCCTGTTCCAGAGGGAACGCTGGCTGAAATTCTGTGTTTCCACAGGAAAGGCTGGACCCAAGGCGCGGTTCGGGAAAGGCAGCACCAATTTTTCAGGATCCAGCTCAACGACGAAAGTATTCTTCAGGCGGCAAATCGAGAGAACCTCCAGGCCGACCTGTATCCCTTTCTCGTTTACATCCTGACGCATGAGATGGTGCATCTGGTGCGTCTGAGCACCATCCTGGATCGAGAGATTTCCGAGAAGACTCACAGGGAATCCGAGGAGAGTCGTGTCCAGAAGATTTCACGCCAAATACTCTCCGGCCCGGGGCATCGAATTTTCGCGCCAGTGCTGGAGAGATTTTGCGTGCCATCCTTCAGCGGCGGTTGACTACGCGTGATCCTTGCTGTGATAATAGCGCGCTTTTATGTGGCCGTCTTTGCCCGCCCAGCCATCTCGGCGCCAAGGTGACGTTGAGCGACTTCCGTGGAAAGAAGAATGTCGTCCTGGCTTTTTACCCGGCGGCATTCACACCTGTTTGAACGGCGCAGATGCCCTCGTACGAGGAGGATCTTCCCGAGTTCGAGCGGCAGGATGCCCAGGTGCTGGGCATAAGCGTGGATAACGTACCGTGCAACAAGGCGTGGGCAAACTCCATGGGCGGGATCTCTTACCCATTGCTGAGCGATTTCTGGCCCCATGGCTTTGTCGCAGTAAAGTATGGAGTTCTTCGCAGTGAAGGAATTACCGAGCGAGCCCTGTTTGTTATCGACAAGAAAGGGATCGTCAGGTACAAAGACATTCATCCTATCGGGGATCAACCCAAGAATAACGAACTGTTCCAAGCGCTGAAGAAGCTCGGCTGAGAAGCTGTGAAAAAATTGACGTGACGTAGGGGCGGCCCTGTGTGGCCGCCCGCGAGTCCGCGCTATTCTCGGCCGGGCGGGCGACCACATAGGGTCGCCCCTACGGGCAGACGGATTTCTTCACGCTTTCCGAGTTGTAACCTCCGGGGCACGGCTCCACGAAGCTGATATGACAGAGATTTCCCGTTTCTGCATCCCTTACACGCCCTTTGTTGGGAAGCTGGAAACCAGCCGCGTAGGAATCGTTACCACCACAGGGGTCCACCTCAGGACCCAACCCCCTTTCACACCCGAAGGGGACACCTCCTACCGACTGATACCCGCCGAGGCGACGACGGACCAGCTGACCATTACCCACGAACACTATGATCGTAGCGAGGCGCTCAAGGACATTAACTGCGTCTTTCCGGTAGAGACTCTTCGCGCTCTCGCCGCCGAAGGGACGCTCGGCTCGACTACGAGCGAGCACCTGTCGATGGGATTTTCGCAGGCTCTGCGCGAAATCAAAGAAAAGGCCGCTCCCGAAATAGCCGACACCGTGCGGAAATGGAAGCCGGACATCATCCTCTTAACTGCAGGTTGACCACTCTGCCACCGGACGGTCGTCACGCTGCAAAGAGCCATCGAAATGGAGGGGATTCCCACCGTGCTGATCACCGTGGACCCGGAGCAAAGCTGGCAGGCCCGGCCCTCGCGGGCTTTTCACCCTGTCGGATTCCGGCTTGGTCAATCCCTGGGTCCCGCCGGAGCCGCCGAGCTTCATAAAAAGGTCCTCACAGATGCTCTCGATCTCTTGATCCATCCCCAGGAGCCTGGAACTATCGTGCATAAGGAATATCGCGGATACTCGCAGGCCTGATTTCGGATTGCGGATTGCGGATTGCGGATTGTCGTGATCGCGGCTGTCCTTAATTCCAAATCCAAAATCCCAAATCACCAACCCGCAATCGTTAGACTTTCAATGTCAGGTTCGAGCATGGCAATCCGAAATCCGCAATCCGAAATCCGAAATCCGCAGAGCCATGTTCTGGTAGCCGACGTCGGGGGGACACACATCAGCATCGCCGTCTTCGCCCATTACGGCAACGGAAAACTACAAGCCGTCCGCCATAAGACTTTCAGAAGCAGAACCGTCCAGGACTTCCCTGCTTTGCTGAGCAAGTTCCTGAAGGAAGAGGGACGGGATTTGACGCCGGCCGTACGGCAGGCGTGCATCGACTTTGCGGGTCCTGTGGGGCCCAAACGCGACAAAGGAACTATCACGAACCTGGGATGGGGGTTTACCGCAAGGGAGGTGTTTGACGCCATCCCCGTGGAGGAACTGACTCTCCTGAATGATTTTGAAGCGGTGGGATTCGGACTGGAAGTTCTTCTGGCAAACTGCCCGGAGGCCTTCGTGCGGCTTTCGCCTGCTGGAAAGCTGCCCGGGCAAAACGGTAGAAAACCGACGGCGGTCGTGATTGGCGCGGGAACGGGTTTGGGAACTTCGATTTTAATTGAAGATGTCCGAACCGGTAAGTATCGTCCCATTCCCGGCGAAGGCGGTCACGTGGATTTCGAGGCCGTGGACGAACTCGAGTTTCGCGCCGCTGGGTGGATCCGAAAACATATCAATCGGTCCCCCGGGAACCCCATGGATCGCGAGAGGATCGTCAGCGGTCCAGGTTTAGTCAATCTGTACCGGGCGCTTTCAGAGCTCGAACCGGGCGACGGGAATCCGAGAATTGCGGCAGAGGTGGTTAAGGCGGACGTGTACGACCGTCCCGCGGTAATCATTCAACATGCGGGCCGCGACACTCGGTGCAGAAGAACACTCGATATCTGGCTGCGCTGTTATGCCCGGGCCGCCAAGAACAGCGCGATTTTCCCGCTGACGCCCGGCGGGGTCTTTCTTGCGGGAGGCATTGCCGCAAAGATACTGCCTGAGATGCAGTCCGGACTCTTCATGAAGGAGTTTATGCGGTGCGACATTCCCAACATCCGCTCCCTTCTCAAGCGCACCCCCGTATTCATTGTGACGGATTACCGGATTGGGCTGTTCGGCTGCGCGAATGTCGCTCTTAACTTCTTCAATGAAATGGGCCTTCGCCGCACGAAATAACTTGCAGCATTTTTGCGGTTCTTCGCGTCTTCGCGCCTTTGTGGTGAATTCGTGGCCCGGGAGCCCGATTGTCAGGCAGGGACGCTCAGCTCCTCGTCCAACTCGGGATGCATCATCAAGGCGGCAACCTCCAGAGCCTCGGCCAGGTTTTGTCCCTGCTCGCAGGCCGAAAACCCTATGCTAAGGCGAACTTGATGCAGCTCTCTATTCTGACGGATCTTCCACTGCTGAAAAGCGTCTCTCAGGTGTCGAACCCGGCAGAACAATTGTTCGCCTGAAACCCCGGGGAGCAAAACCAGCAATTCCCCATTTTCCTGGACAAGCACCGATTCCTTTCCCTCCAGAATTGCCCGCAGATTGTCACGTATTTGCCTGAGCGTGTCTCTCCTCAGGGAAGTCGTTTGCCCCAGAGGACCCACTACCTCAAAGTCCAGCACAATGATTGACAGGACGTCGTGATCCTCGCGGGCAAACCGCGGCGCCGCAATAGGACGAACGAAGTCGCTGGTTTCCCTGGTGTGAGCGGACGTGGTCAGATGCGCATGCGCCAGCGAGGTCGCCAGTATCTTCAGGAACAGAATTTTGGAATTGTCAAAAGAGTGCGGCCGTGAATGACTCAGGATCAAAAAACCCACCGCGGCCCGATTTAGTACGATCGGGAGAGATACGAACGAGCGGACCACACTGGGAAAGTCCACCTCGTCGAAACGCGCGTCCAGACAAACATCTCCCACATTGAGACACTCGCCGGATTCCCGGCTGAGCCGTGTCACGGTTTCCTCGAACTGAACACTGCCCAGCAACCTCCCGCCGGAGTGGATTCGAAGAAAGCTGGTTTTCTCCTGAACGCCCTCGAGACAGAAGGGATCCTCTGTCGAATCCTCTTCTTTGAAGAGCAGGATGCCGCAGTATTCTGCGCCCAAGTCCCGGAGGCTAAAGTCCACGACGCTGGAGCAGATCTCCTGGAAGTTCTCGTTTCTCTTGATAGTCTCGATGATTCCATGAAACGCGGCGAGCAGCCCCAGAGTATCCTGCAACTGTCGTTTGGCTTCATTCCCTGAGGTCCGATAGAGGTTGATGAGCTGGTGGTACAGGTTCCGTTCTCTTTCATACAGGCCAAAGGGCGTGGGCGCGCCTCCACCTGACCCGTTGTGGTTTTCCTTATTGCCCTCGGCCTCGGCGAGAACGGCTTCGAGGCGCGAGAGGACCTGGTCCTCAATTTGCATGGTTCGCTTTCTCTCGATTACGCAGAAGGGGGGGTCTGGTGCGCGCGGGGCGTCGGATAACTCATTTCCCCGCCAATCTCTTCGTTCAATCTGAGAAAAGCTTTAGTCCTTCGTCTCCGAGGAGGAATCAAAGAATTCAAGAATGACACGCCTCAAAGAATGGTTTCGTCTTGGATTCCTGGGATTCCCCTGTTATTCCTTCATTTCCTTCTCTACCTTCTCCGCTTCTGCATCGTCTCGTCGCGAATCTGCTCATTCTTGGATTCTTGGATTCCCCTGTTGTTACTTCATTTTGCCAATTTCCTTCTCTACCTTCTCCGCTCCCCCATTGTCGCCCCTCTTGCGCATTTCGTCGCGAATCTGCTCGAGCTTCTTGCGGATGCGCTCCAAATCCTTCTCGTGGGCCCGCCGAAAATCCTCAAGCTGGTCTTTGGCGAGAGCGGTTCCGCGCTCTCCGATCTCCTTCAGCTGTCGCAAGACTTCTTCGGCATCCTTACGGTATGGCGAGTCGCGAAACGCCTCGATCAGACGGCCAGCCTGGTCCGTGAGCTCTTTTAAGTACTCCTGGCTCCAGCGCCGGGCCTGTTCCGGAAAGAGCGATGCGGGATAGCGTTTTCCCCGAACCTTCTCTCCGTTAGTGAAAGGGGCGAGCGGGGACTGAGGAGTTACAACCTCTACCACGTCTTGATCGAAGATTCCCAACAAGGGCGCGGGCTTCAGGTAGAATTCGGACCCGCGCGTTATCTTGGAAGCGTAGTCTTCTCTCAGCTCGATCGTCACTCCGAACTGGTTATCCACCAAGGGCTGGATATCGACGACTTTGCCGATCGTGAAGTCCCTCCATACGACAGGCGCATCTTTCTTGAGGCCCCCAATTTCGTCAAACAGCACGATCAATCGCATGGGCCCGGAGCTTAAGAAGGCCCACGCCAGGATCCCAGCGAGGAGAACCAGGACAGCGATCGCAATCCACAACGATCTGTTTTCAGCCACCTGCTTCAAGCGCGCTCTGCGTGTCTGACGTTCCGGTGGGACGCTCCCAGGGAAACGCAGAAGAGTCCTTTCCAGTGGTGAACGATTCTCGGCATAGTAGTACGATAGGTCAACGTATTTATGGCAATGGTAGCCATCACGAACCCGACGAGTTGCGCGAATGACGCCGGAAGAACGAGCCAGGTTTCGAAACGAGCGCCTTTCCCGAGCCCCTCTCCGCCTGGAGAACGGGATCGCCCACGCGAGAAACGCCCGCAACCCCAACCCAAACCCTGTTAGCTTTACCGGTTCTTCGCGTCTTCGTGTCTTCGTCGTGGATTGGGCCCAGCCTTTACCACCAAGAAGACGCAGCATCGCGAAGTTTTTGGTTGCGCAGGAATTTTTCTTGATTGACGGTTGGGGCCATGGCATCATGACGCGCCCTCACCGCGAAATCTCCAACATATTCGTGTTGACACCGTTGGAGGATGTCGTCATGCCTGAACCTAAGCTCAAGGACACAATCGCCGAACACCAAAAAAAGGCCAGAGGTCGCGCAAGCGTAGCAGTTATTACACTGTCGAGCTCACGATCCGTCGACAACGATCAGTCGGGAGAGCTCATTGAAAGTCTGCTCCAGGAAAACGGTCACGATGTAGCAGTGCGGAAGGTCATAGCGGACAGCCGGAATGTTCTCCGGGCCACCGTACGCGAGTTGGTGCGCCAGAAGAATGTTCAGGCTATCATAACTACCGGCGGCACCGGCCTGTCTCCAACCGACATCACCATTGAAACCGTGCGGGGCATGCTCGAGAAGGAACTTCCAGGATTCAATTCGCTCTTCATGCTGCTGAGCTATCCCGAGGCCAAAAGCGCTTCGATGCTCTCGCGCGCTACCGCCGGGACTATCAAGGGCAAAGCCATTTTTTGTCTGCCGGGAAGCCCTCGCGCCTGTAAGCTCGCGATCGAGAGCCTGATACTTCCGGAGCTCGGACACATACTGATGTTGCTCGGGGACTGAATGCAGTTTCGTTCCCCCTGGCCGTGCCGTCTGTTCCTGTTTGACCTGGACGGCACGCTTATCGATTCCAGGATCGACATTGCGAACTCGGTAAGCCTGGCGCTCGCGCGAATGAGCCTTCAAGATGTGGCGAGAAGCCAGGTCGTGGAGTTTGTGGGCGACGGCGCGCGGAAGCTCATCCAGCGCGTTCTGCGTGAGGCCATAGGAGGCGAGGCCACGCCGGAACAGGTCCGCAGGGGTGTTGAGCTGTTCGTCGAGGAATACCAAAGGCATTCGCTGGATACCACAAGCCTGTATCCGGGCGTTCGCGAAACTCTGGACAGCTTTTCCTGGGCGCATTTCGCCGTCGTGACGAACAAGACGGAAAGGCTTTCAAGGCAGATACTCGAAGGTCTGGGTGTATCGTCCCGCTTTTGCGCGATCCTCGGAGGCGACAGCACTCCCCACCTCAAACCCCATCCGGCTTCTTTGAGGGAAGCGATGCGGCGCTGCAAGGTAGAGCCGAACGAAACGGTAATGGTGGGGGACAGTCCTGTGGACATCGATGCGGGGCACGCCGCGGGTGTCATCACCTGCGGAATCTCAGAAGGCTTTTGCGGGCGCACTGCGCTCGAGGCCTCGGGATGTGATCTCATTCTCGAGCACTTTTCGGAGCTTCCGGCGCATTTCTGTCCCCCATCCTGATTGACGATTTACGAGCGACGATTGGCGAGTTTCTTTCCCTCATTCGTCAATCGTCATTCCTTGGGCGGTTTGCCGAAATCGATGGTGGCTTTCGAACCGAATCGCTTGTACTGCTCGTACGTAATCGTTTCCTCAACATGGAAGACGCCGTTATCGAATCGGAGCTTGCTATCGGCGTGAGTCCAGACGGGAAACCAGTACTTGTCGTCGATTATCTGTCTGATCGTTTCGAATTCCGGAAACTGGTTATCTCTCGTCTGGGGTACGGGTTTCCCGACAGTGCGCACGACCTGGAGATCCCGGTCGTCCACCCAGATCTTCCCCTGGAAGTAGATTCCCCCTTTTGTGGTCTTTGGCTTCACCGAGAAGACGAAGCAGTCAAGCTCGTCCACACGCTCCTTGCCCTCGTACGTCACGTTATATTTGGGGAGGTCCTTGGCCGTAAGCGCAAAGGGCTGCAGATTGTTGATCACATCGTTGTCATCACGCGTCCAGTCGACACTATGCAGTCCACCGCGTTTCTGTACGGACTTCACCTCACGGGTTCCATCGTCGCGGAAGACCACCTCGGAAACCAGTATCAAGTGTTCCTGCCTCGGCACTCCGTTTACCGGGACAACGCGGATATCCGCGAGTTGACGGTAGGTATACTGGATCCAGGCTTCGTAGGACTCGGTCTCCTTGTCTGCAAAAGCCTGAATGATCGCTTCCGGCTTGAGATCCTTCTTCTGCGGGTCCTGGCCAGGATCACCGCGCCAGTTTAGATAAAAGACCATCCCGATTGTTTCACGCCCTTTTTCGAAAAGCCCTCGGCCGGATCAAACCGCGCGGCGCGACCTGTGCGCGCCGCAGGGGCGCCTTTGACGGGCGCCCGGCGGGTCGGGCGGCCACGCAAGGCCGCCCCTGCAAAGGTTTCATGCACCCCGGGCAATGTTATCTGTCCACAGCGCGGTACACCGAGCTCATCAGGCGCGCATTGGACACGAGGTATTTCGTCTCCAGCAAAAAGCAATAGACATTCGAGCCAAAGGCCAGCCAGCCCAGAATGTGATGGAGCCACGCAGGAAGAACTCTCGTGTGGACTCCACCGCCGAGAATGAACTGCGCCATGGTAAACGCTATGGCCGCCATCATTATGGGGAAGAGCTTGCTCTTATAGAGAATGGTCTCCCGGACAACCTCCTGGCCCAACCCGTGTTCCTTCACCAGTTCTTTGATGTGCTTGCCCGTACCAATAAAGAAAAACATAGTCATGCTGTGCGCCAGTGCGATCAGGAACGTCGAGGCCAGCGCCATCGTAAAATGCCTTGCAAACGCTCCGTGCCCGGGCACCAGATAGCCATAGAACATGCAAACAGCCTGTAACGTGATCCCCAAGAGGACTGCCGTAAGAAGCGCGCTTGCCATCGGAAAAGCTTAGTCGAAAGGAGCCAAAGGGTCAAAGGGGCAGAGGAACAAAGGGGCAGAGGGGTCAAGGGCCCCAGTTTATTTGTCATTTATCATCGGCCATTGGTCATTTGTCATTTGGGGGAATTGGCACCTTTCCGAGGCCTTAGGGGTCAAGGGGCATAGGGAAGGCTTATGGTCTCCTCTGCCCCTCTGGCCCTTTGCCCCTTTGCCCCTTGAGGTTTTCGCTTGCCCTTCACGTGCCCCTCGGATAGAAGTGGGTGCTCCCAGAATGAGCGACGATCTCAAAGCACGAGGTGCTTTATGACACAAACGAACCCGTTCGCCATCCGGCGCGGGAGCGGGATCACTCTCGCCCTCCGCACGAAATTCCTTTTGTTCACCGTTTTGCTTGCCGTGTGCAGTTTGAGGGGCGGCGAATCGGAATCATCACAAAAAGAAGACGAAAGTCCGGCGGACCACCTACCGGCGCACATCAAGCGGATCACCTGGTTCGGAGAACGCGCCGACTGGTCGCACGATGGCAAGCGGATTCTGTTTCTTGAAAAGACGTTTGGCGACGTTTACGAAGTGGAGCGCGCCACGAGCGTCATCCGGCCGTTGACGCATCATTATCGGCATCACGGCTATACTCGCGCGTTGTATCTGGCCAGCGGCGACATTCTGCTTTCCGGACCCGAGGAGTTTGACCCTCAGAAGCCCGGCGACGCGCGCGCGCAGTGTTGGCTTTCTGTCCTGGACAAGAGCCTGACCAAGCCGGCCGCGCCGCTCGGGACGAAATGCAGCGAAGGGCCTGCGGTATCACGCAAGCGGATGCACATCGCGTGGACGCACGTGAGCGCGCAGTATCCGGACCAGATGGAGAAAGGTTCGTCGCGGATGCTCGAAGCGGACATCGTCTACGAGGAGGGCAAACCGAAACTCGCCAACCAGCGCGTCATCCTCGACAGTCACGACTTGCCGTTCCGATGCACTCTGGAGACGCAGAATCTCGTGCCGCCTCATGAGAAGAGCCTGACG
>QHZE01000172.1 GCA_003225335.1 Acidobacteriota bacterium
TGACGACGCAGCTGCTGCGCAGCGGCGCGACCATCCAGGAGATCAATACCGTGCGCAAGCACCTCTCGGCCATTCAAGGCGGCAGGCTCGCCGCGGCGTGCCGCGCGCCGGTGCTGGCCCTCATCATCTCGGACGTCACCGGCGACGACCCGACGCACATCGCCTCCGGGCCTTGCGCGCCCGATCCAACGACCTGCGACGATGCCCGATCCGTGCTTGCAAAATACCGCATCGCCTTCCCCGGCCGCCTATCTGAAACCCCTAAGCCAGGCGACCCCGTTTTCAGGCGCGTCGAGAACCGCATCATCGCCACGCCGCATCGCTCGCTCGAAGCGGCGGCAGAAGTTTTTGCGAAACGGAACATCCAACCCGTGATTCTCGGCGACACCATCACCGGGGAAGCAGCCGAAGTTGCCAAGGTGATGGCAGGACTGGTTCGAGAAATCCGCAAATACTCGACTCCCTTTCGCCCGCCGGTGGCGCTCATCTCGGGCGGCGAATGCACGGTGACGGTTCGCGAAGAGGGCGGCCGCGGCGGGCGCTGCGCCGAGTTCCTGCTCTCGCTCGCGATCGAGCTGCAGGGTTTGGATGAAGTCTGGGGGATTGCGGCAGATACGGACGGCATCGACGGCTCGGAGGACAACGCAGGGGCCTTTTTGTCCCCGGACACGCTGTCCCGGGCTAAGGCCAAGGCGCTCGACGCGAAGGCTTTACTCGCGAAGCACGACAGCTACGGCTTCTTCTTTGCGCTCGGCGACCTGCTCGTCACCGGACCGACCCGCACCAACGTCAACGACTACCGCGCGATCATCGTCGCCTAGAACCTCTGCTTCGCCAGGCGCGCGTAGGTCACCGGGCTGGTGACGAGCAATCCCGCGTCCACCGGCAGCGCGACACCGGTGATCCAGCGCGCCTCGTCGCTCGCCAGGAATACCAGCCGCAGTAGCGCACCAGGTGCTCGTAGCGATCGGGAATGTGTTTACACAGCAGCTCCAGCCACTCGGCGCCGGGCATTACCTGAAAGTTGCGCCTCACGCGGGCCGCGCAGCGGGTACCACGGCCCGGCTGGCGGAACCCTCCTTTCAGTTTACCGCCGCGCCGACACGGGAAAGGTGACCCGGACAGGGACTCATCCCGCTACTTGTCGGCTTCGTCCTCGTCGTCGTCGTCCGGCTCTTTGAGTTTGCTGCGCGTGCTCACGTAAATGTCAAAAGCCCCGAAACCACCCGGACGATCCGAGTGAAAGTAGAGGGCCGTACCTTTCGAGGAAAGCGCGACGCCAGCCTCGACAGCCGCGCTATTCAGGACAGGCCCCAGGTGGACCGGCGTCGACCAGGGGTCCGAAGTGCTGGCGCGCGTCGTAACCCACAGGTCAAGCCCACCTGACGTCCCCAGCCGGTTGGAGGCGATGATCAGTTCCAGGCCGTCGCGCCGGATGGCCAGCGCCTGGTCATCAGCGGGGCTGCTGAGTTCTTCCACCGGTGCAGGCGAGCCGAAGGTCCCATCAGGCTGGAGCGTGCTGGCATAGATATCATTGCCGCCAATACCTCCCGGCCGGTCCGAGTTGAAGTAAAGGGTAATGATCCCTGTCTCGGGATCCTTGAAATATTCCGGTCCTGCCTCTCTGTTGAAGGTGTTAACCCTGCTGCCCAAATTCTCCGCGGGTCCCCAACCGAGGTCGTCCCGCTTGTTGTGACGCCGCGACACATAGATATCGAGAGCGCCAAAACCTCCGGGGCGGGCACTTTGAAAGAACAACTGGCGGCCGTCTGCTGAAAGCGCAGGCGAAATCTCGCTGAAGGGTGTGTTGATGATAGGGCCGAGGTTTTGTGGGGGCCCCCAGGGATCCTTAACGCTGGCTCGCTGCGCGACCCAGATGTCCAGACCGCCAAAGCCGCCGGGGCGGTCCGAGGCAAAATAAAGACTCAGCCCATCTTTGGAGATGACCGGGGTTTGGTCCGCAGAGCCTGAATTCACCGTTGGCCCGAGGTTAACCGGCGCGGACCAGTCCGAAAACCGCTGCGCGCCCGCTGGCGAGACCAACGTCAGCGCCAACGCAACCGCCTGCAACCCCGTCCACAGCGCCGCCAAACTGAATCTGCAACTTAGTTTTCGCATATGTCCTCCTATAGGCCCAAAGGTGATTCCAGAACTCCCTGGACGACTTTACTTCGACCTCACGACGCTCGTCGCCGACCCGCACCGGCTGCTCACGACCCTGACGTTCTGCGGGTTCACAGGCCATGAGAGTTGCCCACCGTACTTACCGTCACCGAGATTCCGCAACGTACCGATCAACTCTCCCGACGACGTCACGTTGACCCGGAGCGTCGCGGTGGAACCGGTACTCTTAGCGGCGACCCGGAGCTCATGCTTGCTAGCGTAATAGTCGGCCTGCTGGATGGTGACGGTGTCCGCGATCAAGGTTGCAGTGAGCCCGGCGGACCTAGTCACGCCACCGTAGGTGCCCGAGATCGTGACCGCCGAAGAGGTGCAGCTAGAACTGGTGGAGACCGTGAAATTCGCGCTCGTGGCTCCAGGCCCTACGGTTACGCTGCCTGGGACCGTCGCAACCGAAGTGTTGCTGCTGGAGAGCGCAATCGCCGCGCCACCGGCGGGCGCCGCCGCACTTAGGGCCACCGTTCCGGTCGAGGGAGATCCCGCGGGCACGCTGCTCGGATTGAGGCTCATGGAGGAGAGAGTCGTTGCCGGGATCACGGTGAGCCACGCGCCTCCAGTAACCCCACTGTAGGTTCCTGAGATGGCCACCGAGGTTGAAGCAGTCACCGGGCTGGTAGCTACGGTGAAATTCGCGCTCGTAGCCCCGGCCGGCACGGTCACAATTGCTGGCACAATGGCAACAGCTGTGTTGCTGCTGGAGAGCGCGAGTGCAGTTCCACCTGCCGGCGCCGCTGTGTTCAGGGTCACCGTTCCGGTCGAGGGAGTGCCCCCGGTCACGCTGGTGGGATCGAGGCTCAGGGAAGAGAGAGTCACTGCCGGCATCAAGGTGAGTGTGAGTAGGGCGGACCTAGTAGCGTCATCGAAGGCTGCTGTGATCACCACGGCAGTAGAGTTAGGATTCGAGCTTGTAGACACTGCGAAATTCGCGCTCGTGGCCCCCGCTGGTACGGTCACGCTGGCGGGGACGGTGGCAATAGAAGGGTGCTTGCTCGAAAGCGCGACCGTCACACCACCGGCCGGGGCCGCCGTAATAAGTGCCACGGTTCCGGTCAAGCTGGTTCCGGCCGTCACGACGGTGGGATTGAGGCTCAGGGAAACTAGCGGCGAGTGCTGGAACAGGCCGGTAGGGCTCCAGATTGCACCGCCATCGTTGCTCTTGAACATGCCGATCGCCGTCACGGCATACAAGGTGTTCGGAGTTAAGGGATCTATTGTCGGAGTCCCGACGGCTGAGCCGACTCCATAGGCTGAGAGAATGTCGGTGAGGCCCGTGTTGATTGCGCTCCAGGTCGCGCCGCCATCCGTGCTCTTGAAGGCGCCCTTAGCGTCTCCTGCGTAGAGGGTGGTTGGCGTCCGGGGGTCGATCGCCACACCACAGCAGGGATCCGCTCCGCTGGTACTCCAGGTCGCACCGCCATCCGTGCTCTTGAATAGGCCCCTAACCCACGTATACCAATCGTTGGCCCACACGCCGCCCGCATAGAGGGTGGTCGGGGTCCGAGGATCGATCGCCAGCACAGCAAAATCTCCCCCGACCAGGCCGGTGGCACTCCAGGTCGCTCCGGCATCGGTGCTTTTGAATACGCCTCCTTCCCATGCGAAGCCGGGCCAACCCTCCGGGCTAGCAAAAGCGGTCCCCGCATAGACAGTAGTCGGGGTCACAGGATCGATTGCCAGGGTTTGAACAGAGAAAAGGCCCGTGGCGCTCCAGGTGGCCCCGCCGTCCGTGCTCCAGGTGGCCCCGCCGTCCGTACTCTTGAACACCTCCCAATACGTCCCCGCATAGAGGGTGGTCGGCGTCTGTGGGTCGATGGCCAAGGCGTAAACAACCTGGTAGGGGCCGATGTAACCCCAGCTCGCACCGCCATCCGTGCTCTTGAACACGCCCGCTTCTACTGGTGGAAGCAATGCCCCCGTCGCGCAGTCAACTGTCACGGCCCCCGCATACAGGGTGGTGGGCGTCTTGGGATCGATTGCTAGAGCGGAAACCGAAATATTGGTCAGGCCGGTGGCGGTCCAGCTCGCGCCGCCATCCGTGCTCTTAAACAGGCCGCGGTCGCACGTCCCCGCATAGAGCGTGGTTGGCGTCACGGGGTCGATCGCCAGAGCGGCGATATTTCCCGTGCCGTGCCAGGGATAGGCCGGTACGGCCCACAGCGTGACGAGGAGGAGGATGGCCAACGCGAGGACCGAACGGAGTGTGCACATGCGGCTCATAGACTGGGCGAGATCTCTTGCCAAGCATAGAATGCTGGTGGGTCCCGGCAACAGGTACGTCCGTGCAGGTGCGCGCAAATGCGCTCATCGGCTCGCTAGCCATGCGCGGGTTGAAACCGACAGGGGCCTGGGGATTTGCGTCCATGATCAAGGCGGACGTAATGAGCGTAGACAAACCGCAGCCATCTCCCGAGCAGCGGGAGCCCCCGGTGAGCGAACGGCTGGATTCCTGGAAGGAGATTGCCACCTACCTGAAGCGCGACGAAAGTACCGCCCGGCGGTGGGAGAAAGAAGGTTTACCTGTCCATCGGCATGCGCATAAGAAGAAAGCCACGATCTGCGCCTATACGTCCGAGATTGACATCTGGTGGAACGTTGACCGGGTCCGGCTGGAAGCGGGAGAGCCAGCGGCACCTAGCCGACGCCGGAGCGCGGTGTGGTGGGCGGCAGCGGGATTGGTGCTGCTGGGTGTGGGAGTCGGATTGGGATTGAATGTGGCTGGAGTGCGCGACCGGCTGCTCGGCCGGCCGGCAGCAGGCGAAATCACTTCCATGGCGGTGCTGCCGCTGAAAAACCTCTCGGGCGACCCCCGGCAGGACTATTTTGCGGATGGGATGACGGAGGCGCTGATTACCGAGCTGGGCAAAATCAGCACCCTGCGAGTGCTCTCGTACCGGTCAGCGATAGGCTACCGACAAACCGCGAAACCGTTGTCGGAGATTGCGCGGGAGCTCAAGGTGGATGCGCTGCTCGACGGCGCCGTGGTCCGCTCCGGAGATCGAGTCCGCATTACTGCCAACCTGGTAGAGGCGGTGCCTGAGCGCCATCTCTTGGCGGAGACTTACGAGTTTGATTCGCGGGACGTCCTTGCCGTCCAAGGGGCGGTGGCCCGGGACGTGGCCCGCAAGATTCGGGTCAAGGTGACGGCGGAAGAGCAGGCGCGCCTCACTACTGCCCGGCGTGTAGATCCGGAAGCCTACGAAGCCTACCTGCTGGGCCGCGCCTACTTCGACAAGATACCGGCGGGGACAAGCTGGATGAGGGCGAAGGAATACTTTGAGAAAGCGATTGCGAAAGATCCGGGCTTCGCTCCCGCCTATGCCGGTATGGCCCAGCTCTACGCCCGAACCAGGGGGTCTCTTGCAAGAAACCCTGAGGCCAACCGCGTACAGGCCAGGCAGTGGGTCGAGAAGGCACTCAAGCTGGATGAGACGCTAGCCGAAACGCACGCCGCTCTCGCCCGGCTCACATTCTACGAGTGGGACTGGGCCGGCGCCGAGCGAGAGTATCGGCGCGCCGTGGAGCTGAATCCCAGCTACGCCTTGGCCCGCATCTGGTATGCCCAGTACCTCTATGCCATGCAACGCTTCGAGGAAGCTGTGACCCAGGCCCGATTCGCCCAGCAACTGGATCCGGGATCGCTGGTCGTCAACACCTGGGCGGGCAGGGCTTACTTCCTCGCCGGGCAAGTCGAGGAGGCAATGGCATCCTTGCAGAAGGCACTGGAGCTGGACCCGGGTTACCCGGATGCGAGCATCTCGCTCGCCCAAAGCTATGTGACCCTGGGGATGCACCAGAATGCCATTTCGGCACTTCAAAAGGCGCTGATCTTCACCGACAGAGAGCCCCTTGTTCTGGGGGTGCTGGCGCATGCGCACGCGCGGGCTGGCCAACGGGCAGAGGCATTGAAGCTCGTGAGCGAACTGAAGCGCCTGGACGAGCGCGTGGGACCGGAAGACAGAAACATACCGAGGTTCTCGTTCATATTCGCCTATGCGGGCCTCGGCGACAAAGAGCAGGCGTTCGCCTGGCTCGAGAGGGCCTATCAGGAGCGTAGAGACCCGATGACCACGCTTAACATCGAGCCATTGGTGGACCCGCTACGCTCCGACCCGCGCTTTCAGGACCTCGTGCGCCGCATCGGCCTGCCCTCTAAGTAGTCCGTCTCGCCTCCGATAAACGAGCTGCCAGCTTCGCTCAGTCGTCATCATCGTCGTCGCCATGTCTGCGACCACCGATCGGGTTCCTATAACGCAGTCCGCGCCGACGTGAAGGCGGGACGCTTTGGGGATCCGATCCGCGACACGAGCGGTCCGCTGACACCGGCATCCCCACGCTGGCGATCGAGGTGACGGGAACGAAGAGCGCCGCCTCCATTTGCGCTGACGTATAGTCCGTTTGGAGCAAGGCGGTGGTGCTCGCGGCTACGCCGGCGTATTCGAGAATTCCCGTTTCGCCCCATTCCGATAGGAGCGCAAAATGTTTGCAAGAAAGATCCTTGCAATACCCGCCGCGTTCATCACCCTGCTCGTGGGCGCGGTCCCGGTACAAGCCGGACTGCTCGACCTCGGGTCGTCCTCCTCGACCAACTGGACG
>QHZE01000173.1 GCA_003225335.1 Acidobacteriota bacterium
AGGCAGAGTCCAGGGAGTGGTGGTCCAGATGACCACCGACCAGTTTCCTTCTGCTAACGCGGGATCCAAATCCGACAGCTGCGTTCCCAGCGGAAAGGCTACATACACCGAAGGGCTGACGTGATCCTCGTACTCGACCTCGGCCTCCGCGAGGGCCGTCTTGCACGAGAAACACCAGTGCACCGGTTTGAGCCCCTTATAAACAAGTCCCTTGTCGACAAACTCACCGAACGCCCGCACGATGTCGGCCTCGTACGAGAAATCCATCGTAAGGTAAGGCCGGTCCCATTCGCCGAAAACACCCAGCCGCTGGAATCCCTTGCGCTGCAGGTCGATATATTTTTCGGCATATTTCCGGCATTCGCGGCGGATCTCGACTTTGCTCATGCCCGCCTTCTTCGCGCCGAGCATTTGATCCACCTTGATCTCGATCGGAAGCCCGTGGCAGTCCCATCCGGGCAGATAAGGAGCGTCGAAGCCCAGCATCGAATGCGACTTGACAATGATGTCTTTCAGGATCTTGTTGATCGCAGTCCCCATGTGGATGGCGCCGTTGGCATAGGGGGGGCCATCGTGAAGGACGTACAGGGGACGGCCGGCGCGCGCCTTACGAATCCTTCCGTAGACATCGATAGCATCCCAGTATTTCAGCATCTGCGGCTCCCTCTGGGGGAGGTTGGCCTTCATGCTGAACGAAGTCTTCGGCAGGTTGAGTGTATTCTTGATCTCAGTCACTTCAGGCACCATTGCTCCTCGAAACGAAAGCCCCCATGATACCAATTCCGGGGGGAAATTTCACCGGGCACAAACAGCACAGCATAACGGCACCACGAAGACGCGAAGAATCACAAAGAATTTCCGCAGCGAAAATGCGAACAATTCACCGACGAGTAATGACAGAGCGCGACGGAACCCGAAACTCAGCTCCGTGCCATCACAGTGCTCTCCGTGTCTCCGTGGTGAATCGTGGGATTTACTAATAGAGGCGGAACGATACTTCGATGGTTGCCTGGACATCCACCGGCTGGCCATTGAGCGAACCGGGCTTGAACCGCCATTTTGTCGCAATCGTGTTGATGGCGGACTCATCCAGGCCATAACCCAATCCGCGAATGACTTTAAAGCTGTCCACCGTCCCATCTTTCCGGACGATGGCCTGGAGCAACACGAGCCCTTCCACTTTGGCCTTGCGCGCCTCTTCGGTGTAAAGGGGCAATGGCTGGTTGACCGGGATGGGGGGCCGCACTCCCCCGCCAAGCGTGTAGACCCCGTCGCCTGGGCCACCAGGACCGTCGCCAACTCCGGGTCCCTTGCCCCTTCCTCCATAGCCCCCTGGGCCTGGAGGCCCACTGATTTCGCCTATGCTCAGCTCCGTTCCGATCTGGGCAATAATCTCTGGCGCCGGGTCGGGGACTGTCTGATACAAGGGCTCCGGGTCATCCGGCGTCGGGTCGGGGAAAGGGATGGGTTGCGGCTTTGGCTTTGGGATTTCGACATGTTTCGGCGCCGTCTTGGGTGAACCGCCGCCGGCAATAGACGGCGGCCCGATGATGTTCCGGAGAGTGATGATCTGCTTGTTGTCCGGAATGAAGACGTGCTGGCCCGATGCGAACCTGATCACAAAAAGCAGGACGTGGAACAGCAGGGTGACAAACATCGCCACACGCAACGCCCGCTTGTCCTCATCCTCGTCGGCATACGCGTAAATGTTATAGGGATCTACCGTGCGTGGCCCCGCGTGATAAGGGCGGAGCCCGAAAAACTTCAGAAAAGCATCGGAAAATCCGAGCCAGGCTCCCTTCATACGTATACCCGCGAATAGTAGCTCATCGCGACCCGCCGTTCAACGGCGCTCAACTACAGCCGAGGGGCAGGGGGTGGAGAAGCAGAGGAGCAGAGTCGAACCGGACTTTCCTCTGGACTCTGCGCCTCTGCTCCACGGCTTCTCTGCGCACCGGCTCACGCGCACATCTGCCCCCTGCTCCCTGCTCGCTGCAAACTAGATGTCACTGGAATCATTTTGTTTCAGTCCAAAATCCTCAGCGGCCCGCGCGCGCAGGATGAACTTCTGAATCTTGCCGCTTGCGGTCAATGGGAACTCGTCGACGAACTGAATGTATCGGGGAACCTTAAAGTCCGAAATACTTCCCTTGCAGAACTCCTCGAGCTCGACCGGAGTGACCTGCGCCCCAGGTTTGAGCTTCACGGCAGCGGCAACTTCCTCCCCGTACTTGTAGCTCGGGACTCCGTACACGGCCACGTCGCTCACCGCAGGATGAGATCTCAGGTATTCCTCGATCTCCTTCGGGTAGACGTTCTCCCCTCCACGGATGATCATGTCCTTGATTCGGCCCGTGATCACACAATAGCCATCCGCGTCCATGACGCCCAAATCGCCGGATCGTAACCAGCCGTCGGAGGTCATCGCGTCCCGCGTTGCCTCGTGGTTCTTGTAATAACCCTTCATCACATGATACCCGCGGGTCTGGATCTCGCCTTGTTCACCACTGGGAAGAACCTTTCCTGTAGCCGGATCGGCGATTCGCACCTTCACATTAGGCAGAGCGCGCCCGACCGTTGTGGTCCTCTTCTCGAGGGGATCGTCCGGGGAAGTCATGGTCACGACCGGGGAGGCCTCTGTGAGACCGTAGGCAATGCATAACTCCAAAAGATGCATCTGGTCGATCGCCCGCTTCATTAATTCTATCGGACAAAGCGCTCCGGCCATGATGCCTTTCCGCAAGCTCGACAGGTCGAATTGATCGAAATCCGGCTGATCGAGCTCCGCAATGAACATGGTGGGGACGCCATATATGGCAGTGCACCGTTCCCGGCTCACCCTTTCGAGGGCCAGTCGCGGATCAAAGACCTCCAGCGGAACCAGGCTGGCGCCGTGAGTGTAAGCGCCGAGCACGCCGATCACACAGCCGAAACAATGAAAGAGGGGCACGGTCAAACAGAGCCGATCCGCGGGCGTGTATCCGAGCCGATCCCCAATATCTGATGCATTGTTCAAAATATTTCGATGGCTGAGCATCACTCCTTTGGGAAAGCCTGTCGTGCCCGACGTGTACTGCATGTTGATGACTTCATCCGGATCGAGGTTCTCCTCCGCGCGCTCGAACTCTTCCATCGAGACCCCGCCGCTCAAGTCCGTGATTTCGCTGTAGCGCAGCATGCCGGGTTGCGGATCGCAGCCTATGTAGATCACCTGCTTCAGAAACGGGAGGCGCTCCGAGCTGAGATGCCCAGACCGCGACCGGGTCAATTCGGGTACTATTTCGCAGATCGTCTCAGCATAGTTGACTTTTCGGGAACCGGAGATGAGGAACAGCGTGCCGGTTTCCGACTGCCGGAGCAGGTATTCCACCTCATTGCGCCGCAAAGACGTGTTTACCGTCACAAGAATGGCGCCGACCTTGGCGAGAGCGAACTGGAGTACGATCCATTCCGGAACATTTGTTGCCCAAAGCGCCACCCGGTCGCCCTTTTCGATTCCGGCTGCCATCAACCCGCGGGCCAGTTGGACCGCCTCCCTTTGTAATCGGGAAAAACTCCAGCGAAGGTTTCTGTCAGGATAGACGAGCGCCTCCTGGTCCGGCAAAGAGAGCGCGAGGTCGCTCAGCAATCGCCCTATGGTCATATCTCTGAAACCGTGCATCTGTAAATCCTTCGCAACCTGGAAAGGTTCTTCACCGGCGTAAACCGCACAAAATGAAACCACGGATGAACACAGATAAACACCGATCTGTGTTCATCCGTGGTTTCGCTTTCTGGTTGCCGTCGTACCTACATGATGGCGGTGGGCGGGGCGGGCTCGTCGGGAGAACCGGCGTTGCTTAACGGTACCTTCACCAATACATAAGCCAGAATCCCCAGCACGACCAGCCCTACAGCGTAGGAGGGCTCGGTGAAAATTACAGGTGTCCGCACTTCGAACAAGGCGAACGCAGCCACGAGCAGGCCCATGAGTCCCTCGCCGGCAATCATCCCCGATGCGATCAGGATGCCGGTGTTCTCGACTCGCGCTTTCTGGGCGTCGTTGAGCACTGCGTCCCGCAGAATGAGCGGGGCATTCTGACCAAAGACGAGTCGCGTCATCAGACCCGGCATGCGCTCGCCGCCGCGATCACGCAGCGCCTCGGTTAACCCGCGGATTGCTCCGCCGACGAAAATGGCGAAGGTCGTCGCAAGCGGCAGATACATGCCTACGGCGAACAGCATCGGGCTGCGGACCTGCACGAGAATCATGACCAGGCCCATCAGCATCCCCATGACAACCAGCGGCCAGGCCATCTCGCCCCCTACGATGCCCTGGGCCAACGACGCCATCAAACCCGCCTGCGGCGCGGGTAATTCACGGCTGCCAAAGCCGATTCCACCGGAGCGGATGTTACCTTCGTGCAGGATCCAGAGCGGAAAATACATTACCAGGCTGGCAACCACCACCGCGATCAGCTCGGCGATCTGAATGGTCCGCGGGGTACCCCCGAGGATGTAGCCAACTTTGAAGTCCTGGAGCAGTTCACCGGCGACAGCCGCCGAAACGCAAACCACCGCCGCGACGCCAAGCACGGCTACAACCCCCGGGGCGCCCGATACACCGAGCGTCACGAGCAACAGGGCCGCGATGATCAGCGTCGAGAGCGTCAGCCCCGAAATCGGGTTATTCGAAGATCCGATCATGCCTGCGAGGCTTCCGGAGACGGTCGAGAAGAAGAATCCGGCGATCAGCATGACGACGGCCGCGACCAGCCCGACGAAGGCTGTCCCCGCAAGGTAAACATACAGGATGGCCATAACGATGAACGTGACGCCGATCAGCCCGAGCACGCTCTTCGAGCTCATGTACTGATTGAGACGTCCCTCTTTGTCCATCTCCGCGGGCGGGGCGGTCAGCTCCTTCAACGTCCGTCCGAGGGCGATCGACAGACTCTTCCGCATGCGAAACAGCGTGTAGGCGGCCCCGACCATCATGCCGCCCACGGCGATGGGACGCACAATGTAGCGCCACACCTGGTTAGCGAGGCCCTCCCAAGGGCCCGCTTCGGCCGGCCCGGGCGGCAGGAAATTCTGCAATTGCGGCCCGAGAAAGTAGATCAGCATGGGAATCATCAAGCCCCAGGCGAAGAGGCCGCCGGAGAAGTTCAACGCCGCCAGCCTCGGACCGATGATGTAGCCGACCCCGACGTAAGCCGGGCTCACGCTGGGGGCCGGCGCCACGGTGACGCCGCCCACATTGAGCGCCGGCGCGTTGCCGCCGGGCCCCAACCGCACCGTGCTGCGGCCCAATTGGCCGATCCGGACGAAGGCCTCCTTGTCGGCCGCGAATAGCCGGAATACGCCGAGGATATAGACCAGCGCGCCGAATCCGATGTTGTAGAAGAGGAATCGGGCCGCCTCGGCCCCGCGTTGTCCCGCCTTATGAATCTCGCTTGCAGCGACGGACTCGGGGAACGGAAGCTCAGGGTCCTCGACCATCACCCGGCGCACCAGCGAGACAAACAGCACACCGAGGACGGACCCGACCAGCATCAGTGCTGTGGACTTCCAGTATGCGTCCTTAAAGCCGAATGACGGCCAGGAGCGCGAGATCAGGAAGGCGGGCAGGGTGAAGATGGCTCCGGCGGCGACGGATTCGCCGATGGACCCGGCGGTCCGCGCAATGTTCTCTTCCAGAATGGTCCCCCGGCGGACGCGGAGGATGGCCATTGAAATGACGGCTGCAGGATACGTCGCGGCAATCGTTACTCCGGCTCGCAGCCCCAGGTACGCGTTAGCCGCGCCCAGAACCACCGTCATGACCAGACCGATGAGCATGGCCCGGGCCGTGAACTCCTTCATGCTGGCCTGTTCGGGAACGAAAGGTTGGTACTTGGTGCTCGGCTGTGTGGCCATTCGCGTAGTCTCCCTCAACTCGATCGCGAGCTTACGGTTAGTGAGCGCTTTTTTATTGTGGCGGGGTTTGAAAAGCAAGTGAAATTCCGGCGCAGGCCTGATGCCTCAGAAGGTGTGAAAAAATCCATCCGCCCGTAGGGCGACCCTATGTCGTCGCCCGCACGGCCAAGAATAACCCGGACTCGCGGGCCACGCAGGGCCGCGCCTACGTCGCGTCAATTTTTTTCAAAGCCTCTCAGGAACCCCGAACAAAAGCCCACAAACGAGCGAGCTCATGTTGACAATAAGAGACTAAGATCCTAATACAATCCGGCGTTCAACAATGACGCGATAGTTACCGAAATTCAAAATAACAAAATAACAAAGGAGGAGATGACCATGAGAGCAACCAGTCCCACTCGGCAGTCGGATTCAACCGCAAGTCCCTTTCCCACAGTGTCGAGGCTCTTCGAGGACTTTTTGAACACGTACCCGTTCCGCACCCTGGCCGACGGGCGGGGCGACACGTGGAAGCCGGCTGTTGACATCCTGGAAAAAGACGGCAACCTGCACATCCGAGCCGACTTGCCAGGCATCAGCGAGAAGGATATTGACCTGAAACTTGAAGGGAATGTCTTGACTTTGAAAGGCGAGAGAAAGCCGGAGCCCGGCGAGGATCGAAACAGCTATTACCTGGCTGAGAGTTTCTACGGGACATTCGCCCGATCTTTTACCCTTCCGGAAACAGTGGACCCGGAAAAAATAAAGGCGGACTACAAGGACGGAATTCTTACCGTGACGATTCCGCAGAAACCAGAGGTAAAGCCGAAAACGATACCGGTTTCCGCGAAGTAAGCAGCGGTGCGCGGACTATTTCAGGCACAGCGCCAGACTAAGCTATGAGGCGCTAAAGAACTGGAATGTAGCAAGAACTTTCTAACACAAAGGAGGCACAAAATTATGAAACTTATTCCAAGGGTTCGCAGCTCGGAATCTCCGTTACGATCGGCACTTCCGGCCTTGGTATCCCCGTTTTTCGAGGATTTGTTCAATGATTGGCCGTCCCGGTCTTTCATCTACGAGAGCGCGGACACCTGGCGGCCGGCGGTGGATGTTTTGGAGAAAGACGGAAACCTCGTCCTTCGCGCC
>QHZE01000174.1 GCA_003225335.1 Acidobacteriota bacterium
ACAAACACCCTGTTCGTCAATCGCCCGAATTGCCTAGCTCTGGGGGCTACTCCGTCCCTCGGCGAGACAGCTCGCAACAAGGATTCGCACGTCCTGATTCATGACGGAGACACAGAGATACACGGCGCAGCCCAGCCGCCACCAAAAGGGATCTCACCGCAGAGAACGCGGAGGTTCCTCCGGATAGGAGAAAAATCTCGATCGCCTGCGGGTTAGGCGTAGATCGGCTTCAGCGAGGAAAAGAGCCTATGAGTAGAATTCCTTCGGTTGACGGTTTCATGGAGGCTGCTGCCCAACGAGTCCTCGTTTCCGTGCTTCTTTAACACTAGAACTGACCTCACACGGAACTGTGGAAAGCCTCAGATCTGACCCCTTTTTCCCCCAGTAATCGGGGCCAAGGCTGGTTTTTTTCCCAGGGTATCCCCGGGTTCCCAAGCGTCTTTCCCTTCGGTTAGGCTGTACTGCGCCCAAGCAGGCTAAAGCCTGAACTCCGAACCTCACCGCAGAGGCGCTGGTTGTGAGAAAAAATTCAGAATCCTCGTTTTTCGCGCCCGTAAGTTGTTGAAAACACTAGGGGCGTTTTTGCAATTTCCTATTTTTTCTCACGCCCGCTGAGAAGGCAGAGGAAAATGACAAATGACAAATGACAAATGACCAATGACAAATGGAATTCAGAAGTCCCGGCAACGAACTGCCATTTGTCATTTTTCATTGGTCATTTGGCTGATCGTGCCGGAGCTGCGCAGGGCTTTTTGACCATTTTCATTTTCGGGTTGCATTGAGACAATGACGGCGTAGGATACGCATATTGACTCGCGTCCGGGGGGGATCCTCTTCGCTGACACAAATAAATTCTTTCGATGAAGCCTCCATCAAGAGAGGCGAGCCTGAAAAGCCTCCAGCCAGGAAGGTTGCTTATGGTTTGCGCTCAAACAAAGATTGACATTCCCGGCCCGAGCCGGAGGACCCGGCCAGGAAACACAGGCACAACGTGGGCAGGCCGGCTCGTTGCTATTGCATTCACTCTCTGCCTGCCGATTTCCGCGAGCGCGGACATTGTTTCAGGGCGCGTTTACGATCCAGGCGGAAGTGTTCTACCGAATACGACCTTCGTCGTGGAAGCTGGAAAAGGAGAAGCCGTTAAGTTCAAGACCGATGAGTCGGGGAACTTCAGCGTGTACCTCGAACCTGGGAGGTACACGGTACATCCTCTCCGTGACGGCAAGCCTGACCCCAGTTTGGAGGGTATCGTAGAGAGTTACCCCCAGTCCGCCCACCAGGACATTCGTCTGAAGAAACGGAAGTAACGCCATGGACGGTGACGCAGCAGGGTCGAGCCCCGGGGAAGGGCGGAAACAGGGAAATTCGGCGAACTGGCTGGGCATTCTCGACGTATTGGCCAAGTTGCTGGGAGCGGTTGCCGTTCTCGCGGTCGCCTTTGCTGCCAATTCGTTCCAAGACAAGCTGGCCAAGGCTACCCTGGACTATCAACGCTTGACGACCACCATTACCTTGCAGAGTCAGCGAGAACAGGCTGAGAGCCAACTCCGCGCCGATATGTTCAGGACCCTTGTTACTCCCGTCATTACTCCCGTTGCCGGGGCGCAAAAAGACGGGGGCCTGATTCCTCCCGACCGCGAAAGGTTGCTCGCGGAGCTCCTGGCGCTTAACTTCCATGAGAATTTTGAATTGAAACCGTTGATGGAAGACGCCGCCCAAAGGCTGGCTCCCAAAGGCGCCTATGCTCCAGGAGCCCCTGACCCCCGCGAGCCGTTGTGGTCAATCGCGCGCCGCATCGCCGAGCGGCAGAAAGCCTCGATTGCCTTGGAATGGGACAAAGCCAGCCGGCATGGATGCGAAGTCTACTTGCTGAGGGTAGGATCTGATCCCGATCAACCCGGCACGAGCGACGATCCATGTATGGTCAGCCAACAATTCGCGCAACCTATCGACTTGAAATCCCCCGACGAGGTTGACACTCTGCGGATGGTGGTCGTGAAACCGAGCTGGGAAAACCAGACGGTGGACGTAAGCGTTACTCCATTCCTGTCGAGCCAGAAGCAGCCCGGGCCGACATCACCCTCCTATCGCTTTACTCTTACGTGGTTTGACCTTCCGCTTACTGACAACACCTTGCTTCCGGACGGCAACCGCTTCGCTGTTTACCTTCGCATATTCAGTTCGAATCCGAGAAATGTGACGCTCGCGGTGATGTGGTTCCCGAAGGGCTACTTCACGCCGCGTGAGCGGCCGCTGAACTATCTTGCGCTTCAAGAGCTCATGGGAAGAAAAATGCAGTGAAGCCGGGACGTGACATCAGCTGCGGCGCGTAATCGCCGCCATCCCTTGCCTTTCGATCACCGAACAGAACGCGACGCAATACCGCATTCCCTCTGACCACATCGGCGATCGCGGATGCCCGGCTTATGAAGGCGATGTCTCCTCGGCCGGCTTCAGCTCGCCGACGATGAACCAGTAGGCAATCAGCCCGGTCATCAGAACCAGGGCAGCCAGGACAAATCCGGGGAAATACGATCTGGTTCGGCTGATCAGGAGTCCCGTGAGCAAGGGCGCGAGAATGCCGGCGATGTTGCCAAAGAAATTCTCGAAACCGGTCCAGATTCCGACCTCGTCCGGCGGCGCGCAACACTGGAGAATCACCAGCAAGTTTCCTGTCGCCAGCCCGACCAGGGACCCGCCGATAATCAGGAGGATGGCCTTGTTGGCGCTTGCTGCTTGCGCCGCCGGGATGACAAGCAAGCCCGTGGAGAAGGCGAGCGTCACAATTCCCTTGCGCGTACGGGTTTCGTTCCAGCCTACTCGGATCAGGCGGTCCGCAATCCATCCGCCGATCGGCTCGCTCACGCCGAAAACGAAGAAGGGGAGCGAGGAGTAAAGGCCGGCTCTGAGGATCGTCAGCTGCCGCACCGTCACCAGATAGTCCGGCAGCCAGGTCACAAGCAGGTACCAGTAATAGTCAAAACAGAAAAACCCGAGGCAAATGCCGAGAAGGTTACGATTGCGTAACGGAACGACAAATCGACGCCAACCCGGCACCCGAACCCTATGGGCGGCGCGCGCGCTGTCGCCGCGGAGCGAAGGCATGGTCCAGAGCCAGGGAACAAGCCACAACATCGCTGAAAAACCTACGATCACAAACGTTCGGCGCCATCCATAGTGAACAAGAGACCACGGGATCAGGATGCCTTCGAGTACAAGGCCCGTACGTGTGCCGAAGTCGAAGAGGCCGCATGGCAGCCCTCGCTCTGCCGGCCCGAACAGTATGCTGACGATCTTGGTTCCCCCGGGAAGATAGATCGATTCGCCGATGCCAAGCAGGATGCGAAACACGATCAGCACTACCAGGCTCCCGGCCAGCCCCGTCAGTCCCTGCGAAACCGACCAGAGAGCGAACGCTCCGGCATAAAGCCATCGCAGATCGAAGCGGTCGGCGCACCAACCAACGGGAATTTGCATCAGCGCATAAGACCAAAAGAATGCGGACAGGAGCAGGCCTTTGGTGGAAGGACTGAGTCTCAAATCGTTCGAGATGAGCGGGAGCGCGATCGAGATCGTCGCGCGATCGAAATAATTGATGAGCGAGGCAAGAAAGAGCAAACCTACGATCGACCAACGTCGAGTGTTGGAAACCGAATAAGCGATCACCGCATGTTCTCCTGCATTGCTTATACTAAGGGATCGCGCAGAAATAAATTCACATTTTGCTGCAGGCCCCCAGGCCCGCTGGCGAGGCGCGAGCGACGGGCTATACCCGGGGCGGTATGTGAGGCGCGAGCAACAAAGCCAGCGGGGCCTGCGGGCCGCAGCCCGAAGGGGCGCGGCGGCGAAGGGCGCGTATCGGCTTTGTTGCCGCTCCTCGACCATGTCCGACGTCGACTTCGTCGCGGCGCAGGGGCGGCTATGCATTCTATGGACGTGAGAAAAAATCGTAGCGCCGGCGTCTCGCCGGCAGGCGGGCCTGGATAACTCCTTTTGCGTCAACAGGACCGTTGCCGGCTGGAAGCCGGCGCTACATTTTTTCTCACGTCCTATGACTCTGTGGTGAATCGGTTTGGTGGTGGCTCAGCAGGTCCGTGCTCTCCGTGGGAAGAAGATGCGCTAAAAGATTAACTTCAGGCCGAGCTGGACCTGCCGCTCGCCGAAAGCGCTCCTCACCTCTCCAAACTGGGTCGAGTCAAGAGCGGAACTCGGATTGTTGAAGTGAGGCGTATTGGTGAAGTTGAACGTCTCGGCGCGCAACTCCATCCGCCAGCGCTCGGTGAACTGGAACCGCTTGATCAGGGACAGGTCGAGGTTGACGTAACCGGGGCCGCTCAAGGTGTTCCGCGCGGCGTTGCCGAAGGTGTTCGCTGCCGGAAAAGAGAACACGCTGGTATCAAACCATTTCACTCCCGGACCGACGTTGCCGAGCACAGACGGCGTTGCGTTGACATTTGCCCTCTGGTTGTTTCCTGGTGCATTCAGCGAAGCCGTGCTGTACGTGAACGTCATCGGCGTGCCCGTGTAGCCGGAAAGCACGCCATTGAATTGCCAGCCGCCGAGTATCCGCCCCGCCAATCCGGATGACAGCCATCGCTTGCCGGGACCGGCCGGCACATCGTAGATGAAGCTCTGCACGTACATGTGCGCGCGGTCGAAGTTGGCGCGCCCGCGGTTCATGCGGAAATTGATGGGGATGTCCAGAGTGCCGTTGTCGTCCGCGAAGTTTATCGACTTGCTGAACGTATAGGCCGTCGTCAGGGCGAATCCGTTCGCGTAACGGCGGTCGAGCTTGACCTGAAGCCCGTTGTAATTCCCGCCCATGCGGGCCCAACCGATAGTATCGGCCTTTCGGCCGAACCTTGCATTGAGAGGTTGCCCAGCCGCGCCCTTTCCCGGGATCTGACCCGCGTTGAGGTTCACCCTGTTGAGGATCCCAACGGCATGGTTTCCCACGTAGGCGGCTTCCAGGGCAAAGTTACCCGGGAGTTGGCGCTGAACGGCGAGGTTCCAGGCCTCGATGTAGGCCTGGCGGAGCCCGGCCGGAATTATCACGTAAGCCTGCGCTGTCGGAGCGTTCGCAATGATCCCGCTATCGGGGATCACCACCGGCAGCGGGGGCGGAAAGCCGGCTGCCATTGAGCCGGCAGCGCTGTAGGAATCGAGCGGTAGGAACGCGTTGTTCTGCTTCACGGGGTAGTTGTAGGCCCACTTGTCGTCGGGGTAGGAAGGATCGATCGTGATACCGAAAGCCGCCCGGATGACCGTCTTCTCGGTGAGCCGGTAGGCGAGACCCGTCCTGGGCGCAAAACTCTTGAGGCGCGTGCCGACACCGAGATCGCCGGGATTGCCGCCTTTGCCGGACAGCAACAGGCGGTTGCCGTCCGGGTCATAATTCGAGAACCCCGCGGGAACGGCGGCCGTCGGCGCGAAGTAGATCTCGTGACGCAGGCCAAGGTCCAGCGTCAGCTTGGGAGTGACTTGCCACTTGTCCTGGAAGTAGGTGAATAACTGTGTCTGCCGGAATGTTGGAAAGATACCCGGCAAATCGCGCCCATACTCGTTCGGAAGATCGAGCAGGAAAGAAGCGAAGGAGTTTCCTATGCCAGTTGCAGGTGCCTTGGCGCCAGTAGGGACCTTAAGCGTTGTCGTTCCAGCCCTGAAGTAAAACCGGCCCCGAGGCGAGTAGGTTTGAGTCTGCAGCAGGTCGTCGCGGTTGCGACGGGCGTCCACACCCCACTTCAGGGTATGGTTGGCTTTGACGAAGGTCCAGTTGCTGACGAAGTCGAAATTGGTCTCCGCCCGGATCCAAGGAAGGCTCGGGGAGAAGCCCACGATAGGATTGTTCGTGAAGTTATCGACGTTAATGTATGTGAGCCCGCTCGTGAACCGGTCGATATTGGCCCCCTTGATCCCGATGTCGTCCGCCGCCTTGGTCCCGATGTCCTGGTTTGTGGCGTCGTTGCGGTAACGCATCACGCCAAAGCGGAAATCGGTGATGAAGCGCGGGTTGAAGATGTGCGTGTAATTGAGGGCGCCATTCTGGGCGCGCTGGATGCCCTCGCCCGCGAACCCGTCATTCCTGGGCCCTCCGGCAAGATTTCCGTACACACCCGGGTCGAAGACTCTCGGACGCGAAAAGGAGTAACGGACGGACAGGCTGTCGAACTGGCGCAGCCTTTGGTCGATCTTGACGTCGAAAGCATTGGTGTCTTTGGTGAGCACCGTCGGCGCCTGATAGTTGTTCGTCAATCCGGATGAGGTGGGCGGCGGAATCAGAGCGAGGATTCTCTTAGCAATGGGACTGATCCGGCTGTCGGGGATCTGATTGTTGGGGAATGGCGTGCGTCCAGTCCCGTCGGGATTTCCAGTGGCCGGATCATAGATCACGGTGGGCGCCGCGCTCAGATCGCCTGAGCGGAAAGCC